>NZ_JBNYXR010000010.1:0-176323 GCF_051380805.1 Janthinobacterium paucivorans
AGCTGATCATCGGCGCCATGATGCGCAAGCTGGTGCACGTGGCATTCGGCGTGCTCAGGTCAGGAAAAATATTTGATCCGACCTTGCACGCCGCTTGACGGGGATAACAGTATCTACTCGGCTCACACTGCGCCCAGCAAATCGTTTTCATTCAAGATCGCAAACGCGATTTGCGGATGCGCGGCCAGGCAGCGGCGCACCGCTGCCGGAATGGCGGCGCGCGTCTTGCGGCACAGGCCGGGCCGCTCCAGCAGGCGGATCTGGAAGCCGCGCACGGTGCGCACTTCGCCGCTGCCCGGCGTGATTTGTAATTCCACGCCCAAGTTGCTCTTCAACAGCAACTGCAGCTTTTGCAGCTGCGCATGGGTGGCGATGCCCTCGATGTGCGCCAGCAGGCGTTTTTCTTCCGTCAGGTTCAGGCGCAGGATGGCAAGGTCTGCCTGCGCATCGTCGAGCAGGCGCTGGCGTTCGCAGTCGCACAGCTGCGGCGGACACTCTTTGCGGACTTCAAAATCGACGCTACGCATGCGGGTGTTCCAGTGACATTCCAGTGATATTCCATAGGCGATGGCGGATGAATCAAGTATCGTCCGCCATTTGGCGCGTGTCAATCAGCGCGGGCTGACGATCAGGCGCCAGCGGATAGCACCTTGCTCGCTGCTGTGCTGGTGATGGTTTTGCGGCGGCATGACGTGGCCTTGCGTCGACACGATTTCATGCGCGCAGCCATCGCAGCGGTAAATGCCTGAATACGGTACGGCATCGCCTGGCGAGGTCAGTTCATCGAAGCGCGGGTGCATCGAGCGGGCCACGTAGCTGGGGTTTTTGTAGTCGGCCATGGTATCGCCTGGAAGTGGGTAATGGTCCATTCTGGCACACAATCGCGCGCGGCCTTGAGCGCGCGTCTTGGCGTGCTTGCCAGTCCGCGTCCCGTTTTCCTGGCCGGCAGCATCGATGCTGGCGCTGTGACGAAGGCGCTGCGCAATGTGGATGCGGCGCTGTACGCGCAAGCTTAAGCGACCGTTGTCAAGGCGTTCATCTCGCGCACGAACGCTTGCGTAAATGCAGCGACCATGCCGCTGGCCGCGCGCGGCGAGATCAGGCCCACGGCGCAATGCGATTGCTCATCGGGCAGTGCAATGAATCGCACGCCCGGCGGCGCCAGCAAACGCATGCTGTCGGGGACGATGGCGATGCCCATATCGGCCTCGATCAGGTTTAGCTGCGAGGTCTTGCGCGACAGGGCGCGCGCCGCCTTTGGAAAGAACCCCTGCGCCAGGCACAGGCTCGCCACCAGGTAGCTGAGGCCGCCGCGGTCCTTGTGCGGGATCGAGACGAACGCTTCGTCGCGCAGGGCGGCAATGGTCGTGCGCTCCAGTGTGGCCAGTTTTGAGGCCGCTGACACGGCCACCACCAGCTTTTCCGCATACAGTTCGTGCACGACGATATTTGCATGCTTGCGTAGGGTCGGTAGGCGCACCAGGCCCAGGTCGGCGCGGCCTTCCTCGATATCGGCTGCCTGGTTTTCCGACGAGCCCTTTGAGATATCCAGCGTAAGGCCTGGAAACTGCGCCAGCAGCCGGTTCAGCACCGCGCCTATGGCCGGCGTGAGGGTGACGGAGCTCGAATGGAGCAGGCGGATGATGCCTTGCGCGCCTTGCCCTACATGGCGGGTCTGGCGCACGGTTTCGTCGATCTCGTCGAGAATGCGTCTGGCGCGATCATAAAACACCTGTCCTGCCGGTGTGAGTTCGATATGGCGCGCGTCGCGCGTCAGCAGCAGCGCCTGCACCTCGTTTTCCAGTTCCTTGATTTGCCGGCTCAGGGCAGACTGCGCGATGTACAGTTTTTCCGCTGCGCGCGAGTAGCTGCCCGCATCGACGACTTCGACAAAATAGCGGAACTGTTTAAGGGAAATCAATCGTATGCCTTTTCGAGATCGGTGACTGCCGGATTTGATATTCGCTTTGCGCCGGCGTTCAGGCTACAGTGGATTGCTCTGCTGTCATTGCGAAGGAAAGATCATGCTGGAATTGCTCGGGGTGCTGGGATTACTCGTCAGTATTATCGCAAAACTGATTTTCGTCCAGATCGGCGCGGCGGGAAGTGACAAGGAAGATTAACAGGCCAGGCTTGCCACGTAGGGGGCTGGCACGGGTAAAGCCTGCAAACGGCACGAGGGCGTGGCTCCTTGCCACTCGGCCAGCTCTTGGCCGGAGTATTTGAGCGCCGCTTCGCGCGCCGTCCAAGCCCGTGCCAGCGCTGCCGGGCGCAGGGTGGCGGGGCAGGCGGCCAGTTCCTGCGCCACCTGCGGTCCCAGGTAATCGCGCGCCAGATTCGCCCAGTCGGCAATGTCCTGCACGCGCATCACGTCGATACCGACAGGGCCATGCAGATGGACGGCGGCCAGCGACAGTCCCTCGTCATGGCTGAACGACAGGCCCGCCGTGCGTCCTGCCAGCAGCAAACGGGAAGGGGCTCCTGGCGTTGACTCCACCGAGATCGCCTCGATGTCCATCTTTTGCCACCGCGCCGCCGCTGCGCGCACGGCGGCGCGGATGCGCTGGCGCGCTTCGGCGCGCGGCATGACGGCGGCGATGCCGATCACCAGCACGCCGTCGCCCGGCCAGAGCAGCGTTGAATCCATCAGCTGCGCAGGGGTGCGGCCGGGCAACCGGCCCAGTTGCTGCCAGCGGGGATGTGTTCGCCCTTCATCACCAGGGTCAAGGGACCCAGGCGCGCATTGTCGCCCACTTTGGCGCTGTACAGCACGGAGCTGCGCGGGCCCATGTAGACGCGCTCGCCGATTTCCACGTGGTCGATCTTCATCACGCGGTCTTCAAACAAATGCGTTTGTGGGCAGGTGAGGGCGTTCAATTCGCTGTAGTGGCCGATGTGCACGCAGTCGAATTCCGTGATGTCGGTCGTGTCCATGTAGACGCCACGGCCGATCTTGCAGCCGAACAGGCGGAAAGCCAGCGGCAGCCATGGCGTGCCGCGCAGGTAGCGCATGAAGTTGGGCACGGCGATGCCTTCATACAGGTTGGTCACGCCTTCTGAAATCCACACGAAGGGCGTCCACATGGGCGCCGCGTGCTTGCGGTAGCGTCCCAGCAGTAGCCATTTGAACAGCACCACGACCAGGAAATTGCCGATGCCATAGGCCAGGCCGGCGATGGTCAGGTCGCCCACCACTTCGCCCCAGCGTCCGGCGCCCGCAATCGGCATCACGTCCAGTACCAGGGTATAGCCGACGGCGATCACCACCGCGTGCGGCGCGACGATACGGAACGCTTCGATCAGGCTGCGGCCCAGGCGGCGCAGCATGGACGGCTTGAACGTCAGGTGTTCCGCATAGCCGGCGACCTGTTCGCGCGCGGGCAGGTGCATCGGAGGAGAACCGAGCCAGGTATCGCCGCTATGCATCTGCGCATTGCGCGGCGCATGCGTGTGCACGCCGATCAGCACGTGCTCGGGCAAGGTGGTGCCGTCCGGGATATAACTGCCGTTGCCAACAAAGCTGCGGTGCGAGATGACGGTGGGGCGCATGGTCATCCAGCCGCCATCGATCTGCTCGTCGCCCAGCATGACGGCGTCGGCGATGAAGGTATCGTCGCCCAGGGTCAGCATGTCGGGCACCACGCCCAGCGCCGTGGAAATCTCGGCGCCCTTGCCCACCTTGGCGCCCAGCAGGCGGTACCAGTACGGGGCGTACACGGTGGCGTAGATGCCGTGCAGCACATTCAGACTCGACTCCTGGATATGGCTGACCAGCCACTTGGCACAATAGATATTGCTGTGCACGGGCGAGCTGCCCGGCTTCAAACGGGGCAGCGCGCCCCAGCGGATGGCGGCCGACAGCAAGGCCGTCAGCACGATCAGCACGGCGCTGGCGGGGAAGGCCAGCAGGAAGTAGCGCGCCAGTTGGGTCGTCACGTCGCGTCCCTGCAACCACGGCATCATTTCGCGTTCGTCGAACCAGTCGATCAGCACGAAGCTGGGGAAGACAGGCATGAAGAACAGCACTGCGATCAAGACCATGCCAAAGCAGAAGAACAGGGTTTCGCCCGTCAGGCGCAGGCGCGAGACGGCGGGGCGCGGCGGCTGGCTGGCAGGATCGTAGGGCCCGATGTCGCGCGCGGGCGAACCCGTATAGATACGGCCGTCGGGCACGCAGGCGCCATCGGCCAGCGCTGATTGACCCTCCAGGTGGCCGAAGGCGCCCACCGTGGTATTGCCTTCCAAAATCGCATAGGAACTGATGCAGGCGTCGTCGCCGATGCGGATGCGGCCCAGCAGCAAGCGGCCCCGTTCGACGCGGGCGTTTTCAAAGTTGACGGCATTGCCCACGCTGACGTTGTCGCCGATATCGAGCAAGTCGGGCGCGCGCAGGGTCATCGAGCCGATGACCACTTCCTTGCCCACTTTCGCGCCCAGCGCGCGCAGCCACCAGCTGTTCAGCGACGAACCGCTGAGTAGATACGCGGGCGCCGATTCGACCAGGCGGTCGGCCAGCCACCAGCGGTAATACGTGACGCCCCATAGCGGATAGCTGCCCGGTTTCAGACGCCCGGCGATCAGCCACTTGCCGGCAATCGCAATGACAAATTCGGCCAAAGTCGCCAGCAGGAATACGCCGATGGAGGCGGCGATGGCGCGCGGCACGGTGTCTCCCGTGTCACCGGTGAAGAAGTGATAAGTGAAAAACGGTGCCATCCACTGCGCCATGCGCAAGGTGACCAGGCCCGGCACGGCTGCCGCCTGCGCCGCGCCGCAGATCCAGCGCTTCCATGTCGACGGCGGCGTCCAGTCCGCTTCCGGCGTGGCCAATGCGGGCACCTCATTGAGCGCGGCGGCGATCTTGCCGATTTGCCGGTTCTGGTAAATGTCGCGCACCGTCATGTGGGCGTAGGCCGGATCGGCGCGCAGGGCGGACGCCAGGCGGGCGGCCAGGAAGGAATGGCCACCGAGGTCGCTGAAGAAGTCCAGCTGGCGCAAAATTGCCTGGCCCGGGAAGAGCTTGGCCAGGGCCGCAAACAGGGCCACTTCGGCCGGTGTTTCCGGCGCGTCCGATGCACTCACTTCAGCTGTCGGCGGTGCGGACAATGGCATAGTTTTCAAGGCTTTGCGGTCGATTTTGCCGGAAGTGAGGCGCGGCATCAGCGCCAGCAGCTCGAAGCGGCCCGGCACCATATATGGCGGCAAATGCAGGTTCAAGGCCGCGCGCAGGGTTTTCGCCGCCAGCGCGTCGTCGGGGGCATCGTCGCTGCCGACGATGTAGGCCACCAGCTGGTCGATGCCATCATCCTTGCGCAGCAACACGGCCACCGTGCCCACGCCCGCCTGCTGCGCCAGCACGGCTTCGATTTCGCCCAGCTCCACGCGAAAGCCGCGTATTTTGACCTGGTCGTCGGCGCGGCCCAGGCACAGCACCTGGCCATCGGCATCGATGCGCGCTAGGTCGCCCGTGCGGTACAGGCGCGCGTCATCTGCGTTGGTCGCCCATGGATTGGGCAGAAATTTTTCCACTGTCAGGTCGGGCCGGCCCAGGTAACCCTCGGCCAGGCCGGGGCCGATGATGCACAGCTCTCCCGTTTCGCCGCGCGCCAGCAGGGCCAAGCGACGGTTTTCACCGGGCTCGGCCACCTGCAGCACCAGCAAGCCATAGTTGGGCAGCGGCGTGCCGATGGTGACGGGTTCGCCGGGGCGCAGGCGCGCCAGGCTGCACGATACGGTTGCCTCGGTGGGGCCGTAGGTATTGAACATGGCGCGGCCCGGGCGCGACCAGCGCTCGACCAAGGACTCGGGGCACATCTCGCCGCCCAGGTTGATCAAGCGCAAACTGGGCACGTCCTCGGCGAACAGGGCCAGCAATGTCGGCACGGCGTGCAGCACGGTGACCTTGTTTTCGGCCAGGGCGCGCGGCAAGGCTTCCGGGTCACCCGAGATATCCTTGGGCCCCAGCCACAGGGTGGCGCCCACCAGGTAGGCGATCCAGATTTCTTCGAAGGACATGTCGAAGGCGACGGAAAAGCCCTGGTAGACGGTGTCGGCTTGCGTCACTTCCAGCACGGCGTTTTCGCTGCGCAGGAAGTGGCAGATGCTGCGCTGATTGATCAATATGCCCTTGGGCTTGCCCGTCGAGCCGGACGTGTAGATCACATAGGCCGGGTGTTCGGGCAGGACGCTGCCGCGCGTGGGCAGATGTTCGCCCGGCATGATGGGCGCCAGCAGGCTTTCCGCCGTCCACACGGGACGCTGGACGCCAGCATCAAACAGGCGCGGCGCGAACTGCGCGCAGCTGATGACGCCAACGCCATTGGCATCGTCCAGGCATACTTGCAGGCGCTCGACTGGCGTGTCTTCGTCGACGGGCAGCCAGGCGGCGCCCGCCTTGGCGATGGCCGCCTGCATCAGCAGCAAATGGGGGCCGCGCGGCAGCCACAGGCCCACGATGTCGCCGGGCTTGACGCCAGCGGTCACCAGGCGCGACGCGGCCAGGCCGGCCTGTGCATCGAGTTCGGCGTAGCTGATGCGGCGCTCGCCGGCGATCAGGGCGATCTGTGCGGGGCAGCGGCGGGCCGTCGCCTCGAGCAGGTCGGCCAGCACTTCCTCGCGCAGCAGATCCGGTCGCGGCGGGCCGTACAGAATGTCGGCGTGGGTGGAAGGGATGCCTGGCTGGACTGCGGTGAACTCGTTCATGGATGACGCTTATCTGTGATGCGGTGTAAAGAATCTGACGCGCTACGCGTGGTGCGCAGCACAGTTGATACCTTACAGTACGCCAGGCATTTTGGTGTTGTGTAAAGCATAATTTTGCCGGACTTTGCAAAATTATGTGCTTATCGGCTCAACTGCCATGATGACGGAATGTAAATCGCGCAAACATGGCGCCGATGTGCGCCAAAGTGCTCGCCGCCGGATAGCCGTGCAGGGGGCGGCTGGCCAGCGACGCGTCCGCACAGCCTTCGGCGCGAAACTGCTGCAGCACGTAGTTGTCGACGCCTCTGGCGGCCAGGGTGGTGGCCAGGGCCAGCAACTGTGCATCGGGCAGCAAGTCCGGGTGGGCGGTGGTGCGGCATTCGTAAGCGACGCCGCTGGCAAGGATGGCGTCCAGGCAGGCGCGCGCCGGATCACCGCTGCCCGCTACGCCCGTCACAAGACGATAGTGGGCAAACGGCGTCTTGATGTCGAAGCCCACCCAATCGAGCAGGGGCAGCACTTCCTGCAGGCGCTGCGGATAAATGCAGGCCGTGTGCAGGCCGATGTTGAAACCGAGCGCCTTGACGTCACGCATGGCGCGCGCCAGGCCCGGGTCCATGCACGCTTCGCCGCCGCTGAAGACGACGGCGTCGAGCAGGCCGACGCGGCGGCGCAGCCAAGCCAGCACGTCGCGCCAGGACATGGCGCCCTCGGGCGTGCGCCGCTGCAAATGGGGATTGTGGCAATAGCGGCAACGCCAGGGGCAGCCCTGCACGAAGACCACGGCCGCCAGCTTGCCCGGATAGTCGGTGGCGGAAAAGGGCGTGAGGCCCCCCACTTTCAGTTCAACTGCCATCGCGGGCGGGCTGGTCAAGCCGGGCGCTTGCTTGCGTAAAATACTGGCGCTCATGGAATTCGCCCTGCTTGCCGATGTTGAACGAGGCGACGGGGCGGTGATAGCCCATCACCCGGGTCCAGATTTCGCAGCGCTGGCGTTCGCTGTCGAGCAGGCTGATGGCGGGAGTGAAGTCGGGACGTGTATTCATGGCGTTTCCTCGAGTGATGCAGCAGGGTGGGCTTGCTTGCGGGCGATCAGCTCCGCGTCGCAGGTGGGGCAGAATGTATGTTTGCCGGCCAGGTAGCCGTGGCGTGGGCAGATGGAAAACGTGGGCGTGAGCGTGATGTAGGGCAGCGAAAAGCGGCTCAGGGCGCGCTTTACCAGCTCGCGGCAGGCGTTGGCGTCCGAGAGCGCTTCCGTCATGTACAGGTGCAGTACCGTGCCGCCCGTATATTTGCGCTGCAGTGTGTCCTGCATGGCCAAAGCCTCGAACGGGTCGTCCGTGTAGCCCACGGGCAGCTGCGACGAGTTCGTGTAATACGGCTGCTCGGGCGTGCCCGCCTGCACGATGGCCGGATAGCGTTTGCGGTCTTCGCGGGCAAAGCGGTACGTGGTGCCCTCGGCCGGTGTCGCTTCCAGGTTGTACATGTGGCCCGTCTCTTCCTGGAATGCCACCATGCGGGCGCGCACATGGTCGAGCAGGCGTACGGCCAGCGCATGGCCTTGCGGCGTCGTGATGTCATACGCGTCGCTGCTGAAATTGCGGATCATCTCGTTGATGCCATTGACCCCCAGCGTGGAAAAGTGGTTGCGCAGGGTGCCCAGGTAGCGCTGCGTGTAGGGGAACAAGCCTTGCTGCATCAGGTCCTCGATGGTGCGGCGCTTGATTTCCAGGCTGACTTTGCCCAGTTCCAGCAGGCGGTCCAGGTCAGCCAGCAGCGCCACTTCATCGCCGCGCCACAGGTGGCCCAGGCGCGCGCAGTTGATGGTCACCACGCCCAGGGAACCGGTCTGCTCGGCGGAGCCGAACAGGCCATTGCCCCGCTTAAGCAGCTCGCGCAAGTCCAGTTGCAATCGGCAGCACATGGAGCGGATCATGTTCGGCTTGAGTTCCGAATTGATGAAATTCTGGAAGTAGGGCAAGCCGTAGCGTGCCGTCATCTCGAACAGCCGTTCGGCATTCTCGCTATGCCAGTCGAAGTCCTCGGTAATGTTATAGGTGGGGATGGGAAAGGTGAAGACGCGGCCCTTGGCGTCGCCCGCCATCATGATCTCGATATACGCGCGGTTGATCATGTCCATCTCCGCCTGCAGCTCGCCATAGCTGAAGTCCATCTCCTGGCCGGCGATGACGGGAATCTGCTGGCGCAGGTCGTCCGGGCAAACCCAGTCAAAAGTGAGGTTGGTAAACGGCGTCTGCGTGCCCCAGCGCGATGGCACGTTGAGGTTGAAGATCAGCTCCTGCATGCATTGGCGCACGTCTTCGTAGCGCAGGCTGTCCTTGCGGATGTAGGGCGCCATATAGGTGTCGAAGGAGCTGAACGCCTGCGCGCCGGCCCATTCGTTTTGCAGGGTGCCGAGGAAATTGACGATCTGGCCGACAGCGCTCGACATGTGTTTCGGCGGGCCTGACTCAACTTTTCCTGGTACACCGTTCAAGCCTTCATGCAGCAGTGTACGCAGCGACCAGCCGGCGCAATAGCCGGCCAGCATGTCGAGGTCGTGGATGTGCAGCGCCGCTTCGCGGTGCGCCGCGCCCACTTCCGGCGGATACACCTGGTCCAGCCAGTAGTTGGCGATGACCTTGCCCGACACATTGAGGATCAGGCCACCGAGGGAGTATCCCTGGTTAGCGTTGGCGTTGACGCGCCAGTCGCGCCGCTCCAGGTATTCATTGATGGACGCGGCGACATCGACCTGGCCGCGTGTGGGGGAAACTGCATTTGTCACCATGGAACCTCCAATAAACACAACATACGGTGTTTTTTGAAGACTATCGACTAAATGTAGTGATGTCAAAGGTGGCGTGCAAGCGCTGTGCGTATCCTTGATCCAGGTGAAAAAACCACCTCAGGCGGTAATGCCGTTCAGTTAAGGATTTTGGCGTGATTTATGAGCGCCAGTAAATTCGCTAACCCCAGAGGCAAAGAGCTGGGGTCGGACCCTCAGGGTCCGACCCCTGTCCTGGTTCTTGGGCTAAAAATAGCATCACTAACACACTAACTGAACGGCATTACGCCTCAGGCGGTTTTGTTCCAGCGCGTTTCGCGCAGGACCAGCCAGCTCGCGCAAAAGAAGGCGGCGATGCTGGTGACAGAGGTGGGCAGCACCCGGGCGCAGATTTCCAGCGGCGTATAGGTGCTCCAGCTGGCCATGCGCGCCTCGAAGATGGCGACCTGCTGCAACTGCGGCCGTTGGCGGCGCGCGAACACGGTCAGCAGGAAAATCAGCAGCGCTTTGCGGGGCATGGTGGGCCTTCAAACAGGAGGAAAGATGGGCATTTTACAGCCAGGTCAAGCAAGTTGAAGGTGCGCCAGCCATGCATGTATTCCTTCACCTGCATCAACGACTGGGCAGCATGGGCGGGGCTATAGTGTGCACCTGAGCCGATACAGGACTGAGAACAGCATGATGCTTGAAGCAACCACCGCCCCCTGCGTAGCCGGACCATTGGAACTGGTTTGCCCTGCCGGCAGCTTGCCCGCCCTGAAAGCGGCCGTCGATAATGGCGCCGACACCGTTTATCTGGGCTTTCGCGACGCCACCAATGCGCGCAATTTCGCCGGCCTCAACTTCGACGAGAAGGCCATCGCCGAGGGGGTGCGCTACGCCCACCAGTACGGACGCAAGGTGCTGCTGGCACTAAATACCTATCCGCAGGCGCATAACTGGGCCGTGTGGCGCAGCGCCATCGACCGCGCCGCCGCGTCGGGCATCGACGCCATAATCGTCGCCGATCCAGGTCTGATGGCCTACGCCGCCCAGCACCAGCCGCAGCTGCGCCTGCACCTGTCGGTGCAGGGCTCGGCCACGAATTATGAAGCCATCAACTTCTATCACGAACACTTCGGCATCTCCCGCGCCGTGCTGCCGCGCGTGCTGTCGATGGCGCAGGTGGAACAACTGATCAGCAAGACCGCGGTGGAGATCGAGGTGTTCGGCTTCGGCAGCTTGTGCGTCATGGTCGAAGGGCGCTGCGCACTGTCGTCGTATGCGACGGGCGAGGCGCCGAACACCCACGGCGTATGCTCGCCAGCGAAGGCCGTGCGCTGGCTGGAAACACCGAACGGTCTGGAGTCGCGCTTGAACGGCGTGCTGATCGAGCGCTACGCACCGGCTGAAAACGCCAGCTATCCGACTCTGTGCAAGGGGCGTTTCGACGTCAATGGCGAAGTGTATTACGCGATCGAGGAGCCGGCCAGCTTGAATACCCTGGCGCTGCTGCCGCAACTGATCGCCATGGGCGTGCGTGCCGTGAAAATCGAAGGGCGCCAGCGCAGTCCCGCCTACGTGGCGCAGGTGACGCGCGTGTGGCGTGAAGCGATTGACGCCTGCCGAGAAGGTCATCCGCGCTACGCCGTCAAGCCGGCCTGGATGGCGGCCATGGACAAGCTGGCCGAGGGTCAGCAGCACACTCTGGGCGCTTACCATCGCTCCTGGAAATAGCAAAACCTGCCGCGCATCCCGGGGCGCGGCCCCGTGCTCAAGCACGGCTGCGCTTCTCGGCCTCGCTGCGAGCCGCTCGCTACGGTTTTGTAACTTAAAAGATACTGGAAAAGGCATGCTGAAACTCTCTTTGGGCCCTTTGCTGTACTACTGGCCGCGCGCCACCGTCTTCGAGTTTTACCAACAGATCGCCGGCAGCGCCGTCGATATCGTGTATCTGGGCGAAACCGTATGCTCGCGCAGGCACGAGCTGCGCCTGGCCGACTGGCTCGATATCGCCGACATGCTTGCTGCAAGCGGCAAGGAAGTGGTGTTGTCGACGCAAGCGCTGATCGAGGCGGGCAGCGAACTGGCGATCCTGCGCCGCATCACGGGCAATGGCCGCTATGCGGTCGAGGCGAATGACATGGGCGCTGTGCACTGCATGCAAAAGGATGTCTCCTTTGTCGCTGGCCCTCACCTGAACCTGTTCAATGGCCCCAGCCTGCAACTGCTGGCGCGCTTGGGTGCGCGGCGCTGGGTGATGCCGCTGGAAATGGGACGGGTGGCACTGGCCGAGATGCAGCGCCAGAAACCGCAAGGGCTGGAGACGGAAGTATTCGCCTACGGCCGCATGCCGCTGGCGTTTTCCGCGCGCTGCTTCACGGCGCGTAACCGCAACCTGCCGAAGGACGATTGCGGTTATAGCTGCCTGGAAGAGCCGGACGGGCTGCTGCTGCGCACGCGCGATGAGGTGCCATTCCTCGTGCTCAATGGCACGCAGACGCAGTCGGCGCTGGTCTATAACCTGGTGCGCGAACTCGACGTCATGCGCGACATGGGCGTGGCGGTGGTGCGCATCAGCCCACAGGCCATGCATACGCAACAAGTCATCGCCATTTTCGACCGGGCGCGCCGCGGCCAGGTCAGCGGCGTCGGCGCCCAGGCCCAGCTGGCTGCCTGCCAGCCGGCCGCCGCCTGCGACGGCTATTGGCACGGTCAGCCCGGCATGGAACTACACGCCGCTCATTGAACGCATCGAAAGGAAGCACCATGCAAGATCAACTGGAAAGGTTGCCGGTCCCGGTTCCGGTCCCTGCCAAGCCCGTGACGAGCAAGCCTGCCGCCGCGTACCCCGCGTACCGGCTGCCCGAACCGCTGGCCGAATTGCTGTCCAAGCTACCGCCGTATCCCGCCTCCTGGCTGTTCGTGCAAGGGTTGAATCGCTTGCTGGCACCGCAATTGCCCGACGACGTGCGGCGCAGCCTGGAAGGGCGCAGCCTGCGCCTGCGCTTGCTCGATGCGGGCATCGCCTTCGATTTCGAGTGGCAGGGCACAGTGTTCGTGGCCGAACGTTATGCCGACGTGCCGCACTTGTGCATCGCCGCCAGCGTGCATGACCTGATGCTGCTGGCACGGCGCCAGGAAGATCCGGACACCCTGTTCTTCAGCCGTCGCTTGAGCCTGGAAGGCGATACCGAACTGGGCCTGCTGTTCAAGAACACGCTCGACGCCATCGCGCTGCCGCCGTTCGACTTGCAGGCGCTGAAACCGCGCCGCGTGCTGGCGTATCTGTGCGACCTGGCGGCACGGGAAGGCTGAGCGTAGAAGGGGGCAGGCGCGCGCAGAAAGGCTGGACTCGGCGTTCAGTGACGGCATTGGCCGCAGGCGCCGCTGCAGGACGGCAGTTGTTTCTCATCGGAGGCCTCGGCCATGAAGCCGGCGTCATTAATGGCCACCAGCAGGCGTTCTTGCGTGGCTTGCCGTTCGTCAAATTGTACCGTGGCGCCTTGGCGCGCCAGCGAGACGCACACGGTGGCCACGCCCGTGACCGCTTCGAGCGCGCCCGTCAGCCTGTCGGCGCAGCCTTCGTGATCCATACCAATAATATTCAAGCGCGCTGTCTGCATGGCTTCCTCTTGTTTTTAAATAAATAAACAGCGTAGGCGAGGACTGCACATGCCGTCCAGAGCCGCACGCAAGATTTATAATCTTTTTGCGTTTTTATTGAGCTTGATTAATTGACGCCTTCTCGCGCAGCCTGAAAAATATTGCCTTTTATGCACGCTTGCGCTACTCGATGCGATTTGCGTGCCAGCCACATCAGGCAATAGTGCAGGCTGCAATAGACATCCGTGGATATAATTGTTATTGTGAAAGTATAAACATGGCAAGCCCGTGCTTTCCCCTCATTCACTGACTGGACGCTACATGGGTATATTGCAAGGGCATTTATTATTATTGCTGGCCAGCGCGCTGGGTGCGGCGATGCCCGCGCAGGCACAGCTGCCAGCGGGCGCACCGTTGAGCTTTGACGAAGCGCTGCAGCAAGCAGCAAAGGTTTCGGGCACCGTGCAGGGCGCGGCGCTCGACGTGCGCGCGAAAACATTAAAGGCCGAAGCGCTGTCCAATATCGACGGCCCCTCCGTCGATTTGACGGCATTTCGCGGTCGCTTGTCGACGGACTTCAATATTGATACCAGCGGCTTGGTGGGCGGCATCGAAGCGGTGCTGCCGCCAATGCCCGGCTTGCCCACGCCGCATATCCCCAATTCCCTCAACCGCGCAGTGGTGACGGATCTGACCTCGTTCGGCTTGCTGGGCATGTGGCCCATCTACACTGGCGGGCGCCTCGATGCCGTCAAGGGCCTCGCTTCCAGCCAGACGCTGGCCGCGCAAGCGGAGCGCACGGAAGCGGAAGAACAGTTGGCCACCCTGGTGGCGCAGCGCTATTTCCAGTTGCTGCTGGCCAAGCGGGTGGTGGCCGTGCGGGCCGAAGTGACGGTCGGCGTGACGCAACACCAGCGTGACGCGGCCAGGCTGGAAAAGGGCGGCCTGATTTCGCGCGCGCAACGCCTGCGCGCCGACGTGGCCTTGGACAGCGCTCGCAGCGATGAAGCGCAGGCGCGCAGCGACGCGGAAATCGCGCAAGTAGCGCTAGCCCGTTTGCTCGCCGTCAACACGCTAGTGCGGCCCAGTACGCCGTTGTTCGTCAACAGCTTGCCGGTCGGGAGCTTGCAATCGTTCATTAGCACGGGCATGCGCGAAAATGCGAACTGGAAAAAAATCGACAGCAAGCGCGTGCAGGCTGAGCAAGCCTTGAAGCTGCACGGCAAGGAGTACGCGCCCACCGTGTTTGCCATCGGTAACTACAATCTAAATCGCGGCCAGATGGTGCGCTCGAACTGGGCCATCGGCCTGGCCGTATCCGTGCCGCTGGTGCACCGCATCAATACGGGCAAGATGACCGCCGCCGCCAAGCTCGACCAGGAGCGGGTGGAAGTGGTGGCGCGCCAGGCCGAGCGCGACATTCCCACCCTGATCGAGAAAAACTGGCGCGCGCTGGAAAACGCGCGTATCCAATACCTGTCCACGGCCTCGTCGGTGGAGCTGGCGCGCGAAAATATCCGTTTGCAAACAGTAGCGTTCCAACAAGGACAAGTGACGTCGCTGGAAGTGGTCGACGCGCGCCTGAACCTGGCCAAGGTGGAAACTCAACGCGCGCAGACGGCCTATCACTATGTGATGGGGCTGGCGCAATTGCTCGAAGCGACGGGCGAGACGCAGCGCCTGGGCAGCCTGGCCGCCGCGGCCGATATCCAATTACCTGTGGACAAAGAATAATGAGTACCTCCAAAAAACCATGGGCCTTCGGCACCGCCGCCCTCCTCATTCTCATCCTGGCCTTCGTGGGCTGGGGGCTGTACCAGGCTTTCCAGCCGCAGCGCCTGCCTTTGCAGGGGCAGATGGATGCGCAGGAAGTCAATGTCTCGTCGAAAGTGCCGGGCAGGGTGGGCGAACTGTATGTCACGCTGGGCCAGACGGTGCCGAAAGGCGAACTGCTGTTTCAGCTGACGAGCCCGGAAGTCGATGCGAAGATCGCGCAAGCGACGGCCGCCACGCAGGCAGCCGACGCCGTGGCAAAGAAGGCGCAAGCGGGTGCGCGTCCCGAGGAAGTGCGCGCCGCCAAAGCCAACTGGGAGCGGGCGCAAACGGGGGCGACCATCGCCAAGACTACCTTTAGCCGCGTCAGCAATATGTTCGAGCAAGGCGTGATCGCCGAGCAGAAACGTGACGAGGCGCAGGCGCAATGGCGCGCCGCCGACCAGCTGGCGCAAGCGGCACGCGCGCAATATGACATGGCGCAACAGGGTGCCCGTGCGGAAGACAAGACGGCCGCTGCCGCCCAGGCGCGCCAGGTGGGGGCGGTGCTGACGGAAGCGCAAATCGCGCTGGCGGAAACGAAGATCGCCGCACCGGTGGCCGGGCAAGTGAGCAAGATCCAGATACAGCCGGGCGAACTGGCGCCGCAAGGTTTTCCTGTCATCACCTTGGTGAACCTGGACGATGCCTGGGCCGTGCTGCAGGTGCGCGAAGATGACATGGCGGCGTTTGCCATGGGCAGCACGCATGCGGCCAGCGTGCCAGCCTTGCAGCAGCAAGTCAGTTTCAACGTCAGCTCGGTGGCCGTGCTGCCCGATTTTGCCACCTGGCGCGCTGCCCGTCCGGGCGGTACGGACTTGCGCACCTTCGAGATACGCTTGCGTCCCGCCATCAAGGTCGAGGGCTTGCGTCCGGGCATGTCGGTCGTGTTTCCCCCGCTCCGATAGCCGATGAGCGAGCCTGACAAAGAGCGGCCGACGGCGCTGGCACGCGAATGGGGACGCTTGCGCGGCGACTTCTGGGATGTCGGCATGCTCAGCTGGATTCCCGTGTTGCTATGCGCCATCTTGTGGTTGGTGTTTTCTGCCGGCATCGCGCGCGACTTGCCCATCGTCGTCATCGATAACGATAACTCTGCCTTGTCGCGCCAGCTCACGCGCTGGCTCGACGCTTCGCCCGGCATTGAAGTCACGGCGAAAGTGGCGTCCAGCGATGAAGCCCTGCACCGCCTGCGCGAACGCACGGCGTTCGGCTATCTGCTGATCCCGAATGATTTTGAACAGAAATTGCTGGGTGGCCGCCAAGCCACCGTACAGTGGTTGTACAACGCGCAGTTTTCCTCGCACGCGGGCGCCTTGCTGCGTGATGTGCGCACGGTCAGCACGACCTTGTCAGCCGGCATCGAGATGACGGCGAGGATGAAAAAGGGCATGTCGCCCGTACAGGCGGCGGCCCAGTTCGAACCGATACGCACCACGCTGAATAGTTTGTACAATGAAAATGTCAGCTATGAAGCGTTTTTGACCCTGGCCCTGATGCCAGCGATGCTGCAGATTTTCATCGTCGTCGCCGTCGTCACCTCCATCGGACGCGAGTTGCGCGACGCCACGGTGCCGCAATGGCTGGCCTCGGCCAACGGTAGCTGGCTGGGCGCCGTCGGCGCCAAGCTGCTGTTTCCCCTCATCGCCTACAGCGCGCTGGCGCTGCTGTACTTGCTATTTTTCAGCCTGGCGCGGGACTGGGCCGTAGCGGGCAGCTTGCCGGCCTTGCTGCTGAGCATGTTGTTGCTGGTGCTCGCCTATTGCGCCCTGGCGACCCTGCTGATAGCGGCCACCTTGTCCCTGCGTCTGGCCCTGTCGGGCGCGGCCTTCATCACGGCACCGGCTTTCGCGTTTGCGGGCCAGGCCTTTCCCTTGATGGCCATGCCGGCGCCGGCTCGTGCCTGGGCGCAAGCGTTGCCGCTCACGCATTATCTGCAGCTGCAAACGAAGTACTGGCTGGCCGGCGCGCCGTGGCGCTATGGGGTGCAGGAAATGCTGATACTGGCCGCTATCACCATCGGCTGCGGCGTGCTGGGTGTATTTCTGCTGGCGCGTCGCGCCAATAGCCCGCAAGCATGGGGGCGCACATGAGTAGCTGCTGGTCAGCCTTTCTTGCCACCTGGCGCGCCATGCTGACGGACAAGGGCGCGCTGACGTTGCTGTTTGTCGGCGGCATTATTTACTCTTTCTTCTATCCGCTGCCATACGCGACGGAAATCGTCCAGCGCGTGCCCGTGGTGATCGTCGACCAGGACCGCAGCGCCATGTCGCGCCAGTTGACGCGCTTTGCCATGGCCCATCCGTCGCTGCAGGTGCTGGCCGTCACGCCGGAATTGCCCATCGCGCAAGATTTATTGTGGAGCGACAAGGTCATGGGCGTGTTGATCCTGCCCGATGGCTTGCAGGCAGACGTGCTGGCCGGCCGCACCGCCCACGCGCAGGTGGCCGGCAATGGCTTGTATTTGATGCTCAACAAGGTCGCCTTGAACGGCCTGGCCGAAGTGGTGGGGACCGTGTCGGCCGGTATAGAGCTCAAGCGTTTGGGCGCGGGCACACCGTCCGCCATCGAGGCCAAGCAGCAGCGCTCGCCCATCGTCTTGGCCGCCGTGCCCCTGTTTAACGTCAAGGAAGGTTATGGTGCCTATGTCGTGCCCGGTGTAGCGACATTGATCGTGCAGCAAACCTTGCTGATCGGCATGACCATGCTGTTCGGCACCTGGTTTCAGCACCAGCGTTTTCCCCTCGCGGGCCGACGCACGGCAGGCGGCTACGCAGGCATGCTGCTGGCGTTTGCCTGCGTGGCATTCATCAACTGCTGCTATTTCTTCGGTTTCGTTTTCTGGTTCCAGGATTACCCGCGCGGCGGCAACTTCGGCGGCATGCTCTTGCTGCTGGTGCTGTTCTCGCTGGCGCAAGCGGCTTTCGGCATGCTGCTGGGCATGCTGTTTCGCACGCGCGAACGGGGTACGCAGTTGATGATCGCCACCTCGATGCCCGTGCTATTCCTGGCCGGCCTGACCTGGCCCGTCTCGTCCATGCCCATGGTGCTGCAATGGCTGCGCTGGCTGCTGCCATCGACGGCCGGCATCCAGGGCTTTGTCGCGCTCAATCAAATGGGCGCCTCGCTGTATGACATCGGCCATGAAGTGGCCGGCTTGCTGTGCTTGCTGGTGGCATGCGTGGCGCTGGGCTGGTGGCGCTGGCGCAAGCAGGAGGAAGCCGTTGTTGATTTGAACAAGGCGTAGTGGGAACGATATGCAATAATTTCGTTTCCACATTAAATAACAACGCCTGACAAAACCGTAGCGAGCGGAAGGGAGTTGCGGCCGAGAAGCGCAACTGTACGAATGTACAGTGAGCATCGCAGGCCGTAAATACCGACGCGCAGTAGGTTTTGACAGGCGTTAGCCAATCATGTCCGCCTTTAACTTGTTCCAGCGCCTGTCGCAAGCCCCCACCAAGCCCAAGGCCGCGCCCGCCGCGCGGCAGTTCGACGTGGCGGACCTGTACCAGGGGCCCATCGCGCTGGGAGCGGAAGGCGAGGCGCAAGCGCGGCCTTTCGATGAAAAGCTGCGCCAGGCCTATTTCTGGATCGTCAACCACGCCATCATCAGCCCCCATTACGATATCGAGTACAACGATGGCCCGTCGCAGACGTACTCCGTGGGCGACAGCCGCCGCACCCTGAACTTGCCGTCGGCGCAAAGCTATTCCAGTTTCATCTTGCTGCCGCTGCTGACGTTCGCCACGCGCCGCAAATGCCTGTTCGTCGGCGGGCCGGGGCGGGGCAAGACGGCCAGCGCGCTGCTGATGGGCGTGCTGGCCGGTTCCACCGTCAAGGAGGTGAAACGCGCCATGCAGCACGGCCACCCGCAGATGACGGTGGCCGATTTGCTGGGCAATCCGCTGCCGGCGGACCTGGTCAACGCGCAAAGCATGGACGATATCCGCATCGCCTGGCGCGCCTGGCTGGGCATGCGCGTGAAAATCGTCGATGAATACAACCGCATCCCCACGCGCACGCAAAGCGCGCTGCTCACCGTCATGGGCGACAATTACGCGGAAGTGCTGAACCATATTTACGAATGCCCGGAAGCGGCCTGGTATTTGACGGCCAACGACGACCAGGGCGGCGGTACGTACCAGGTGATCGAAGCGCTGCGCGACCGGGTCGACGTGACGGAGCAGGCGCTGGCTTTCAATCCGCGCTTCCTGAATGAACTGCTGCTGCGCGTGGAAGAAAACGTGCGGCCCGAAGAACTGGTACCGCCCGATATCATCTTCACGGAAGGCGAGGTGGATCAAATTGGCGAATCTATCCGCCAGGTGGGCATACCCGACGCCGTGCGGCGCCGCCTGGAATTTTTCGCCAGCCAGTTCGAGCTGTTCGAGACGGCCGGCGGCCAGTTCGAATACATGACCAAGGATACGGCGCGTCTGGCTGGCGCCGACCGTGGCGCCGCGCAGGCGGCCGACAATGGGCGCGACCGCCTGAAGGACCTGGGCTGCCAGACCTTGAATGGCATCTCCGTGCGCACCCTGATGGCGCTGCTGATCTACGCCAAGGCCATGGCCTACTTCCGCGGTAACGGCGAGGTGGAGCTGGAAGACTTGCGCCAGGTGCTGCCCTTCGTCCTGCATAACAAGCTGCAGCCGGACCCGGACGCGCCCTTTTTCGCGCTGCCGGAAAACGCCGCCTACCGCAGCGACAGGCTGGGCTGGTTGCGTCGCCTGTTCGACTTGTCGAACGATGAATTCAACCGCCTGGACCTGGACCGCGATGATCCGGTGGGCGTGCTGTCGGCCGAATTCGACCTGGGCCTCGATGGCGTCAGCGAGCGCGAGACCCTGGCGCGCCTGAACCGCATCGAAAAGCTGATCGGCGAACGCACCAAGGGGCGCAAACTGTATGGTCCCCTGTATGACGATCTGCTCAAGCTCAAATACCTGCACCAGCGCTATACGAATTACCGTAGCTGGCTGCGTTCGCAATGATTTACGCTCTGAATATGGATCACTGCCGAGGATATCTCTGCGCGCTTGAGAGGCTGAACAGCGAGGCCAGCGACCTGTGCGCAAGCTACGAGCTGCAGCGCCTGCCGGACGCGCCCGACCTGCTCACGGCGCTGGGCATGCGCGTGGAAGAGCATGCCTTGCACGTCATCGAGCCCGCGCGCGACTTGCCGGCGCCCCTGTGGCACCTCAAGGTGGCGCCGTGCGGGCGCGCACAACTGGAGCAGGTATGCCAGCGCTGGTTCTTCTCGTCGGCCCACATGCAGACGGCGCCGCCGGGCCGTTTTCGCGCCTGCCTCGTCGACGCATTCCTCGAAGCGCTGGACATGTCGCTGGCCGGATTCACAGTGCATGTCGTGAAGATGGCGCCGCCACCTGGTTTCTGGTACGCGATCCACTGGGACGAGATCGCGTTCGAACTGGGGGATGAACGCTATCTGCTGCACTTCTCGCACAGCGATTGAGGAGCGGCGATGATCTCTCCTGCCTTTGCCTCGATACTCGCCGGCGGCCGCGCCCAGTTCAACGGCCGCGCTGCGGAAGCGCGCCGGCGTTTTCCATCGCTCGACATGGCCGCCTTCGGCGCTTTCCTGCACGATGGCGTCGATCCGCTGGTAGTGGCCGTAGCCGACGCTGCGCCTGAGCGCGCAGGCGGCGTCACCCTGGCCGCCTACGACATGGCTCTGGAGCTGGTGGGCCACGGCTTGGCGGGGCCGACGGCGAAAAATTTCTTCCTCAACACCGTCTGGCGCGAACTGGCACCGCAATTTTCCCCTCTGCTGGCGACGGCGCCCGTCGAGGTGCTGGGCATGCTCAGCAACGCCGCCATCCATATAGCCTCCGTGGCGGGCGCGCGTCCCGCGCAGTGGCAGCGCGAGCTGGCCGCCCTGGCAGCGCAGATCGCCACGCTGGCGCAGCTGCGCGCCGTTGGCCAGGTGCTGGCCTGGCGCGCCGGTGTCGCGCATTTCCGCCTGGGCGCGCTGGCCGCCGCCGATACCTTGCCGCCAGCCTTGGCGCTGGCCGCCTTTGGCGAGCCCGGTGCGCAGTGGCCGCAGGTGCATGCGCAGTTGCTGGCGAATCCCTGGCGCGGCAATGCCGAGGGCAGGGATTTTGGCAGCTTCAGCGGCCTCGGTGGTGCTTTCGGCACGCCGCCGCAAGTGCGAGCGACAAAGGACGGTTTTGTCGTGCGCAGCGCCGAGCGCCACTACCTGCTGGTGGCCGATGCCTGCGGCGCCGTGCTGCACAGTGCCACGGCGCAGGAGTTCGAGCAGGCGCCAAACGAGCTGCCATCGTCCGTGCGCGTCGATGGTGCGAGCCTGCATATCGGCGCGCGCAGCATCGCGCTCGACCTACCCGCCGGCGACATCGCGCTTGCCGCCAATGCGCATACAGTTGCCATCACGTCGCCGTGGACGCACGCGATCCGCTTGCTGCCGCTCGCATGAAGAAGGACGCTGAACCCGCCCTGATCGACGCCTGGCAGGCTGCCTGGCCCGAGGCCCTTGCCGTGTGGAGCAAATTTACGCGCTTGCGCGACCCGAGCCTGTGCGCCAGCCGCGTCGAGGCCAGCAAGAAGGGGCTGTCCGGCAGCTTCGCCATGATCCGTTTGCTGGACCAGACCATCGTGGTGGACTTGCCGCTGGTGACGGAGCTGGGGCTGGACGACTATGCGCTGGAAGTGCTTGCGCATGAAATCGGCCACCATATCCTCGCGCCGGGCAGCGCCAGTGACCAGTTCCGCCTGCTGGCGCGCATGCGCCGCGCCTTGCCCACTTTGGAACAGCACGCGCCCATGGTGGCCAACCTGTACACGGACCTGTTCATCAACGACCGGCTGCAGCGCCAGGCAAATTTGCGCATGGCCGACATTTATCGCAAGCTGCAACAGGGCCGCGAGCCTTCGCCGGACGGCAAGGCCAGGGCCAGCGGCGGCGTGTGGACCCTGTACATGCGCATCTATGAAAACCTGTGGCAGCTGGAAAAGGGCGAGCTGGGTGGCGCCAATGTGGATGAGCGCCTCGATACGGACGCCTGGCTGGGCGCGCGCCTGATACGCGTGTATGTGAATGACTGGATGCTGGCGGCGGGGCGCTTTGCCACCTTGCTGTTGCCGTACCTGGTGGACGACACGGATGCCTTGGGTGGCAGTCTTGACCCCAGCCGCTACCTGCAGGACACACGCGACGCGGCCCGTGGCTGCCAGACGTATGGCGCGCAGCAGATCGAGGATGACGAAGAGGGCGGCGCCATCCATCCCGTGCACGACAAGCGCATCTCCGGCCTCGATGGCGAGGAGCCGCAAGCCGAGGCGCCGGCCAGGCCGGGTAGCGGCCAGTTGCGCGAGCCGTTCGAGCTGGGCGACATTTTGAAGGCCTCGGGCATCAACCTGAGCGACCATGAGATCGCTATCCGCTACTACCGCGAGCGCGCCTTGCCGCACCTGGTGGCGTTTCCCAGCCGCCCCGCGCCCGAGTCGCAGGAGCCGCAGATGGAAGGGCTGGAAGCGTGGGAAATCGGCGACCCTTTGGAAGACATCGACTGGCTGCAATCGGTGATGCAGTCGCCGCGCCCCGTGCCCGGCGTGACCACCATGCGCCGCGTGGTTGGCCGCGAACCGGCGCGCGCCATCGACGCCGTGCCCGTCGACCTGGACATGTACGTGGACAGTTCCGGCTCCATGCCCAACCCGCAGGCGCACACCTCGTTCCTGACCCTGGCTGGCGCCGTCATCGCCTTGTCCGCCCTGCGCGCTGGCGCGAAGGTGCAGGTGACCTTGTGGAGCGGCAAGAATGAGGTGATGCAGACGCCAGGTTTCGTGCGCGACGAAGACATGATCCTGGGCGTGCTGACGGAATTTTTTGGCGGCGCCACCTGTTTCCCCATCCACTGTCTGCGCAAGACCTTTGCGGGCAAGCGCGAACGGCAAGCGCATATTCTGATGATTTCCGACGATGGCATCACCACCATGTTCGACGACGATGAACTGGGCAACAGCGGCTGGGATATTTCCGCCAAGGCGCTGGCGCAGGGCGGCGCGGGTGGCACCATGGCCCTGAACCTGGAGCGCGGCTGGGATGGCGCGGCCAGCCACACGTGGCTGCAGCAGACCTATGAAACCCTGAAACGCGCGCGCCGCGAACAGGGCTGGGATATCCACGCCGTCGAGCGCTACGAGGACTTGC
Organism: Janthinobacterium paucivorans; assembly: GCF_051380805.1. Taxonomy (NCBI): domain Bacteria; kingdom Pseudomonadati; phylum Pseudomonadota; class Betaproteobacteria; order Burkholderiales; family Oxalobacteraceae; genus Janthinobacterium; species Janthinobacterium paucivorans. The sequence goes on from NZ_JBNYXR010000010.1 coordinate 23,085, forward strand.
TGGACTTTGCGCGTGCGTTCAGCCGCAGGCATTATGTATAAATTACCCCAACGTCTAAACCTGGGGTCGGACCCTCAGGGTCCGACCCCGGCACTTGCATTGTGGGGTTGGAATTTCAAAGCAAAACGATGAATACTCCTGGCCCATTGCTCGAAACCCTGACCCACCGCCTGGCCGACACCCCCGTCGAGTTCCTCGCCGAGCCCCGCATCGCCGGCGTCGCCAACGCGCAGGCGGTGGCGGTTGCTGCACTGGTCAACGACATTTTGCTGCTGCATGGCACCCGCGCGCCGGCCGCGTCACTGCAGGGTTTTATCGGCGCGCAAGTGAAGGCGGACCGCAATCGCCTGGCGCTGGCCATGATCTTGTGCTGGCTGCTGGCCGACGAGTGGTTCATCGGCCAGCAATTGCGGCAGCAGGATTTGCTGCAGGTACTGGGCGAGACGGCACGCGAACTGGCCGCCGCCACGCCAGCCCACCAGTTCACGCACGACCCGGAGCGGCGCGAGGAGCTGGCGCGCATCGTGCTGGCGCGCCTGGCCTTTCGGCCCCGTGACGAAAGCGTGGCGCAGGCGACGGACAGATTGTCCGCCATCAGCGGCACGCAGCGCCGCCGCCTGCTCGAAGCGAGCCGGCTAGCCGAACAGCGCGCGCGGGAGATCCGCGAGGCGCTGGCGAAGAAGGCGGCCGAGGAATCGGCCGACAAGTGGTCGCGCGAATGACGCTCGCTGGCAAACCTGATGTCAATCTGCCGGGCGGCGCCTGGGAATCGGACCGCGACTACTGTCCCACGCTGACGCAAGCGGGTGCGCGCATGCTGGAAAAACTGCGCAGCCATCCTTGCGCGCCCCAGTACCGCAACCGCAGCGGCAACAAGCTGCTGGCCGGGGAGGTTGAAGCGCTGCGCGCCTATGAGCAGGAAGTCATGCAGGCGGTAGTCGCTTGGAGCGCGGCCGCGCCGCCATCCTGGCTGCCGGATTTTCTCAGGGCGACTTATGCCACGGTGCCCTACTATTGTGCCTGCGGTTCGCCACCGGCGCGTCTCATCGATGCAACGCCCATCAGCCGCGCCGAATTGGCGCACGATATCGCCGCCTTCGTGCCCGACAATGCGGACTTGGCGCGCATGATCAATTTCCAGACCACGGGCACCACGGGCCACCCGTTGCTGATCGCTTCGCACCCGCTGGTGGCGGGGCGCTACCTGGCCTTCCACAAGCGCGCGCTGCGGCGTTTTGGCGTGACCTTGCGCCATGGTGCGGGACAGGTGGGCGTCATGCTGCTGGGGCATCAGCGCCGCTGCTTCACCTATGTCTCCGTCACGCCCACGATGGACGAATCGGGCCTGGCGAAGATCAACCTGCACGTGGACGACTGGCGCGAGCCGGATAACCGCGCGCGCTACCTGGACGCCATGGCGCCCGAATTGATCGCGGGCGACCCTATTTCGTTTGCCGAGCTGCTGACCTTGTCCATGACGCACAAGCCGGCCGCGCTGCTGTCCGTGTCGATGATGCTGTTGCCCGGCATGCGGGCGCGCCTGGAAGAACGTTTCGGCTGCCCCGTGCTCGACATCTATTCGCTCAATGAAGTGGGTCCCGTGGCCGTCTACGACGAACAGGCGGGCGGCCACGTGCTGCTGCAGCACCGGCTGTACGTGGAAATCCTCGACAGGGAAGGGCGGCCCGTGGCCGACGGGGAGCGCGGCGAAATCACCGTGACGGGCGGTTTTAACTTTTGCCTGCCCCTGGTGCGCTACCGCACGGGCGATTACGCGTCGCTGACGCATGGACCACACGGTCCCGTGCTGGTGGGCCTGGCGGGGCGCAGCCCTTTGCGCTACAGGATGATCAACGGCGAATGGATCAACAATATCGACATCACGCACGCCCTGAAGCCGCTGGCCATCGCCCTGTTCGGCGTGCACCAGCAGGGCGACGGCAGTGTCGTACTGCGCCTGGCGCCGGGCGCCATGCCGCAAGCCGATCGGGCGCGCACCTTGCTCGCGCCCTTTTTCGGCGCCATTACGGTCGAGACTTTGCAGGCGCAAGACAAGATCATTCAATACACCTCGGATTTGCAGGACGCAATGGCATGAACCTTTATAAACGCGGCCTCGTGGTAGGCAAATTCTGCCCGCTGCACAAGGGCCACGAACTGTTGATCAATCGTGCGCAGGAGGCCTGCGAAGAGCTGCTGGTGCTTAGCTACACCAAACCCGAATTTCCCGGCCTGGACCCGGCGCGCCGGGAACGGTGGCTGCGCGCGCAGTTCCCGCAGGCGCATATCGTCGTGCTGGACGATGCGCGCCTGGCCGCCCTGTGCGCGGTGCGCTGCGTGCCTGCGCGTTCGCTGCCGCACAATGACGACGAGGGCGACGAGCATCGCCACTTCATGGGCTGGCTGTGCTGGACGGTGCTGGCGCTACCCGTCGATGCCGTGTTCAGCAGCGAAGACTATGGTCCCGGCTTTGCGGGCGTGCTGGAACGGCATTACGCGATGGGAGCGGTAGCGCATGTCAGCGTGGACCCGGCGAGAACGCTGGTGCCCGTGTCAGGCACCTTGGTGCGACAAGACCCGCAGGCGCGCAGCGCCTTCCTGTCACCCATTGTGCGCGCCGATTTGGTTACGCGCGTGTGCGTGCTCGGAGGCGAATCGAGCGGCAAGACGACCCTGACGCAGGCGCTGGCGCGGCATTTCGAGACGGAATGGGTGGCCGAATATGGCCGCGAACTGTGGGAAAGCCAGGATGGCGTGCTGGGCTATGATGATCTGCTGAAGATCGGCCGGGAACAGCTGCGCCGCGAAGCGCAGACGCTATTGGCTGCGCGGCGCTGGCTGTTTTGCGATACCTCGCCCCTGACCACCTATTTTTACTGCATCGAGATGTTCGGCAAGGCCGAGCTGGAGCTGGCGCAACTGGCCGAGCATGGCTACGACCTGGTGCTGCTGTGCGCGCCCGATTTCCCCTTCATTCAGGACGGCACCCGCCGCGACGGGAATTTCCGCGCGCGCCAGCATGCGTGGTATCAGGCCGAGTTGGCGCGGCGGGGGATCGCCTTTGTCAATGTGTCAGGTTCGGTGGATGAGAGGATCAGGCAGGTGGCGCAGTTGCTGGCGCCGCGATAGCCGGAAATATGGCGCTTGCCAGCGTCAGTGTGGGAAACGAAAGGCGGCATCATCAAGGGCGTCGGTCGCCACCCTGAACAAGCTTGATGCGACGCTGCCCACTGAACTGCGGTGCGCGGGCAGCCCAGGCAGCGGAAGGGAGCGACATGCCGCCGGTGATGGCATGCACAGCCCTCCGGACTACATGTTTCTTAGGCCGCGCTCAAGGCCTGTTCCAGGTCTTCGCGCAAGTCGTCGATATGCTCGATGCCGACCGACAGGCGCAGCATGTCTTCGGACACGCCCGCCTTGGCCAGTTCTTCGGCATTGAGCTGGCGGTGCGTGGTCGACGCCGGGTGGGTGGCCAGCGACTTGGCGTCGCCGATGTTGACCAGGCGCGTGAACAACTGCAGGGCGTCGAGCACGCGGGCGCCGGCCGCGCGCGGATCTTCGCCAGCGGCCAGTTTCAGGCCGAAGGACAAAATGCCCGAGGCGCGGCCTTGCATGTATTTTTTCACCAGCGCGTGGTCCGGGTGGTCTTCCAGGCCCGCGTAGTTGACCCAGGCGACTTTCGGATGCTGCTTCAGGTGCTTGGCCAGGGCCAGCGTGTTATCGCAGATGCGGTCCATGCGCAGGGCCAGCGTTTCGATGCCCTGGATCAGCTGGAAGGCGCTCAAGGGCGAAATCGCCGCGCCCATGTTACGCAGCGGGACCACGCGCGCGCGGCCGATGAAGGCTGCCGGGCCGAATGCTTGCGTGTAGACGACGCCGTGATACGACACATCGGGTTCGTTCAGGCGCTTAAAGCGCTCCTTGTGCTCGGCCCACGGAAATTTGCCGCTGTCGACGATGGCGCCGCCCACGGTGGTGCCGTGGCCACCCAAGTATTTGGTCAGTGAATGGACGACGATATCGGCGCCATGTTCGATGGGGCGGAACAGATACGGGCTGGGCACGGTGTTGTCGACGATCAGCGGGATACCGTGTGCATGCGCGATTTCGGCCAGTTTCGCCACGTCCGTGACATTGCCCAGCGGGTTGCCGATCGATTCGCAGAAGATGGCCTTGGTGCGGCTGTCGATCAGGGCGGCGAAGGTCTCGGGCTGGCGCGCGTCGGCGAAGCGCACTTCGATGCCGATCTGCGGCAGGGTGTGGGCAAACAGATTGTAGGTGCCGCCATATAGTTGGCTGGCGGAGATGAAATTGTCGCCCGCTTCCGTGATGGTCTGGATCGCATAAGTGATGGCTGCCATGCCTGAAGCGACGGCCAGCGCGGCGACGCCGCCTTCCAGCGCAGCAACCCTCTTTTCCAGCACGTCCTGCGTGGGATTCATGATGCGCGTGTAGATATTGCCAGCCACTTTCAAGTCGAACAGGTCGGCGCCATGCTGGGCATTGTCGAAGGCATAGGCCACTGTCTGGTAGATGGGGACGGCGGCGGCCTTGGTGGTCGGGTCGGGGGTGTAGCCGGCGTGCACGGCCAGGGTTTCGATTCTCATGTGGTCTCCGGTGTCGATGGTGTGCGGTGGTGAAATCCGCAGCCATTGTGCCATGCGCACCTTAACTCATTGCAACGCTTGATAGAATATTAAGTCATAAGCTAGTGCTGTCTTGATATAAGTCATGCAGTTCTGCCAGCGCGATGAAACGTTCATGCGTGCCATGCTGCGCGCAGGCAAACGCGCCGCCGATAGCGCCGCGGCGCATGGCCTCGTCCAGCGGTCGTCCATCGAGCCAGGCATGCAAAAAGGCGGCCACAAACGAGTCGCCCGCGCCATTCGTGTCCACCACGGGCAGCTTCAATCGCGCCGCCGGAGTGTGGCGCACGGACGCGCTGCCCCGTTCCAGCACATACGCACCCTGCGCGCCGGCCATGGCGATGACAGCCTGTGCGCGTCCCTGCGCGACTATCGTGCGCATGACCGATTCCGTGCGCTCGCCCAGCGCGGCCGTACTGAGAAAGACCAGGTCGGCGCGCAGCGCAAAGACCTTGTGGTGCGCGTTGATTCCATCCCAGTCGTGCAAATCGGTCGATACCGTCGTGCCGCACGCTTGCGCGTCGTCAAACAGTTCGGCCACCCAGCCCATGATGGAAAAGTGCGCGTGGCGCGCCGGTCCCAGGTAGGGAAGATAAAAGGCGGCCGGCATGCGTACGTCTTGCCGATGGCGGCCGTCGTACAGCGACAGCCGGCGCCCTTGCGGGTCGACCAGGTTGACGCTGCGCCGCGTGCCAGACGGTTCGACGATGTGTGAAAAATCGAGCTTTGCCTCTTTATAGCGTTGCAGGATGGCCGCGCCTTGCGCGTCGTCGCCGATGAAGTCGATGAACTTGCAGCGCAAGCCCAGCGCATGGCAGCCGAGCGCCACGCCATTGCCCGTGTGCGCCACGTAGTCGTGGATGGGGGGCACGTGCACGGAATCGGCGACGGGCAATTGCAGGTCGGGGACGCGCACGATGGTGTCGATGCCGGCGCCGCCGACCACTACTATGTCATAGGTACTCATGGTGCAGCTTTCTCCAGCAGGACGGTGCCGGCCGCGTTCACGGCGACGGCGCCATCTTTGACGATATAGGTTTGATTGGCGTAGGCGTCGCGCAGCAGGGCGCCATCGGCGAACACGCCGTGCACCTTCAGGTCGAGCGCGCCTTGCGCTTCGGGCACGGCGATGACGGCGTCGTCCTTCATCACGCGGGCAAACGCATACGGTTTCTCGTCGATCAGGCGATGCTCGCCGCGCGCCAGGGCAGGGTGGCGCAGACGGAACTGGCCCAGCTTGCGCGCATGCGCCAGTATGGCCGCATCCATGGTTGTCCAGTTCATGTCGGAGCGCGTGGCCTGCTGTTCGTCGCCGATGGGTGCCGCGCCAGGCTGGCGACCGCTTTCATCGCCGTAGAACAGCTGCACGCCACCGGGTGCCAGCAACAGGGCGGACAAGCCATGTTTCAGTTCCTTGCGCGGGAACAGGCTGGTATCGTGCGAAGAGATATACGACAGGATGTCGTAGCGGGGACTCTTATTCAGCAAGCCCGCGTACCGGCGGTAGACGCCATCGATGCTTGCCCAGTCGCCGCCGGCGCGGTGTTGAAAGTCGAAATTGATCATCGAGTCGAAGCCGGCATCGAACCAGCTGCTGCGTTCGGGGCCATGGCCCCACGCTTCGCCCGTCATCCAGAACGGCGCGTCATCAATCTTTTGCTGCGGATGGCGCGCCTTCCAATCCCTGAGGGCATCGGTGGCCGCCGCGCGCAGGGCCAGCCAGCTGGCCGGCTCCACGTGCTTGACGGTGTCGGCCCTGAAACCGTCGACGCCGAATTCGCGCACCCAGTCGGCCAGCCAATGAACAAGGTAAGAACGTACTGTCGCATCGGGCAGGGCCACGGCGCGCGTGTCGCTTTTACGCTGCAGTATTGGTGGCAAGCCCACGGCTTTGCCGCTCTCCGTGCGGAAGTCGGGCAGATAGGCCAGTTGCATGGTGACATCATCCTGGCCGCCCTCGCGATAGCCGGGCAAGCCCGCGCGCACCCAGTCCGGCCCCCACCACTGCGCGAATGCGAAGTTGTTGTAGTCGATGAAGCTGTGATAATCACGCAAGCCGGCCTTCTCGTGGCCGGGCCACAGCACGGGCACCTTGTATTGCGCCAGGGTGCGCAAGTCCGCGTAGCCGGGGTGGTTCAGCACCACGTCGAACAGCACGCGGATGCCTTGTGCGTGCGCCGTGTTGATCATCTCGCGCAATTGTTCGCGCGTGCCCATGTTGGCGTCCATGGTGGTGTAATCGAGCGCCCAGTAGCCGTGGTAGGCGTAGTGCTGGAATTGCTGCTTGCCGCCCACCACCCAGCCGTGTATCTGCTCGTACGGCGCCGTGATCCACAGGGCGTTGACGCCCAGGTCTTGAAAATAGCCGGCTTTCAGCTGTTGCGTGATGCCGGCGATGTCGCCGCCGTGAAAGCTGCCCACATCGCCGCCTTGCGGGTCGGCCGCGCGGTCATAACTATGGTCGTTGCCGGGATTGCCGTTGGCGTAACGGTCCGTTACGACGAAGTAGACGATGGGGTTGTCGGAGAATTTTTCCGAACCCTCGCTCCCTGCGTGCGCCGAAGCGCACAGGAGCAGGGCGGTCAGCGTCGTCAGGGAGCGTCGCATGGTCAGCCCTTTACGCCGCCAGCCGTCAGGCCCGAGATCATCCATTTTTGCGCCAGCAGGAACACGGCCGTGATGGGCAGGCCGGACAAAATGGCCGCCGCGGCGAAGTCGCCCCATAGGTATTTTTGCTCGTACAGGAACAGCTTCGAACCGACGGCCAGGGTCAGGTTGTTCTGTTCATGCAGCAGTACGGAGGCGATCGGATATTCGATGATGGCGCCGATGAAGGACAGCAGGAAGACCACCATCAGGATCGGTACCGTCATCGGCAGCAGCACGTAGATGAACGCCTGCCATTGCGTGGCGCCATCGACCTTGGCCGCTTCCTCGATTTCGATGGGGATGGTTTGATAGTAGCCCTTGATGGTCCAGATATGCAGGGCGATGCCGCCCGTGTAAGCGAGCACCAGGCTGCCGTGGTGGTCGATGCCCAGCCATGGCACGTAATTACCCAGCACATCGAAGATGGCGTAGATGGCCACCAGTGCCAGCACGGCGGGGAACATCTGCAGCAGCATCAGTGCCGACAGGGTTTGCGACTTGAAGCGGAACTGCATGCGCGCGAACGCATATGCGCAGGTGGTCGACAGCAGCACGGTGACGGTGGCGCTCATGCTGGCCACCTTGATGGAATTCCACAGCCACAGCAGCACGGGGAAGTCCGGCTCGACCAGGGTGCCGTTGGGCGCCTGGTAAGACATGCCCAGCGCCAATCGCCAGTGCTCTAAGCTGATCTCGGGCGGGATCAAACTGCCCGAGGCGAAGTTACCGGGCCGCAATGAGATCGACAAGATCATCAGGAAGGGAAACATCACCAGCGCGATCAGCGCGATCACGGCGACGTGGGCCGCCAGGATGCGCCAGCGGTTGGAACGGTCGACAACGATAGCCATTACTGTCCTTTATGCTTTGTTCATGCGCGTCAGGCGCATGTTGACCAGCGAAATCGCGGCCACGAGGAAGAAAATCAGGGTCGAGATGGCGGCGGCCAGGCCAAAGTTCTGTCCGGAATCCTCGAACGCGATGCGGTAGGTATAGGACACGAGCAAGTCCGTCGTGCCGGCCGGTAAGGTGGTGTCGAGGAAATCGGGACGCCCGCCCGTCAGCAAGCTGATCAGCACGAAATTGTTGAAGTTGAAACCCAGGCTGGCCACCATCAAGGGCGTCAGCGGCTTGATGATCAACGGCAGGGTGATCTTGAAGAAATTCGTCAGCGGTCCCGCGCCGGCCAGGGCCGAGGCTTCGTACAGGTCCGACGGGATCGCCTTGATCAAGCCCATGCACACGACCATCATGTAGGGGTAGCCGAGCCAGGTGTTGACGATCAAAATCATGGCCTTGGCCAGCGTGGTGTCCGAGAACCAGGCGGGCTTGATGCCGAACAGGGCGTCGAGCACGAGGTTGATTTCACCAAAGTTATTGTTGAACAGCCCCTTGAAGACCAGGATGGAAATGAAACCGGGCACGGCGTACGGCAGGAACAGCAGGGTGCGGTACAGGCCGCGGAAGCGCAGCGCATCCCAGTTCAATAGCACGGCCAGCACCATGCCCAGGCCCGTCGTGGTGGCCACGCTGATCAAGGCGAAAACGATGGTCCAGACGAAAATGCGCAGGAAGGGGCCGCGGAACGCTTCGTCGGAAAAGATCTTCACGAAGTTGGCGAAGCCCACGTTGACCTTGAAGCCCGGTTCCAGTTTCGTGCCATCGGGCATTTCATAAAAGCCTGTTTTGAAGTTCGGTTTGACCAGTTCGCCCGTGGCGATTTTTTTCAGGGTTTTGTCGGGCAGTTGCTTGTAGACATGCGCGACGGGGCCGAATTCGCGCAAACCGACCATGCGCAGCTCGATTTTGTTCGGCATGACGAGGGTGAGCTGTTTCAAATCCTTTTGCAGCGCGATGATGTCCTTGATGGGCAGCGGCGGGGCCAGCACGGGCGCCTGCACGGGGTCGGCCGGCGCCACCTCCACGGTCAAAGGTACGGCGCGCTTCAGGGCCAGCGGCTCGGACAGCAGCACGTCGCCCGTGTCCGGGCTTTCCAGGCGTAAGCGATATTGCTTGTTGTCCTGGTGCACGGTCAGCGCGTAGCCCGTGCTTTCCACGCGCTGCGTCTCGTCGAGCAAATATTGCGTGGCCCGCTCATAGGTGAGCAGGTTGCGCGAACTGAAATTGGTAAAGCCGATCGACACCGTGTACACCATCGGCAGCACCACGAAGACGATGACCGCCGTGATGCCGGGAAACAGATAACGGTAGGCATAGGCGCGCGGCGACGTGAAGACAAACGTCGTCAGGGTCAGCAAGCCGAGGAAAACGGCGGCCAGCATGGTCTGGCCGGAAATGTACAACATGAAGAGCAGATACAGACCCAGCGCCATGCTGATGGTCAATACCGTAGGGCCGATAAACTTGCGCACGATGGATACCTGTAATGATACGTAGGTCGGATTAGGCCCAAAGGGCCGTAATCCGACAACATTGTTGGCGGCACATGTCGGATTACGCGCTACACGCTAATCCGACCTACGCTCAAACAAAATATGGCTTAATTGGCCGTCGTAATCCGCTTCGCCGCCGCGTCCAGGCCATCCTTGGTGGACTGGCGGCCTTGCGTGATGTTTTCCAGCGCCGATTGCATCGATGACCAGAAGCGGCCCATTTCCGGGTTGTTCGGCATCGGGCGGCCCGCTTGCGCGCTTTCCATCGTCGCCTGGATGTTCGGATTGGTTTTCAATTCGGCGAACAGCACCTTGTTCGCTGGCGTGCCCAGCGGGACGTCGGCGTTGATGGTTTTCAGACCATTGAGCTGCAGCACCTGGTTTTCCAAAAATTCTGTCGCCAGGTCCTTGTTCGGGCTGGCTTTCGACACCATCGCGCCCAGCACGCCCACGAATGGGGTGGCCGTCTTGCCGGCCACGGTAGGAATCGTTGCCACACCGTAATTAATTTTCGATTTGCGCGCGTTGTCCCACGACCATGGGCCGTTGATCATCATGGCGATCTTGCCCTGGTTGAAGCCCGCTTCCATCTCGGCATAGCCGGCGCCCTTCGGCATGGCGCCGCTGTTGATCAGGGTCATCAGCGCGTTCACGCCCGCCTGCGAACCGGCATTGTTGACACCCGTCTTGGCCGCATCGTAGCGGCCGTCGCTCTTGACTTCAAACGGGAAGCCGCCGCCCGCGCCCAGCAAAGGCCAGGTGAAATAGGTATTCGTGTAATCCCACAGGATGGCTTTCTTGCCTTGTGCCGACAGTTTTTTGTCCAGCGCGGCGATTTCCTCGAACGTCTTGGGCGGATTCGGCACCAGATCCTTGTTGTAGACGAGGGCCACGGCTTCGATGGAGATCGGATAGCCCCAGGTCTTGCCGCCCACGGTAAAGGCGTTCCATGCCAGCGGCAGGATGGCGGCGCGCGCTTCCTTGCTTGGCGTCACTGGTTGCAGCAAGCCGGCGTCAATCCAGCCGCCGATGCGGTCATGCGGCCAGATCCAGATGTCCGGGCCCTTGCCGGCGGCCGCTGCCTGCTGAAATTTGTTCGGCGCATCTTCCGGGTGTTCGACGACGACCTTGATGCCCGTCTTCTTGGTGAATTCCTCGCCGACCTTGGCCAGGCCCTTGTAGCCTTTGTCGCCATTGATCCAGATCAAGAGGGTACCTGCTTCGGCCGCGTTTGCCATGCTGGCGGCGGCCAGGTTGCCGATGCCGGCCAGGGCGGCGGCGATCAGGGTGGTCTTGATGAAGCTGCGTTTCGCGTGTGTGACGGACATGTCAATCTCCAGTATCTTTTTTTATGCTAAGTTTATGTTGAGTATCAAGGCTGAAACGATGCAACCAGGCCAGGCGGCGCCTGTAGCGCCTGGCCCCTTAAGTTCGCAATCAGGTACGGGTCTGGCCGTGTTCGTCGAACACGTGGACGCGCGCGGGCGCTACCTGCAGCGCCACGCATTGGCCTATGGCCCAGTTTGTATCGGCATCGGCGCGCACCACGAGCGGCTCGTCGCTGCCCGCTACCTGTACATACAAATAGCTGATGTCGCCCAATTTTTCCACCGCCTGCACGGTGGCCGTGATGGCGCTCGCCACACCGGGCGCGCACGCCTGCACGTGTTCGGGGCGCGCGCCGATGGTGACTTGTGTGCCGGTGGCCAATGGCTGTGTCAACGCCGCCTGCAGCATGCCGCCCGCATTCGTGGCGATGCTGGCCACGCCGTCGACGACACTGTGGATATTGCCTTTGAGAAAGTTCATGCGGGGCGAACCGAGGAAGCCGGCCACGAACAGGTTGGCGGGGTGGTGGTACAACTCGAGCGGCGCGCCCACCTGTTCGATGCGGCCCGCGTTGAGCACGACGATGCGGTCGGCCAGGGTCATCGCTTCGACCTGGTCATGCGTGACGTAAATCATGGTCGAGCGCAATTCGCGGTGCAGATTTGCCAGTTCGATGCGCATCTGCACGCGCAGCGAGGCGTCCAGGTTCGACAGCGGTTCGTCGAACAGGAAAACGTCGGGTTTGCGCACGATGGCGCGGCCGATGGCCACGCGCTGGCGCTGGCCGCCCGACAGGTCTTTTGGTTTGCGTTCGAGCAAAGGTTCGATGCGCAGGATTTGCGCGGCGCGCTGCACGGCGTCGGCGATTTGCACGCGGCTCTGTCCGGCCAGCTTCAGGCCAAACGCCATGTTTTGCGCCACGCTCATGTGCGGGTACAGGGCGTAGCTCTGGAACACCATGGCGATGCCGCGTTTGGCGGGCGGCACGTCGTTCATGCGCGTCTTGCCAATATATAAGTCGCCGCCGCTGATTTCTTCCAGGCCGCAGATACTGCGCAGCAAGGTCGATTTGCCGCAACCCGACGGTCCCACGAAGACCATGAATTCGCCATCGGCGATCTCCAGGTCGATGCCGTGCAGGGTTTGCACGTCGCCATACGCCTTCTTCAGCCCTGCTAATTTCAGTCCCGCCATGTCGTCCTCACTGTGTCAAGCCGTCCCCGCTGATGCGCGGGGCTCGTTATTGTAATTGGCGGCACGGCCGCCAAAGCCTGCGATTTACGCCAGGGTGCCGAACCAGCCGCCATGCGCTGGCAGACTGATTTGCTGGCCTTCTTTGCTGCCTGGCAAGCCGTGACCGGCCAGGTCGGCCGCTGGCGCCGCATCGGGCCAGGCGAACGTGAGCGCTTGCGTGCCCAGGTTGAAGGCGGCCAGCACGGACGGTTGGCCGGGCAAGTCGCGGCGCAGGGCCAGCACGGGTTCGGGCGCATCGAAGAAGACGATGTCGCCGCCCAGCAATTGCGGTACGGTGCGGCGCCAGGCGAGGATGTTGTGCGCAAAGGTCAAGGGCGAGGCGCTATCGCGCTCTTCGACGTCAACGGCGCGCGCCAGATGCTCGGGCGGCACGGGCAGCCAGGGTTTTGCCGAACTGAAGCCGCCATGCGGCGCGTCAGCCACCCACGGCATCGGCGTGCGGCAGCCGTCGCGTCCCTTGAACTGTGGCCAGAACGGGATGCCGTACGGGTCTTGCAGCGCCTCGAAAGGAATGTCCGCTTCGGTCAGGGCCAGCTCGTCACCCTGGTACAGGCACGGCGTGCCTTTCAGCGCCGCTTGCACGGCCAGCACCACCTTGGCCAGCGATGGCGACGGGTGTTGGCCGCCCCAGCGCGTCATGACGCGCACGCTGTCGTGGTTGCCCACGGACCAGGACGCCCAGCCGTCGGCCACTTGCGCTTCGAATTCTTCCACCTGCGTGCGGATGTGCGCGGCGGAAAACTCCGCCGTCAGCAAGTTGAAACTGTAAGCCATGTGCAGCTTGTCGGCGCCCGTGTAGGCAGCCATGGTGGCCAGCGCATTGTCGTCGCCCACTTCGCCGATGGAAATGGCCTGATATTCGTCAAGCACGGCGCGCACGCGCTGCAGGTAGGCGATGTTTTCTGGCTGCGTCTTGTCGTACACGTGCGCTTGCATGCCGTACGGGTTGATGGCCGACACGCTGCTGGCGTCGCGCTGCGCGGCCGGCGGATTGTCGCGCAGCAATTGGTCATGATACGGGAAGTTGCAGGAATCGAAGCGGAAGCCATCGACACCGCGTTCCAGCCAGAAACGCAGGTTGTCCAGCTGCGTTTGCTGCACGGCCGGGTTATGGAAATTCAGGTCGGGCTGGCTGGCGAGGAAATCGTGCAGGTAGTACTGGCCGCGGCGCGGCTCCCATTGCCAGGCGGAACCGCCGAACACGGACAGCCAGTTATTGGGCGCCGTGCCATCGGGTTTCTGGTCGGCCCAGACATACCAGTCGGCCTTGGCATTGTCGCGGCTGGAGCGGCTTTCCACGAACCACGGGTGGACATCGGACGAGTGCGACAGCACCTGGTCGATCATCACTTTTAAGCCCAGTTCATGGGCGCGCGCCACCAGGCGGTCGAAATCGGCCAGGCTGCCGAACATGGGATCGACGTCGCAGAAGTTGGCCACGTCATAGCCGAAGTCTTTCATCGGCGACGTAAAGAAGGGCGAGATCCAGACGATGTCGGCGCCCAAGGCGGCGATGTAATCGAGCTTGGAGGTAATGCCGGGCAAGTCGCCAATGCCGTCGCCATTGCTGTCGAGGAAGCTGCGTGGATAAACCTGGTAAATGACGGCGCTGCGCCACCAGTCGGCGGGCAGGTGGGCGAGATTGTTCTGGATGGTCGGCATGAATGATTTCTTAAAAGTTGCCTGTAGCCTCGGCTATCAGGACAGCGCTGCTGGTTGGTAGGCGAACGTCTTATTTTAAAATTCAAAGCGCTTTGGGTATGAAATGAGTATAGTTCAAAGCGCTTTGAAAAGTAAAGCGATACGCGCGCCAGACATACGATTTTTTTATGAGGGTGATTCAGGACAACAAGATGGGTCCGACCCGCCGGGGGAATGCGTCCCAGTGGGACGCATTCCGATCACGCAGTGACCGGCCCCAGCAGTTGGCTCCAGGGGTAAATCAGGCGTGTATTACCGGTCCGGTTGACTCGCCCGGCAATAGTTCGCACGGCCACAGCTCTTGCAAGTCGGCGACGGGCGTGCCATCCATCAGGGCCAGCAGCATGTGGATCATCTTCGCGCCGGCGCCGCGCGGGTCGGGCTGGACGACGGTGGTGACGTTGTGGCCGGCCAGGGAATCTTCCATCACGCCCCAGACGATCAGCGACATCTCGCTGCCGATGGCGATGCCCGCGTCGAGCAGGGCGCGCACGGCGCCCACGCCCGACATGTGATTGTCGACGATGACGGCGGTGGGGCGGGGCGAGCGGGCCAGCAGGCGCTGCATCGCCTGGTAGCCGGCGCGGCGGTCGTGCGCATGGTCGACCAGATTGTCCGGATCGACGGCCAGGCCGCCGGCCTGCATGGCGTGCTGGAAACTCTCGACGCGCTGGCGCACGAAGTTCAGGTCTGGCGTGGCGCTGATCAGGCCGATGCGCTGGTGGCCCAGCTGCGCCAGGCGCTCGACGGCCAGGCGCATGCCCGCCTCGTTGTCGTAGTCGAACCAGGCGTGCGGCTGGTTCAGCTGCGTGCGGCCATGCGCGACAAACGGCATGCCTTGCTGCGCCAGGTAGGCGATGCGTTCGTCGTACGGTTTCGTGCGTCCGACGATCAGGCCATCGATGCGACGGCCCTTGACCATGCGTTGATAGGTGTGGAATTCATTGGTGGCCGAGGCGGGCGCGATCATCATGTCCATCTGCTGCGCTTCCAGCGCCTCCGACATGCCGCCGACGATGTCGATGAACATGGGGTCGGCCAGGTCGTTCGGCATCAGCGGGTAGATGATGCCGACGATATTCGTGCGTCCCACGGCCAGGCTGCGCGCCATGGGGTTGGGGCGGTAGCCGGCGGCCTGCGCGGCGGCCAGCACCCGCTCGCGCGTGCGTTCACTCACTTCCGGATAGCCATTCAAGGCGCGGCTGACGGTGGTTTCGGATATTCCTAGCGTTTTGGCGAGATTTTTGAGGTTCATGGATGCTGCGTCTGGGATGGGTCGGGAGCGATGCAGGGTAGTTTATCTGATAAATGCCGGAATGATCAGGGGGATGACCCGCGGCGCCAGCGCCCAAAAAAATACGCGGGCAAACCCAGGGGCGCCCGCGCTAAAAGAGGATACTGCTGAAAACACTACAGTGTAGCTGCCGGCCATCGCGTGCAGCGGCGAAATGGTGGGTCCGGATATTGCCTGCCCCTCGGTGAGCGGGCGGTGTTGCTGCCAGTGGCAGGCGCCTTGCGGCATCAGCCAATGTTGGATGCTATTACCACCAGGATTCCACCTGGAAACCCAGCGAACTGCCGTTCGTCTTGCCACCGAACACACCCGTCGTCGACAACGCCGATTCGGCAACGGCGGCCGACTGGGCTGCCTTGTTCCATTTGGCGTAGGTGTAGAAGGCGCGCAGCACGGGGCGCGACCAGAAGCTGTTGCCGGCCGACAGTTGAGGGGCAATGGTCAGCTTGGTCAGGTTGCGGCTTTCGCCGCCTTCCGGCTTGACGATGTCGTGGCCCAGTTCCACCGCCAGGCTGTAGTTGTCCGTAAAGTGGTAGACGGGACGCGCGCCGATCGAGGTCCATTTGCTGCTGACGCCCGCCGTTTCCTTGTCTTCGTAGACGAAGGTGCCCATGCCCGACCAGGCGCCTTTGGGCTGGATCATGACCTGTTCCGTCAGGCGCACGACCTTGTCATCCTTGCCGGCGCCCAGGCTGAAGCCGCCCGTGTTGGCGGCGCTGCCTTTGCCATACTGCAATGCCACCTTGTTGAAGCCGCCCAGCAGATTGCCCTGCGTATGCATGATGGTCAGCAAGTGGCCGCCGGCGATGGGGGCCGCGCCTTGCGCGTTGCGTTTCTGATTCAATTGCAGGCCCAGCGTCAGTTCACCGTCCGGGTTGACCTTGATGCCGGAAAAGCGCAAGTCGTGGGACAGGCCCATACGCTTGCTGTCGCCGTCGTCGGCCGTGCGCACGATGGCGTAGGCCAACTTGGCGGCGCCCAGGTCGATGTTTTCTAGGCCGGCGCCAGGGCCGCTGTTATTCCAGAAGTAGTAATCGGTGATGTGCACGTCCTGGCGGTCGTAGTAGCGTTTGCCGACCCAGGCGCGCGCTTCGGCGAAGGCGCCCGTGCCGATCTTGTCGGCCACCACGTTCATTTCGCGCCATGACGGGTTCGACTGCTCCCAGTCCTGATTCTGGTTGACGGAAAACGCCACCAGGGTGTTGATGCGGAAGGTGGTGCCGTTGGCTGCCTTGAAGGCTTCGCCGCCGAATTTCAGCTCGCCGTAGGTTTCGCACTCATTGCCCAGACGATACTTGGACGAGGCGCCGGCCAGGCCGAAACAGGCTTCCTTGCCGCCTTCGCTGCTGGTGCCAAAGCCCGAGCGGATGTAGCCGCCGAAGTCGATCGGCAACGCCGCCTGGGCAGCCGAAGCGCTCAAGGCCAACGCCACGGCGGCAGGCAAAGTTTTCAAGAAATGTTTGTTCATTGCGTCTCCAGTATTTTTATAGGTGTGGGATCGGTGCGCATAACTTCGCACAGCCAAAGCGCTTTAGTTATGGTTCAAAGCGCTTTGAGTATAGTTCAAAGCGCTTTGATCAGTAAACTAGTTTTGCTCTTTGAATTCTTCTTCAACTGTTGAGCTGTTGCGGAGAAACATCGAAGGCGGGTGGCGCTGCCCAATATGAACAGGCTTCCTAGGCTGATCCGTACGACCTCGGTGATGCAGAAAGGCAATCGTCGCACCGCGTCATGGCGCCGCGCGGCAGGCGTGGTCTCGGCCTGCCCGTGATCGGCTAGCGCATCATCTTGCCTTGCTGGCCCAGTGCCTGCTGTAATCGTGCAACCGTTCGTTGCTGTGGCCGTCGGGCCGCCACCGGCGGCGCAAAAATCGCGTCTTTGTGACGCATTTGCGTGCCCACCTGTATGCTCCCGCGCCATCGCGAGTCCGTCGAACAGTCTGGCGGCCGCGATGGCGGGAGTTGAGCGATATTCTGACATCAGGAATTTTTTCCCCAACATTGCAGAATATATATTTGCTGCGATGCACTACGCCACGCCGCGTATTGTCAACTTATGTCTTTTCTGAATACCCATCATGCGTCAAGTAAATTGCAAAAAAGAATTGATCTATGTTAATTTCATATCTGTTTGTGTCAGATTGCAATAGTTTCCTATTGCTACAACATGGGCATACATCAGCGTATTAAGCGTGTAGTCACCAATAATGAGGGCGCGAGCCCGGTTCCGTTCAGGGAGTGTGCATGAAGACAGCAAGCATGACGCCGCCATATCGGGCACCCGCCAAGAAACCTGCCCGCAAGACGGGCTTGCTGCTTGGTGGCGGTGCACCAAATTCCACCTTGATTGCGGGCGCGCTAGCCGCGTTTCTCGATGCAGGCATCGAATTCGATGTCATTTCGGCCTCCGGCGCCGGTGTGTTGATGGGCTTGCTTTACACCACGCCGCATCAGGCTACGCCGCGCCAAGCCTTGCAAAACTGGGCCGATACAGGCGTGGCCGACAGCATTTACAAGATGATTCCGATCAACTACAAGGTGTTCCAGAAGCCGGGCATGCACGCGAGCACCTTTCGAGACGCTTTCCAGGCGCCGGCCAACAATCCTTTTTACCAGGCATTCCAGCAAAGCTTTGCGGGCGTGCCCACTGCCTGGTCGGACTGGGGCAAGCTGATGCTGTCGTCGCTGTCGCCATCGGACCTGTCGGCGAAGAGTCTGGGATTGTGCGCGCATTTGCCTTTCCTGGAATCAGCCGTGGATTTTTCGGGCGTGGCGCATATGCGTCCCGATTTTTACATCAATGCCTATAATCTCAGCGAGCACCGCATGCAAATCTGGGGCAAGCACGAGATCGCACCGATCCACGTGCGCGCAGCCCTGTCGTTTCCTTTCTTGTATGCCCCCACGACCATCGATGGTGACGATTACATCGAAGGTGCTGCGCTCGACACGCTCAATTTCGAGCCCTTTATCGAAGGCAAGGGGGAACACCATGACGCCGACACCCTGGTCATCCTCGACATCCTCGGTGACGAACGCCTGCTGCGCAGGCCGCGCAACCTGTACGACGCCTGGGTGCGCTCCATCATCACGCCGCTGGTGAAAATTTCCAAGAGCGAATTGCGCCTGTTTGAACTCGAGCACAACACCGACGCGCGCACGGGCCAGCCCAAGCGGCGTTTGCTGAAACTCGACTTGATGGGCGGCATCCCCGAACAGCACTGGCCCGACACCCTGGACTGGTCCAGTTCGAACATGCAACTGCTGTTTGACGTGGGCCATAAGGCGGGCCTGGCATTTTGCCGCCAGCATGGCGACTTGCTGCGCCGCAAGCCTGATGCTTCCCCCCTGGCGGCCTGACGTCGCCAGTAACACGTCCCCGGCCACCTGATCGGCAGCTACTTATCCTGCCTGGCTCCCCAGGCTGTTTTCCTGACTGTGAAACATCATGAATATCACCAAACAATTAATTGTGACTCTTACCATCGCCTTGCTGGCTCTGCTGCTGCTGGGCGCCGGCGGCGCCATTCAGTTGCAGCGCGCCCAGCAGCGTTTCGATACCGTGCAAAACCGCATCATTCCCAGCATCCAGGGTTTAAATGCGGCCAAGGGTTTCCTGGCCGATGCGCGCCTGGCTGGCTACCGCCTGTCCGTGTTCGCCAACCTGGCCGACAAGACGGCGCTGGACAAGGCCGTGGTCGACGCCAACACCAATTTTGACAAGCTCATCGCCACTTACCGCGCCGAGCGCCTGTACGACGCCACGGACAGCAAGATGCTCGACGCCGACCAGGCCGCCATGGAAGCCTACCGCCGCGCGCTGGTGCCATTTTTCGCTGCCGCCTACGCTGGCGACATGGATGGCGTGCGCGCCACCTTGCTCGCCGGAACGCCACTGGCCCTCACGGCCGCTGCCGCGAAAAAGAGCATAGATGAGCATATTGCCTACAATAATAAGCTGGTCGACGACGTGAAGGCCGAGAGCCTCGCCGCCTACGATACGGCGTTTACCACCATGCTGGCCGTGCTGGGCGTGGCCGTGCTGCTGACGGGCGCTCTAGCGTGGCATATCTACCGCACCATCAGTGGCGGCCTGGGTAATATCGAGCATACCCTGGAGCGCGTCAGCGCCTCGCTGGACTTGTCGTCGGCCATGCCCGTCGAACGCATGGATGAAGTGGGCCGCACGGCCACCGCCTTCAACAAGTTTTTGGAGCGCATCGTCGACGTGATCGCCACCGTGCGCACCTCGGCCGATACGGTTAGCGTGGCAGCTGCGCAAATTTCCGCCGGTAACGCGGACTTGTCCGTACGCACCGAGCAGCAGGCGTCTTCGCTGGAAGAAACGGCTTCCAGCCTGGAAGAGCTGACCTCGGCCGTGCGGCAGAATACGGACAATGCGCGCCAAGCCAATACCCTGGCCGTGTCCGCCTCGGACGTGGCGCGCAAGGGCGGCGCCGTGGTGGCGCAAGTGGTGGGCACGATGGGTTCGATCAATGAATCGGCGAAGAAGATTGCCGACATTATCGGTGTGATCGACGGCATTGCCTTCCAAACCAATATTCTGGCCTTGAATGCGGCCGTCGAAGCGGCCCGCGCGGGCGAGCAGGGCCGCGGTTTTGCCGTGGTGGCCACGGAAGTGCGCAACCTGGCGCAGCGTTCGGCAGCGGCGGCCAAGGAAATCAAGGGTTTGATTGAGGATTCCGTGGATAAAGTCAACACCGGCAGCGCGCTGGTCGATCAGGCGGGCGCGACGATGGAAGAGATCGTCGCCAGCATCGGTCGCGTGACGGACATCATGGGCGACATCGCCAATGCCAGCCACGAGCAAAGCGCCGGCATCGAACAAGTGAACCAGGCCATTTCGCAAATGGACCAGGTGACCCAGCAAAATGCAGCCCTGGTGGAAGAGGCGGCCGCTGCTGCAGTGTCGCTGCAAGAGCGCGCCGTCGAGCTGGTCGACGTAGTGGCCGTGTTCCGCTTGCGTGGCGATGCGCAGGCCACATCGTTGAAAACGGCGGCTGGCTTGCCGGCCAGGGCGACGCCTGCCGCCAGCCGGCGCATGACGCTGCCCAGTCGCAGCGCCCGCAGTTGAACCTTGTGACGACCCCGGTACGCCGGGGTTTTTCTTCGGTGATATGATAGTTGTTCAAGCAAGCGTTGCGTTCTGTCCCTGTGGCGACGGTGAACCAAGTTGACGAGAGACACGGCGCGGGGCCCGATAAAAGACCCGCTGACTTTCATCAACATGATGGGGAGATCAAAAATTGAGGCAGATCGAAGCAAGCATCCACATTGCAGTCCCGCCCACGCTCATCGATCAAATCTGGAGCGAAGTCGACCGATGGCATGCGTGGGACCCCGATACACGGCAAGCGTGCCTCAACGGGCCATTCGAAGTTGGCACAAAGGGCAGGATAGTTCCCAGCAAAGGGATGGGTATTGCGATGCTGATCACCGAGCGCTCTGCCGGCCGATCGTTTACTGTCGAGGGGCATATTCCGCTATTCCGACTACATTTTGAGCACACGGTTGTTGCCGCAGATGGCGGATCGGAAGTCATTCACCGCGTATGGTTCTCTGGCGCGCTTGCTTTTCTGTTCGGGCCAGGCGTTGCCAAACAAGTCCGCCAAGGTCTGCCCAAAACGATGCGTTCGCTCAAGGCCTATGCCGAAAAACGCAACGCTGCTATCCATGATGGCGAGGTGGATGGGGCCAAGGCGACAACAGTCTGACGGATAGTTTCCCATCGTCAATTCCTGGCAAGGCAGCGTAGCGTCGCAAATTAACGTGCCGTTCCCGTCATGATGGAATACAATTCTCGCGTGGCAGCCAGCGTGCCTGGCAAGGCCAGGTACGGCGCCATGCCTTGAACTTGGAAAGATGGTGGCTTATGACTCCGCAGTTCCCCCAGCAAACGGCGCCTTGCGCGCCACCCACGCGGCGCATCTCACGCCAGCCCCTCGTTTCCCGCTTCGTCCTGATATGTTGCTGTCTGCTGGTCACGGCACCGGTCATGGCCGCCACGCCTGCCACGCCTGCCACGCCTGCCAACAGCAGCGTCATGCTGGAAGAGCTGACCAGTACCGAGTTGCGCAGCCGTATCGAGCACGGCGCCACCACCGTGCTGGTGCCGATTGGCGGCGTCGAGCAGAGCGGGCCATATATTGCGCTGGGTAAACACAATGTGCGTGCCGGGCTGCTGGCGCGCCAGATTGCGCAAAAGCTGGGCAACACCATGGTTGCGCCCGTCGTTTCCTATGTGCCGGAAGGCAGTATTGCGCCCCCGGCCGGGCACATGCGCTATGCCGGCACGATTTCGATTCCGCCCGCCGTTTTCGAAGCCGTACTCGAAGCGATAGCTGCCAGCCTGCGCCAGCATGGTTTCCGCGACATCATCTTCCTCGGTGATCACGGTGGTTACCAAAAGAACGAGCAGAATGTGGCGAATAAACTCAACCTTGCCTGGGCAAAAGCATCCGCGCTGCACGATGCACGTGCGTATGCCTTGTCCGGCTATTATGACATTACGCAATCGACCTATATTGCCGAACTGCATAAGCGTGGCTATAGCAGCGCCGAGATCGGCCTGCACGCGGGCATGGCCGACGCGGCGCTGATGCTGGCGACGCAGCCGTCGATGGTGCGCAGCGATGCCATGGCCCACGGGTCCAAGCCCGGCGTGGCCGACGGCGTGCGCGGCGACGCCACGCGCGCCACGGCGGAACTGGGCCAGATCGGCATCAAGCTGCAGGTCGATAGCTCGGTGGCCGCCATCAGGCAGCTGCTGCAACGTAATCAATAACATCCGCCGGGGTGCTGAACTTCCGGCTTTTGCAACGAAAATGACGCGAAATAACATGAAAAAATCTCAACGACGTCACATCGTCACCTTGTCCGTCCTGGCTGCCGCACTGGCAGCCTTGGGCGTGGCCAGCCAGGTCATCGGCGCCAGCACAGCGGCCCCTGCCGCCGCTGCACCCGCTGCCATCTATTCTCCGCTGCCGGGCATGCCGCCGCTGGTGGACCCGAAAAACGTGTATGGCAGCACTGCCAGCAGCAATATGAGTGCCGTCGTCAAGGATCACTTGCGCCGCATCTATGTGCCCAATCTGCGCTCGAACGATGTCTACGTGATCGACCAGGATAGCCTGAAGGTAGTCGACAAGTTCAAGGTCGGCAGCGGTCCGCAGCACGTCGTGCCGTCGTGGGACTTGCGCACTCTGTGGGTAGCGAACAATGCCGAACGCACGGACAAGGGCAGTCTGACGCCGGTCGACCCTTTGAGCGGCAAGCCGGGCAAGGAAGTGCCGGTCGATGATCCTTATAATATGTACTTCACACCGGACGGCAAGTCGGCCATCGTCGTGGCCGAGGCGCGCCGCCGCCTAGATTTCCGCGATCCGAAGACCATGGCGGTACAGTATGCGATCGACACGCCCCAGTGCGGCGGCATCAACCATGCCGATTTTTCAAATGACGGGCGCTACGCCATCTTCACCTGCGAGTTCGACGGCACCATCGCCAAGATCGACCTTGTGGGGCGCAAGGTTGAGAGCTACCTGAAATTGCAAATGCCGGCCAAGCGTTTTGCCGAGTCCGACCCCGTGGGCGGCCCGGCAAATGAAATCTGCAGCGTCAAGAAGGGCATGCCGCAAGATATACGTATCTCGCCCGATGGCAAGAAATTCTATATCGCCGACATGGACGCCGATGGCGTGCACATCGTCGATGGCGCCACCCTGAAGCAAATCGGCTTCATCCAGACCGGCGTGGGCGCGCATGGCTTGTACCCTAGCCGTGACGGCAAGAAACTATACGTGGCCAACCGCGGCACGCACCGCATCCACGGCAAGCCGAAGGGCAAGGGCAGCGTCAGCGTGATCGATTTCGCCACCGAAAAAGTGGTGTCGCAGTGGCCGATTCCCGGTGGCGGTAGCCCCGACATGGGCAATGTGAGTGCCGATGGCAAATATCTATGGCTGTCCGGCCGTTTTGATGATGTCGTGTATCGCATCGATACGCACAGTGGCGACGTCTCCAAAGTGAAAGTCGGCCAGGAACCGCACGGCCTGACCGTGTGGCCGCAGCCGGGCCGCTATTCGCTGGGCCATACGGGCAACCTGCGCTGAGCGAGGCAGGCGCCAGGCGATCACTCCATCAGCCCCACTACTGTGCGGACATCTTCCGCCGCGCAGTAGTGCTTTTAAATATTGCCCATAATGCAATGTCGGTACATACTGCGTTTTCCGTGCCACATTCTGCTAGGAGTGCCCTCATGATTCTTGATCATATCGGTTTGAATGTCAGCGACGCACAGGCCAGCAAGGCTTTCTTTTCTGCTGCCCTGGCACCCCTGGGCGTATCGGTGGTGATGGAAGTGCATGGCTGGGTTGGCCTGGGGAAAGATGGCAAGCCTGATTTCTGGTTCGGCGTGGGCGGTACGCCGCATGCCGGCATGCATCTCGCCTTCGTGGCAGACAACCGCGCCCAGGTGGATGCGTTTTACCAGGCCGCGCTGGCAGCAGGCGGCAAGGATAACGGCGCCCCTGGCATCCGCGCCATCTACCACCCGAATTACTATGGCGCCTTCGTGCTGGGCCCGGACGGTCACAATGTCGAAGCCGTCTGCCACCGTCCCGAGCCGTGACGCCGAGCATGACCTGAGGAGAGCAATATGCAGCACAGCGCCACCCTGTTTGCCGACGATGCCGGCCGCTATGCCTACGTGAGAGCGGGATTTTCCTGGTCAGCCCTGTTTCTGGGCTGGCTCTGGGCCGTGGCCAAGCGCCGCTGGTGGCTGTTGCTGCTGATGCTGGCGATGGATGTCTGCCTGTGGTTTGGCAGCCAACTGGCCAGCGAACTGCGCCTCGCTCCGATGCTGCTGCTGATGGCTGTCGCGGAGCTCAGTTACCTGCTGGCGCGCGGCTGGTATGCCAACCGCTGGCTGGAAGCGTCGCTGCGCAGCCATGGTTACAAGCCCGTCGCGCCGGGTGCCAGTACCGGCGACGCTCGTTGAGCGTGCTTGACACGGATTGTCCGCTGCGTCATCGATGTTTGGCCAGGGCCTGTCGCTGAGCCAAAAATTTCTGCGCAGCCTGGCGCACATTTGATCCTGATCATCCCCCACCTGCGGTACTCACGTAGCCTTGGGACTCGCGTTGCAAAGCATCTCTCCACCAATCGGATATGTTTTTTCGCGTTTCGTGGCGTAGCCCGGCCGTCTGCGTAAGCGTGCGACAGCCGCTGGTGGCGCCGTGTGTCTACCCAATCGCTATTTAGTGAGGAACTTCATGTATTCCTATTCTTTTCGTGTTACCCCTGCCGCCGAAAACCACCTGGAAGCGCAACTGGCCTTTTTTAATGGTTTGTCAAAGTCGCTGTTTCAGTTGCTGCAGCACTTCAATGAGCTGAACATACAGCTGGCGCAAGGCTTGCTTGAACAAAGCACCGCCACCAGCCATAGCCTGCTGACGCTCGAACGCGCTGAAGATGTATTCCAGGTGGCTGCCGTAGCGGGCCAGCCAGCGGCCGAGCAACTGCGCAAATACCAGCAACAGCTGTCGCGCCTGGCGGCCGATACGCAGCTTGAACTGGCCAATGTGGCAGAGCGGCATGTGAATGAAACGAGCCGTACGGCCAAGGCCCTGGCCGAAGAAGTGGCCCGCACGGCTTCAGAAGAAACGGAGAAAAACGCGCGCAAGCAGCAAGAAGCCATGCAGCGCATCGCCGAACCGTTTCAGGCCTTTCATCAAAATGGTGCCAACCGCGACCAGCAGCGCGGCATGCAAAGCCGTGACGGCCAAAGCCTCCAAAACGTCAACCAGCAGAGTAACCAGCAGAGTAACCAGCAGGGTAGCCAGCAGTCGGCCGGCAGCGAAAGCTCGGCCGGCGGCAGCGCTTCGCATGCGGGCTCCACCCAAGGAAAAAGCGGCAGCGCCAGCCGTAAAGAATAAACGGCTGTCGGCTGACGGCTGAGCGGTCGCTGAACCCGTATCGCGCGGGCCTAGCCTTGCGCTGCGCTGAGTTTAGCTGGTGCAGCGTCGTGCGGCCGGGCAGAGCGGTCTTTTCAGAGCGTCCTTCTTTAAGGGGCGGACGTTTTGTCGTGGGTGCGCGCCGCGGCCGTCTGCGTGGTGGCGCTTTGCGCCGTTGCGGCAGGTAAGGGCGTGGCGGGGATTTGCCGCGCGTGCGTGCCCGCGCCCGTGTCAGCTGTCAGCACGCTATCGACCTTGCTGTTGGCGTCGATAAAGGCGCTCACGGCGTCCAGCGTGGGCGCCAGCATGCGCAAGGGACTGGCCAGGGAGGCGACCAAGGTGGTGTGGCTGACCTTGGCAAAATACGTTTCCGTCACGGGCCGGTGCAAAGCCCGCAAGGCCTTGGCCAGTCCTGCCGTGTTGCGTTGCGGATTGACCAGTTTATCCTGTCCGGGCAGGGGAGCGATCAGCAGGGCGGGCGGCGCTTCGGCAGTCACGTGGTAGATGGGCTGCGAAGAGGCGGGCGTGTCCGGGTAAAAGAAGACGGGCTGGGCGGTGGTATTTTCGATCGGCAGGAAATCATACGGACCGGCCAAGCCTATCCAGCCCTGCAAATCGTGCGGGCGCATGCCGTGGCGCGCCAGCAGGCTGGCATCGAGCGCTACCATCGCTGCATTGTAGGCGCCGGCGCTATGGCCCATGACGAACAAGCGGGCGGGGTCGCCGCCATGGCGGCCAGACTCCATCGCGGCCCAGGCCACGGCGCGGGCCGCATCCTGCAAGATTTCGGGGTAGTGCGCGTGTGGATATAGCCGGTAGTCGGCGATCACGGCCAGGTAGCCGCGCGCAGCGAGCGCGTGGCCAACGAAGGCATAGTCGGCGCGCTCGCCCGTCGTCCAGTTGCCACCATAAAAGAACACCACCACGGGCACGGGGCCGGTGCGCATTTTTGGAGCGTAGACGTCGAGTTTTTGCCGTGGCAGGGGGCCGTAGGGCAGGCCCAGCGTCACTTGCGAGGCGCTGCCGGACGACAAGGCATTGATGGCACCCAAGGGTGAACAGGCGACCAGGCTGGCAGCGAGCGGGATGGCCGCCAGCACGCCGAGCATGGTGGTGCGCAGGATCGTCATGTTGGCTCCTGATGCTTGTGAATGATGCTTGCAGTGTAGGCCATGCAGGGCAGGGCAGGCGAGGGGAAGTTGCTGTCTGTCATAGATAACGATTGCATGCGTCGCTCAATTCTGCAACAGCCATTTGCGTGCCGTGGCGATGACGGCGTCCGACAAGGTGCGCGTCAGGGGCGTCTGGATATCCCAGGCATGCCAAGTCAGTGGCACGTCGAGCGCCTGCCCGGCTGCCACGTCGACCAGCCGGCCGGCGGCCAGCGCCGTTTCCGCCTGTAGCAGCGGTACCATGCCATAGGCATAGCCTGCTTCGATGAAGCGCACGAAGTCGCGCGCCGAGCCCAGTACATGGTGCGGATAGCGGCCCGTGTAGCCGAGGCGGTGCTGCAGATAGCGCTCGTGCAGGGCATCCTTGCTACCAAACGTGATGGCCGGCGCCTGGCTGACAGCTTCTACCGTAAAACCGTGAGGAAACCATTGCTGCGCGAACGCGGGCGACGCTACGCACAGGTAGCGCATGCCGCCCAGCGGCGTGGCCGTGGTGCCGGCCACCAGGTCGTCGGCACTGGTAACACAGGCAAATACGCGGCCTTCGCGCAACTGGCTCAGGGTGTGGTCCTGGTCGTCGAGGCGGATATCGAGCAGGCAGGACGGCGGCGACAGCAGCGGCCCCAGCGCTTCCGGGATCCAGGTGGCCGCGCTGTCGGCGTTGACGGCGATGGCCAGCTCCGGCAATTGCGTGGTGGGGCCAGGCTGAGCGTCGAGCGCCGCTTCGAGCAGCTTGACTTGGCGGTAGTGGGCGATCAGGCGTTGCCCCGCTTGCGTGGGCAGGGGCGGGTGGCTGCGGATGATCAACAGGGTGCCTTCCAGGTTTTCCAGTGTGCGGATGCGCTGCGACACAGCCGGCTGGCTGATCGCCAGCGCTTGCGCGGCCTTTTCAAAACTGCCCAGGCCGATCACGGCGTCGAGGGCGGCCAATCCACGGTAATCGACGACTCGCATAAGATTCTCTTATATATGTTTAGAATCATTAATTATACTTATATTTACTTTTTCTTTACACTGTTGAAATAGGGTAACAACTCCACTCTCCCGCGCGGTCCTCCTGGTTCCGCTACACCCTCTACCTACCTCTGATGACTTTGCCGTTGCCGGCAGAGCGTGGGCGACCGTGCGCGTGATGGAAAGCAATATAAAGGATGCAATATGGACAGCGCAATTTTCTTGAAAGGCATGGGGCTCGGAGCGAGCCTGATCGTGGCCATCGGCACGCAAAACGCATTCTTGCTCAAGCAGGGCTTAAGGCGTCATTACGTGCTCACCTGCATACTCGTGTGCCTGCTGTGCGACGCCATCCTGATCACGGCCGGCGTGGCCGGCATGGGTACGTTTATTGCCGACAATCCCAATTTCCTGCTGTGGGCCAAGGCCGGCGGCGCCACCTTCCTGATCGCGTATGGCTTGCGTGCTGCCAAGTCGGCCTGGCGTCCCACGGCCATGGCGGTGTCGGCCGCCAAGGCCCCCGAAGGCTATTGGGCCGTGATCGGCGCGGCACTGGCGTTCAGCCTGCTCAATCCGCACGCCTTCCTCGATACGGTCATCCTGCTTGGCTCGATCGGCGGCCAGCATGAAGGCGTGGGACGCTTTTACTTCGCCGGCGGCGCCATCATGGCTTCGGCCCTGTGGTTCTTCCTGCTCGGTTTTGGCGCCCGCTATCTGGCGCCCGTGTTTGCCAAGCCCATGGCTTGGCGCGTGCTCGACGGCATCATCGCCTTTGTCATGTGGGCCATTGCCGCCTCGCTGTTCCTGTAAAACATCAGCTGTAAAGCATCAACGTGTCAGGAAGGCCAGCACGCGGCTGGCCAGTTTGCCATACGGCGGCCACAGCAGTGTCAAAGCGCTGTAGCGCGCCTGGTAAAACACCGGGCGCAGCTTGCTGAAGGTGTGGAAGCCTTCCACGCCATGATAGTGACCCATGCCCGATTCGCCCACGCCGCCAAAGGGCAGATCGTGCTGGCCCACGTGGTACAGGGCATCGTTGACGGACACGCCGCCCGACATCACGCGCTCGATCAGGCGCTGCACGGTGTCTGCGTCGTTGCTGAACGGATAGATCGCCAGTGGGCGTGGCCCCGCGTTGATGCTGTCGATCACGGTGTCAAGCTTGGTATAGCCGCGCAGCGGCAGGATGGGGCCAAAGATTTCCCTCTGCAGCAGCAGGCTGTCCTCGGGCGCATCGAGCACGATGTGCGGCGCGATCTTGCGCGTGGCCCGGTCGTAGCTTGGCCCCGGCAACAGCGAAATCACTTGCGCACCGCGGTCGCGCGCGTCGTCCAGCGCCAGCAGCAAGCGCTCAAAAGCGGCCTCGTCGATGATGGAAGTGTAGTCGGGCGTGTCCAGCCGCGGGTAGCGCTTGGGCATGATGGTGCGCGCGTGCGCGACGAAGGCGGCGATGCTGGCCTCGGGCAGCCAGGCGTGGTCGACGCTGGTGCAGATTTGCCCTGCGTTCAGATACTTGACGAACAAGATGCGCTCGGTTGCCATGCGCAAGTCGACATCGGCGCAGACGATGGCCGGTGCCTTGCCGCCCAGTTCCAGGGTGACCGGGCATAGATTGCGCGCTGCTGCGGCCATGACGGCGCGCCCCGTCTGGCCGGAGCCGGTAAACAGCAGGTGGTCGAACGGCAGTTGCGAGAAAGCCACGCCCACGCCGCCTGTCTCTTCAAAAAACTGCAATTTTTCCGGCGGAAAGTAGGCGGGCATCTTGTCGATCAGCAGCCGGCTCAGATGGCGCGAGTTCTCGCTCATCTTGACCATGGCACGGTTGCCGGCGGCAAAGATGTAGGTCAACGGCACCAGGCTCAGGTTCACGGGAAAATTCCACGGCACGATGACGCCCACCACCCCCAGTGGCTGGGGCAGCACGCGGTTGCGGGCGCCCAGGAAATTGCGCCTATCGACGCTGCGGCGCTGCGGCTGCATCCACTTTTTTAAGTGTTTCAGTACATGGGCGATGCCGTCGATGGCGGGAAAGATCTCCGCGAGCAAGGTTTCGTGCCGCGAGCGGTTGCCATAATCGGCACTGATCGCCTCGCAGAGCGCTTCTTTATGCTCGCCGATGAAGCGCTGCAGGGTTTGCAGGTCGCGCTTGCGCTCGGCAAGCGTGGGTACGGGGTGGAGCAAGTAGGCGGCACGTTGCAAGGCCAGGGCGGCATCGAGTTCTGCGTGCGCCGGCTTGCTGCTCAAATCCATGTTTTTTGCGACATCAGGCATTGTTTTCCTTGGCTGGGCGGGCAAGATGCGCGCCGTTCCAGCACACTATAGTGGAGTATTGACGCAGGCGCTGCCAGCGTGCCGACAGCGCTGCACGATACGCCGTAAAATATCGCTCAACTTTACGCTACGTTCCCCAGGAATGCCATGACCTCGACCACGCCAGACTGCCTGCACATCGTTTGCCCCCATTGTGATGCCGTCAACCGCCTGCCGCACGACCGGCTCAACGCGCAACCGACCTGCGGCAAGTGCCAGAAGGATTTATTCATGGGCCAGCCCGTGGACCTGGCCAGCGCCCGTTTCCTCAAGCATATCGAGCGCAGCGACATTCCCGTACTGGTCGATTTCTGGGCGCCGTGGTGCGGTCCGTGCCGCAGCATGGCACCATTCTATGTCCAGGCCGCCAAAACCCTGGAGCCGGCGTTTCGCGTCGTCAAGGTCAATACGCAAGCGTCGCCGGACCTGGGCAGCCGTTTCAATATCCGCAGCATTCCCACGCTGGCCCTGTTCGTGCGCGGCGTGGAAGTGGCGCGCCAGCCGGGCGCCATCGATGCCCATGCCATCATCGCCTGGGCCAGGGGCCAGGCGCGTCGCTAGGCGCGTGGGGAAACGCGTCAGCTTTCCCGTCTTACATTGACCATGACGCCATGCAGCAGGGCGTCCGATGCACAAGCCCGGGCAGAAATATCTGGCCATGCGGGGCGACGTGCAGCGCCGCGGGTTTGCGCAAGCTACCCGCATCACTGAGTGTTCGTTCGCTAACAGACGCCTCCCTGTTCTCTGCGTAGTCTTGCCCCATGATGTATCACACAGGGAGCAGCCATGCAGGGATATAGCGGGCAAGACGTCGGGAAGACGGGCGAACA
Organism: Janthinobacterium paucivorans; assembly: GCF_051380805.1. Classification (NCBI taxonomy): domain Bacteria; kingdom Pseudomonadati; phylum Pseudomonadota; class Betaproteobacteria; order Burkholderiales; family Oxalobacteraceae; genus Janthinobacterium; species Janthinobacterium paucivorans. The sequence continues at coordinate 53,590 of NZ_JBNYXR010000010.1, forward strand.
AGGTAAACAAGGTGAAGAAGGTGAACATGCGCGCCGTGAATTCATTGCCGAACTGTGGCGGCGCTTTGAAACCTTGCAGGAATGGGCAGTCCATCACTGGCCGGATCAGCAACATCCGCTCAGTTCGGCTGACTTCGTCGAGGCGCGCAAGGAACTGTTAAGTTTGCGTTCGCCGGCCGGGCCGTTGAAGCAGCCGTTGCAGCAGAATGAAGCGGAACCGGAGCAGGGCGGCGCGCAATATTTGGACGTCACGCCTGCGCCCTGGCCGTAATCGGACCTGCGCGTCAGCGCTTACCCTGCGCAAATACCCAGCACAACAGCGCCACCAGCAATCCCGCCATCACGCCATACGCCAGGTTCAGGGCGCTGTCGAACAGCAGCGGCGCCACCAAGCCCGATACCAGCGCGAACAGCAGCATCTGGATGAACGACTGCATCGACGAGGCCAGGCCGCTGTTGTTGGGGAAGTGGTTCAGGGCCATCAGCGTCATCGGCGGCATGGCAAGGGACAGGGCGAACGAATAGAAGAACAGGGGCAGCACGGCCCATGGCACTTCGGCGGCGAAGACAACGTTGTAGCCGATGTTGGCCAGCGCTGCCAGCAGCATCAGGATGAAGCCGGCCCAGATCATCTGGCGCTGGCTGATGCGATGGGCGATTTTCGCCGACAGGGCCGAGCCGAACACCATGCCGCCAATTAAGGGAATGAACAGCCAGGCGAATGCCGTTTCGGGCAAATGCAGGATGTTGATGATGAAGTAGGCGGCCGAGCCGATATACAGGGCGAAGCCGCCAAAGGCGGCGCCGATGGCCGTCGACAGCAGCAGGAACTGGCGGTGGCACAGCACTTTCCAGTAATTGACGGCGATGTCGCCCAAGTGGAAGGCATGGCGCTGCTGCTTCGGCAGGCTTTCCGGCAGCGCGCGCCAGACGACGAGGAACATCAGTACGCCGAAGGCCGTGAGGAACCAGAAGATCGCCCGCCAGCCCAGCGACACTTGCAGCCAGCCACCCAGCACGGGGGCGATGGCCGGCGCCAGGGCGAATACCATCATGATGTGCGAGAGGATTTTTTGCGCAGCGGCGCCCGAATAGCGGTCTTGCACGATGGCGCGGCCGATCACGGAGCCGGCGCCCGCCGACAGGCCCTGCAGCACGCGCCAGGCCAGCAGCCAGCCCAGCGACGGCGCCAGCGCGGCGCCCACGGAGGCGATCACATACATTACCAGCGAGACGAGAATCACGGGACGGCGGCCGAACGAATCGGACAGGGTGCCGTAGAACAGCATCATGAAGGCGAAGGTGAACAGGAAAAAACTCAGGGTTTGCTGCACCAGCAGGGGGCTGGCATTGAAATCGTGCGCGATGGCGGGAAAAGACGGCAGGTAGGTATCAATTGCAAGCGGTCCGACCATCGCCAGGCCCGCTAAAATCCAGGTTAATAATTTAGTCATGTTGAAGATTTGTTTTGTTAGCCCATCATTTTACGCTAGTCACTGGAATCGGGTCAGGCGCGCGCCTTGCTGGTCAACGATATGCGTTTTCCGCATATCTAAGCGCACAATCCTTCGTTGGCTTCGCCCCTCGCCGCCATTATGCTAGGGCGACCCGGCTTGTTGGCCGTTTTTTTTGGAAGTGACACGCCATGCACAGCATTGATCCCGCAGCGCCCGCCGACGACACGCCCCAGTGGAACCTGGGGCCCGTGATCCAGGCGCTACGCATCTCGCGCGAAGACAAGCACAAGATCCGCCATAACGGCAGGGTGCGCGAACTGCCGTCGCGCGAAGCGCTCACTAGCATCGTCAACGGCTTGTCGGCAGCGCTGTTCCCCACGCATTACGGGCGGCCCAACCTGACGGACGAAAGCATCGACTACTTTGTCGGCGACACACTCAATACCACCCTGAACCGGCTCAGCGAGCAGGTGCGCCGTGGCCTGTTATTTTCCGGACCGCCCGGCGATGAGGGCGCAGACGCCAGCGACGATGTGGCCCTGGCGCTGCAGGCGCGCGATATCACGCGCGCCTTTGCCGCCAGCTTGCCCGATATCCGCGCCCTGCTGGTGTCGGACGTGCAAGCCGCCTACGCCGGCGACCCGGCCGCCACCTCGGTGGCCGAGATCATGCTGTGCTACCCGGGCACCATCGCCATCTTGTACCACCGCCTGGCGCACCGCCTGCACGCGCTCGGTGCTCCGTTCCTGGCGCGCCTGATCGCCGACATCGCGCACAGCCTGACGGGCATCGACATTCACCCGGGCGCGCACATCGGCGCGTCTTTCTTCATCGATCACGGCACCGGCGTGGTGATCGGCGAGACGGCCATTATCGGCCAGCGCGTGCGCCTGTACCAGGCCGTCACCCTGGGCGCCAAGCGTTTTCCTGCCGATGCTTCCGGCGCCCTGATCAAGGGTACGCCGCGCCATCCCATCGTCGCAGATGACGTGGTCATTTACGCGGGCGCGACCGTGCTGGGGCGTATTACCATCGGCGCGGGATCGACCATCGGGGGCAATGTATGGCTGACGCAGAGCGTGCCAGCGAACAGCAATGTATCGCAGGCGCAGATGCGCAACGATTGAAGCGATTCCGAGAAAACGTCGATCGCGGCGGCGCTGCATCGCTGCGCCTTGGCCTGCCAGCGTACGCTCTGCTGCGCCGTGCAGTGCCTGGCCCGGTACGTTGTTCAGGCACGCTCGCAATACGCGAGTACGCGTTTTACTGCGGCGGCAGCGCTTTTCCTGTTCCAGGCGGGCGTCGAGCCGGGTCTGCGCGGCCGCTACGTAAGCGCGGCACGCCTGCGGCTCGATAAAGGCATCGCTGCCGCGCGTGGCGCTCGCCTCCAGCCGCTGCCAAAGCTGCGACGCTTCCGGATGCGCCGAGATGAGCACGTCGCAGGGCAGTTTATCTGCTACGTCAGGCCGCTGCCAGAGCGGCGCTGTCGGAGGCGATGCTGACCTGGCGTCCCGCATGGCCTTCGGGCAGGCGCGGGCCTTGGCCGAAGACCTTGTGGCGCAAGCTGCCTTGCTTGTAATGGGTGCGATAGCGGCCGCGCCGCTGCAGTTCTGGCACGATGTATTGCACCACGTCGGCCATGCTGTCGTGCGCCACGGCGAAGGCCAGATTGAAGCCGTCGATGCCCGTCTCGGTTATCCAGCTTTCCAGCTGGTCGGCCACCTGACGCGCATCGCCGACGATCACGGGGCCGCGCCCGCCGAGGCCGATGTATTGGGCCGCTTCGCGCACCGTCCAGGTGCGATCCGGGTCGGCCTGGCTGAAGGAGGCCAGCGCCGAGCGGCCCGCCGGGGAATCGATGTAGTCGATGGTGGCGTCGAGCCGATAGCGGCTGAAATCGACGCCGGTCCAGCCCGACAACAGTACCAGCGCCGCCTCGATATTGATGTGCCGCAGATAATCGGCGTGTTTTGCGCGCGCTTCATCTTCGGTGGCGCCGGTGATGATAAGCGCCTGCGCATAGATCAGCAGCGCATCGCCATCGCGTCCCGCTAGCCGCACGGCGGCGCGCAAGTCGTCGGCGTAGTGCTTGACCACTGTTTTGCTGGGGCCACTGACAAAGGTCGCCTCCGCATGGCGCGCCGCGAAGCGCGTGCCGCGCGGCGAGGTACCGGCCTGGTACAGCAGCGGCGTGCGTTGCGGCGATGGTTCGCATAAATGGATGCCTGGCACCTGGTAATGGCGCCCCACGTGATTGATCGGGTGCACGCGGGCAGGGTCGGCGTAGATGCCGCGCACCTTGTCGTTGACGACGGCATCATCGTCCCAGCTCTTTTCCCACAGCTTGTAGACGACCTCCAGGTATTCGTCGGCCAAGTCGTAGCGTTCGTCGTGGCCCAGTTGCTGGTTTAGGCCCAGGTTGCGCGCCGCGCTATCGAGGTAGCCAGTGACGATATTCCAGCCGACGCGCCCGCCAGTGAGATGGTCCAGGGTGGACATGCGCCGCGCGAATGTGTACGGATGTTCATAGGTGAGGGCGCAGGTGACGCCGAAACCCAGGTGCGTGGTGGCTTGCGCCATGATGGGCACGAGGGCCAGCGGGTCGTTCAGCGGCACCTGCACGCCGTGTTCCAAGGCCGCATCAAGGCTGCCCCGATATACGTCATACACACCCAGCACGTCGGCCAGGAACACTGCATCGAACAGGCCCGCCTCCAGCAGCCGCGCCAGTTCCGTCCAGTGCTGCGGATCGGTATAGCGGTGGCTGCGGTCGCTCGCATGCGTCCATAGTCCCGGCGACTGGTGGCCGACGGCGTTCATCTGGAAGGCGTTGAAGCGTATCGTTTTGGCCATGGCTTATTTGCTCGCCGCGTTGGCAGCCGTCTGCACGCCTTGCTGGTAATCAGGTTTAGAGTAGCCGGCAAAGTGCTTGTTGGTGATGTCGAGAAATTCGCGCGAGCGGTAGGCTGCCGCCAGGTCTTTCGCAAACTGCTTGTCCTTGTCGGCCGTGCGCACGGCCACCAGGTTGATGTAGTTGGGCGAGATTTTCTCGGTCAGCAGCGCATCGCTCAGTTTCAGCCCGGAAGCCAATGCGTAATTGCCGTTGATGAAGGAGTAATCGGTATCGCTCAAGGAACGTGGCAGCTGCGCCGCCTCCAGCGGCAGCAGCTTGATTTTCCGCGTGTTGACGGCGATATCTTTTTCCGATGCGCGCACGGGGTCGAAGCTGGCGCGCAGCTTGATCCATCCCAGCTGATCGAGCAGCACCAGTGCGCGCGCCTGGTTGGTCGGATCGTTCGGCAAGCCCACCGTCGTGCCCTCCTTCACCTCGTCCAGGCTCTTGTGCTTCTTGCTGTAGATGGCAATTGGCGCCGTCGGTATCGTGATCAGGTCCGTCAGCGCCAGCTTGTGTTCGAGCGCGAATTTCTTCAGGTAGACGATATGCTGGAATACGTTGGCATCGAGCGACCCCTCGGCCAGTGCGAAATTGGGCTGGATATAGTCATTGAATTCCACCAGCCTGACCTTGTAGCCCTGTTTTTCCAGGATAGGCTTGATGCCCAGCTTGATCTGGTCCGCGTAGGGACCGGCGCTGGTGCCGATGGTGATGTCTTTCGGGTCCTTGGCGCAGACAAGGCTGCTGGCCAGGGCGAGGCTCAGGGTGGCAAGCAATACGTTGCGGCGGGCGATGGTCATGGTGTCTCCTTGGTGGGTAAGTTATGAGTACGCGGTTGGCTCGGGCAGCGTGCCAGTCAAGGCAAAGCGCCCCAGGTCGCGCAGCTTGTAGTCGATGGGGTCGTGCAGGGTATGCACGCGCACGTTGCGCCAGTAGCGGTCGAAGCCATATTGGGCAGAGGTGGAACGGGCGCCCGTCAGTTCGAACATCTGGCTGCTGATTTCCAGCCCAGCCTTGTGCGCCAGGCACTTTGCTTCGGCCACGGAGACGGCCAGCAAGCCCCGTTCGTGCGCCGTGACCAGCGATCCCTTGCGCAACACGGTTTCCAGTGCCTGCGCCGCCGCGTCGGCCAGCACTTGCGCGGGGCGCAGCAGCAGCCAAAGCTGGCCGTAGCGGTGCTGTATCAAAGGGTCGTCCGTGGCTTGTGCCACGCCCGCGGCAAACCAGGCTTTCGCCTGCTCGCGCGTATAGCGGCGTGCCGCCTCGAATGCGCCCTCGGCGATGCCCAGATAGAGATTCGCCATGATCAGTTGCGCGACCTGCGAGCGCACGCTCGCTTGCGGCGTAGCTGCCTGCGCGGGCGCCTGCAGCACCAGTTCCTGCGGCAATGCGACGCGATGAAAATGTACATTGCCGCTATCCGTCTGGCGCTGGCCGAAGGCATCCCAGTCCGCCTGCACGCTCACGCCATCCTGGCGCGTGGGCAGGGCGGCGATCAGCGCCGTTTGCGTGGGCGCGTGCCAGGCCGAAACCGTCAGCCAGTCGGACCCCACGGAGCCGGAAGAAAAGCTCTTGATGCCGTCGAGGAGGTAGCCGTCATCGCTGTCGATGGCCGTGACTCGCTTGTCGAGTGGATTCAAGGCATTGCCCCAGAAAAGGCGTTCATCGACGGTGAGGGCCAGCAAGCGGCGCTGCTGCTGCGCGCTGCCGTACAGCTGCAGGCCGGCCAGTTGCAAATGGTGGAAGCCGAAGATATGGGCCAGTGCGCTGTCGGCGCGCGCCAGGATGCGGATCACCTGGTACACCAGGGGCCAGGATGCGCCCTGGCCGCCGAATTCGACGGGAATCGACAAGGTCAGCAAGCCTGAGTCGCGCAACCACTCGCGTTCCTGGGCCGCATGGCCGCCGGCCTGGTCGCGGGCGTTCGCCGTTTCGGCCAGGCGCGCGGCGAGTGCAGTGGCAATGCTGATGGCGTCCTGCAGCAGCTCCTGTGCGGGGCGCTGGGGGCGGGTAGTGTGGAGGAAAGCGCTAGACATGGATGACATTCCAGAAAGACGATGCAGCCGATAGTGCACCGCCAGGCGTGCGCCGTACACGAAGAAAACCGCGCATGGATATGCGAAAAAAGGCGCACGGCCCCCGGCGCCTTCGCGTGCGGGGCGTCAAGCCCGGATAGTCAAAAAACGCATATCGAAGCGCGAAAGCATTCGTTTTGCCGGGCCGCTGATGGCGATAGGCGGCAAGCATCCGAGTAACTCCATCTTCGACAACCTGCAGGGACGGACATCACATGAGCATCTTGTTATTGGGCGGTAGCCCACAACTACCATCGAGTTCCAGCCGCTTGCTGCTGCATATCGGCGAACAACTGGCGCTACAGGGCCACAGCTACGCCAAGCTGCATGTGCGCGACCTGCCGGCGCGTGCCCTGCTGCTGGCCGAACATGACGACGTGACGATTGCCCGTGCCGTGCGCGCCGTGGCCGACGCCGATGCCATCGTGATCGCCACGCCGATCTACAAGGCGTCTTATACGGGTTTGCTGAAAGCCTTTCTCGACCTGCTGCCGCAGGATGGCCTGGCCGGCAAGCTGGTGCTGCCGCTGGCCACGGGCGGCGGCCACGCCCATACCCTGGCGCTGGATTATGCGCTGCGCCCCGTGCTGCAGGCGCTGGGCGCCAAGCAGGTGTTCACCAGCATTTACGCCCATGCGCAGCAGCTGGCATGGCACGCAGAGCAGGGCCTGAGCCTGGACGCGCAGATTGCCGAGCGCGTGCAAGCCGGCATCGAAGAACTCTCCAATGGCCTGTTCGTGCTGCAGGGGCAGCGCCCGCCAGCGGCGGCTGATGCTTCAATACCCGGCCGCTCGCTGAAAGACCAGCCCTATGCGCCGCAATGTCAAGCCGCCTGATTATTTACTGACCAAGGAACTGCCATGACACATCGCCATGCACAACGACTCTCGCGCCGTACCACTTTGGGCCTGCTGTTTGCCGCCGCTGCCGGCGTGATGGCGGCCGGCATGCCGGCTGCGGCGCTCGCGCAGCCCAAGGGGGAGGTGCAGGTGCGTATTGGTTACCAGAAGTATGGCACCCTGACCCTGCTCAAGGGGCGCGGCACGCTCGATAAACGCCTCGCCGAGCAGGGCGTGGGCGTGAAATGGACCGAGTTTCCGGCCGGCCCGGTGCTGCTCGAAGGGCTCAATGTGGGCAGTATCGACTTCGGCACCGTGGGCGAGGCACCGCCCATCTTTGCGCAGGCAGCCGGCGCCAACCTGGTGTATGTCGGCAATGAGCCGGCGTCGCCGGCCAGCGAAGCCATCGTCGTGCCCAAGGGCTCGGGCCTGCGCACGCTGGCAGACTTGAAGGGCAAGAAGGTTGCTCTGAACAAGGGCTCGAATGTGCATTACCTGCTGTTGAAAGCACTGGAAAAGGCCGGCGTCGCGTATGCCGACATCCAGCCTGTGTTCCTGCCGCCAGCCGATGCGCGCGCCGCCTTCGAGCGCGGTAGCGTGGACGCCTGGGCCATCTGGGACCCGTTCCTGGCGGCCGCCGAAAAGCAGCTGGGCGCGCGCGTGCTGGCCGATGGCAAAGGCCTGGTGGCGAACTATCAGTTTTACCTGGCGTCGCGCACCTATGCGGAAAAAAATCCCGAGATCTTGCGCATCGTGCTCGATGAAGTGGCCAAGGTCGATGAATGGGGTCGCAACAATCGGCACGAAGTGGCGACGATTTTGTCGGCGCAGACGGGCCTGAGCACGGAAGTGGTGGCGCTGGCCGCTTCGCGCTATGCCTACGGCGTCAAACCCGTGTCGGTCGACGTCATGGCTTCGCAGCAAAGGGTGGCCGATGCGTTTGCCAGCCTGAAGCTGATTCCAAAACCGATCAGCGTCAAGGATGCGCTGCTGCCGGCGCGCCAGCTGGCTACCAGCGCAAAATAAGGAATAAATACCATGTCATTCAATATCTTCTGGTTCATCCCGACCCACGGCGACAGCCGTTACCTGGGCACGTCGCAGGGAGCGCGCCCTGTCGATGCCGATTATTTGCGCCAGGTGGCTGTCGCCGCCGATACGCTGGGCTATGACGGCGTGCTGTTGCCCACGGGGCGCTCCTGCGAAGACGCGTGGGTGGTTGCCTCGTCCCTGATCAGCGTGACGCAAAAGCTGAAGTTCCTGGTCGCCGTGCGTCCCGGTCTGTCCACGCCCGGCCTGGCCGTGCGCATGGCGTCAACGTTTGACCGTCTGTCGAACGGGCGCCTCTTGATCAACGTCGTCACGGGCGGCGACCAGGGCGAGCTGGAAGCGGACGGCCTGTTTGCCGACCATGCCAAGCGCTATGAAATCTCCGATGAATTCATCAAGGTGTGGCGCGCCACGCTGGCGGGCGAGGGCGGCGAGGCCGGCTACGATTTCGAGGGCAAGCATATCCAGGTGAAGGGTGCGAAAACCCTGTATCCACCCGTGCAAAAGCCGTATCCGCCGCTGTATTTCGGCGGTTCGTCGGAGCCGGCGCATGCACTGGCCGCCGAGCAGATGGACGTCTACCTGACGTGGGGCGAGCCGCCCGCTGCCGTCGCCGAGAAAATCGCCGACATCCGCTCGCGTGCGGCAAAAATAGGCCGCACAGTCCGGTTTGGCATCCGATTGCATGTGATCGTGCGCGAAACCAACGAGGCGGCCTGGCGCGCGGCCGATGAACTGATCAGCCATCTGGATGACGACATCATCGCCAAGGCGCAGGCGGCTTTCGGCAAAATGGATTCCGTGGGCCAGCAGCGCATGGCGGCCCTGCATGGCGGGCGGCGCGACAAGCTCGAAGTGTCGCCGAATCTGTGGGCCGGCGTGGGCCTGGTGCGTGGTGGTGCCGGCACCGCCCTGGTCGGCGATGCGCCCACGGTGGTGGCGCGCATGCAGCAATACGCGGACCTGGGCATCGATACCTTTATTTTCTCGGGCTACCCGCATCTGGAAGAGTCGTACCGCTTCGCCGAACTGGTGTTCCCGCTGCTGGGCAAGGGCAAGGCTGCAGGTGAGCAGTCCTTGAGCGGCCCTTTCGGCGAAGTCATGGCCAGCAATATCGTGCCGGTCGTGCCGCAAAAAAAGGTGGCCTGAGATGGCTGCCGGCACCATAAAACGGGCCAGTAGCGCGCCGTGGCCTTCGCTACGTCACGCACTGGCGCCGTGGGCCTTGCCCGCGCTGCTGCTGCTGGCGTGGCAACTGGCCGCGCAATGGGGCTGGCTGTCGAGCCGCATCTTGCCCGAGCCATGGGCCGTGGCGAAGGCTTTCTGGCACTTGGCTGCATCGGGCGAACTGTGGCTGCACCTGAAAACGAGCTTGTGGCGCGCCACGCTCGGTTTTGGCATCGGCGCGGGACTCGGTTTGCTGCTGGGCCTAGTCACGGGCAGCTTCCGCCAGGCGGAAACCTTGCTCGACACGACATTGCAAATGGTGCGCAACATCCCGGCGCTGGCCCTGATCCCGCTGGTGATCCTGTGGTTTGGCATCGACGAGACGGCCAAGCTGTTTCTGCTGGCCGTCGGCGTGTTCTTTCCCGTCTATCTGAACACCTTCCATGGTATCCGCTCGGCTGACCAGGACTTGATCGAGATGGCGAAAAGCTACGGCCTGTCGGGCTGGCCGCTATACCGCGACGTGATACTGCCGGCCGCCATGCCTTCCATCCTGGTAGGCGTGCGCTTTTCGCTGGGACTCGTGTGGGTGCTGTTGATCGTCGCCGAAACCATTTCGGCGCAGGCCGGCATCGGCTACATGACCATGAATGCGCGCGAATTTCTGCAAACGGACGTGGTGCTGGTGGGGATCTTGCTGTACGCCTTGCTGGGCAAGCTGGCCGATTTGTTTTCTCGGGCGCTGGAACGCCACTGCCTGCGCTGGAATCGCGCCTACCAATAGTGACCAATAGTGACGCAATCAGGAAAGAAAATATCATGCTGCTCGCCCCTATCCAGATCGAAACAGATTTGTTGTCGCACTTCGTGCAATACGGCCCGGCGAGCCCGATGCCGCAGGCGAAGACGGTGCCGTGCGCTCCCTTGCAGCGCTGCGGCGTACCCTTGGCACTGACGAAGCTGACTAAGTCATATACCAGCCGTCGCGTGCTGGATAACGTCGACCTGCAGCTGGAAGCGGGCGAGTTCGTCGCCATCGTCGGGCGCAGCGGCTGTGGCAAGAGCACCCTGCTGCGCTCGATCGCGGGCCTGGAAAACATCGATGAGGGCAAGATCGCCATCGGCAGCGGCGTGGGCGCACCCGACATCCGCATCATGTTTCAGGAATCGCGCTTGCTGCCGTGGAAGACGGTGCTAGCTAACGTGGCGCTGGGTTTGCCGCGCTGCGTTGGCGCGGCGGCGGCCTCGCTGTGGACCGTGGGCCTGGCCGAGCGTGCCGACGACTGGCCGGCTTCCCTGTCGGGCGGGCAGAAACAGCGCGTGGCGCTGGCGCGCGCCCTCGTGCACGAGCCGCAATTGCTGCTGCTCGACGAGCCCCTGGGGGCGCTCGACGCGCTCACGCGCATCGAAATGCAGCAGTTGATCGAGTCGCTGTGGCTGGCGCGCGGTTTCACGGCCGTGCTGGTGACGCATGATGTGGCTGAAGCGGTGGCGCTGGCCGACCGCGTGCTGCTGATCGAGGATGGCCGCATCACATTCGATGTGCGCGTGGATTTGCCGCGCCCCAGGGCGCGGGGCAGTGCGCGCTTCGCCGCGCTGGAGCAGCAGATATTGGCGCGTGTGTTGTCACTTTAGAAGTGTTGCTGACGGGTAAACAAGAAAGCGGCCAAAATCACACGACGACCCGCTGCGTGAAAAAAGTCACTGCCGGCCCCCGCTCCTGCGCGCCGCTGGAAGGCGCGGCAGGCAAGCGTGGCTGCGCTGCAATGCGCATGGAAGCATGCTTTTGGCAATACCAACGACAATGTGGCAGCTTTTTGGAGGGCGCGAACGAGGCGCGCCGGCAGGAAAATTGCGGGTCTGAATACTTTCTATATAGAACTAAAAATTTCCAAAAAACGGTCGGAATATGAGAACATGCAGATATTGAGTGTTTAGTAAGTATTCATCTTGACGCATTATTGCGCGCCATGGGGGATATTCGTATCTGTTCCTGTCACGAGAAAGAGCCCGTTTTGATTCCATTTTCCTTGCAAGCGGGTGCCAAGCGCATGCCCTTACGTTTTGGGCTGAAAATCCTCACCGCTGCCATTTGCGCAAGCACCGTTTCTGGTTGCGCCACCGATCCCCGTACCGGCCAGCCCTCATTTAAAGAAACCTTTGCCAGCGAAGACCCTTGTTCGAATAATGCACGTAATGTCGGCATTGCCGTCGGTGCAATTGCGGGGTTGGTGATCGGTAATCAATTCAAACACTCGGATAAAAGTCGCTTGATTGGCGCCGTCTTGGGCGGAGCAGTTGGCGGCTTGATCGGCCATGATATGGATGCGCGTCGTTGCGCCCTGGCGAAAATTGCCAAGCAATATGACCTGGATATGAAGATATCGACTGTGGGCGCCAATGGCAGCGTACTTGACGATGCCGCCCTCAATGCGAACGCGAATGGCGCCGATATCCGCAAGAGCGCAGTCGGTTCGGTGGTGGAAGTGCGTGGGCAGGGCGTCAATGGCGGCCATTTTGAATTGAATTCCGATCAGTTGACGGAACGCGCGCAAAACTATTTCTCCGCGATTGCCGATTCCTATAATGCGCGTACCATGACGGCCGATATCCAGGATCCGAAAAAGAAGGCGGAATTCCTGGCGCAGATAGCCGCGCGCAAGATTCTGTTGATTGGCCATACGGACGATACGGGCAATTCGCGCCTGAATGCCGATTTATCCGAGCGCCGCGCGCGGGCTGTTTCGGCGTATATGGAAAAGCGCGGCATTCCGAAGCATTCGCTGTATTTCCAGGGCGCCGGCGAGGCCTATCCTGTGGCCGACAATGCCACCGAGGCGGGCCGCGAACTGAATCGCCGCGTGGAAATCGTGGAATTGGCCAACCAGGCCAGTTTCGACACCTATTTGACGGCGCGCAAGCCCCGTTACGATCTGTACCGTAGTACGCCCATCGCGCCTGCCGCTGTCGTCGACGTGGCCGCACGCGGCACGCCGGCCGTTGCGGCGCGCAAGCCGGCCAAAACGAGCAAGGACAATGCCCGCGTCGCGGCCAATGCGCCGCCTGCAGTGGCGACAGCGGGCGCTGCAGCCAGTGCGGACACGGTGGCCAGCGCCCCTGCCGCTACCGCGCCGCGCGCCAGCAACACCAAGGGCGGCAAGGCGGACAGCGATGCGGGTCAGGCCATCGATTTTGGCGGCGTGCCGTATACCACCTCGGTCAACCTGGCCAATGTGGGCCAGGCTATGCCGAAGCGCCCGTCCTTCTCGCTGATCAGCACCGCCTATGCATCGGAACCGCTGGTCATGACCGATTGCCGCCGCGACCGTCCGCGTGCCTCGAATGCCGTCAAGGCCTTGGCTGATGGTAAGGTCTATTCGACCAGCGAATTCATGCCTGGCCTGTATGGCAAGACTTGGACGGACCAGGTCAATGGACACCAGATCGTCATTAACAAGGTCTCGGTATTGGCCGTCGATGGCGCGCTGGCCAATCCGCCGCAGTTCAAGGTCTATACCAATTACAATCCGGCCAAGCGCAACAGCGGGCAGGCGGAGATAAGCGTATCGCCGGAGGTAAATACCTATCTGGGCGAGAACGGTCTGCTGTATCGCATGTTCCTGAACGGACGTGCGGGCTTGGAATGCGTCGATATCGTGTTTGGCAAGGACGGCGCCAATGCCGCCAAGGCCGGCACGCTGGTCTATACGCGCGCGGAAAAAACCTATGCCGCCGATTTCAAACCAAGAATTTATCAAAAATAATACAGGGAACCTGAAATGAAAGAATTTATTGCAAGCTATCCACTGGCGGCGTGGAGTATTGTCAGCGTCTTGCTGGCGGCAGTGGCGATTACCGTCCTGTGGGAAAAGGTCAAATGGTGGTGGTTCAATACCTGGGTCAGTTTCCCCGTCGTGGGCCGCATTGCCGCCTTGTCGCGCGATGCGAATGAAGACAGCAGTTATCCGGGCTGGTTTTCCGGCGAGCGCACCTTGTGCCAGGAGTACAAGAATTTCGTTCATGTGCAGGACGAACACGATTTCAATGAGAAAGTTACGTACCTGACCAAGGCTGGCGATAATGGCCGCAAAAACACGCCGGGCTGGATTTGGCTGTTGACGGTATCGACGGTGTTTGTCGAGGCACTGGGTTTCTCGTATGTGTTGGCCGGCTATACGATTCCTGGCGCTAGCGAGAATCTCCAGCAAAACGGTGCCTATGGCATCGCCTTCCTCATTTCCGTGATCCTGGTGGCATTTACCCACTTTGCCGGACACGAACTGTATAAATCAGGCCGCATCAAGAATGCGCGCCGTGAATGGATCGAGGACAAGCGCCGCGAAAAGCTGTTTACGGGCACCATTCCGCTGGCGCGCGACCAGTCGCAGGATGATGGCATGCCGTCGTACACGCAGTTGTGCAACCGCGTGGGTGCGCATCCCGGCTATGTCGTCAGTATCGCTACCCTGGTGATCGTGCTGGTGATCGCCGGTTTCGCCACCTATGTGCGCGGCCAGGTGCTGGAAAAGGAATTGGCGCACCGCGTCAGCACCGTCAGCGCCGAGATCGACCACAACAGCCGCGCCGCCAGCGACAGCCTGGACATGCAGCAAGTGGCGCTGCCCGATGCGGATGCGGTTTCGAACAACGACGCCGACAAGAAAGTGGCGGCCGATGAAGCCAAGATCGACGGTCGTGGCGGCTGGGCTACTTTTATCATCCTTGCCGTGGTGTTTGTCTTCCTGCAATTGCTGGGCGTGATCTTTGGCTACCGCTGGGGCTTTGCGGGCGAAAACAGCGCGCAGGCGTTCGCCGCCATGGGTGGTGGCCGTTATGCCACGTATTCGGCCGTGCGCGAGCACTACCGCCGCATCGCCGATACGGCGCAAGCCAAATTGGCGGTCTTGCAGCAGCGCATCATGGCCAACAACAGCAATGTGGGCACCTCGGGCCAGCACCTGAGCAAGACCTTCCGCGACTATGTGCAGGAAGCGCGCACGGCCGACCATCGCGACCGCAACCACGAGCGCGAGCATGCCCGCGAGGAAGCGGCCCGTGCCGCCGCCAAGCCGGCTCCGGCGCCCGTCCCTGCGCCTGAGCCCGTCAAGGCTGTGGTGCAGGCGGACGCGCCGCAACTGGCCGACATCCTGCGCCAGCTCGATGCCCTCGGCGAGGACAAGGAAGCGAAGAAACAGTTGATCGGCGCCTTACCGATGCAGCTGCATGCGCAAGTGCTCGCCACCCTGAAACAGCAAAAGGAAGAGCGCAAATCGCGCGATGCTGAGCTGGAGGACCTGTTATGAAATGGTTGTTGCCTGTAGTTCAGCTGCTGCTGGCCGGTGCCGCCGTGGCCGGTCCCGGCGATGCCTTGCGCAGCTGCTATGACAGCAAGAATCTGCCTGCCGCCGGCAAGCCGACGACGCAGCTGTTCGTCGCCATCGACCAGACGACGCCGCTCGATACCAGCCTCAAGCAACTGGTGGCGGACAATGTCAAGCCATTCCTGGCCCCCGGCAATGCGTTTGCCGTGGTGACGTTTTCCGCCTACACGCAGGGCCGTTATACGGAAGTGATCGCTTCGGGCGCGCTCGACACGCTGCTGCAGCCGGGGCAACGCGACGATATTTCCAAGCCCATGCTGTCGAAGTTCGATCAATGCACGACGCGCCAGGCGCAGCAGGCCGCGCAACTGATGGGCAAGGCGCTGCGCAGTGCCTTTGATAACACCAGCAGCGATATCGCAAAGTCGGACGTGTTGGCCAGCATTAAGGCCATTTCGGCGATGGTGCAGCAATCGCCGACGCAAAACAAGGTCGTGCTGATCGTCTCGGACATGCTGGAAAATTCATCGGTGGCCAATTTCTATGCCGACCAGGGCAGGGCCGTGCGCAAGATCGATTCCATCAAGGAGATGCGCACGATCGAGGAAAACCAGATGCTGGCCGATTTCGGCGGCGCCCGCGTGTACGTGATCGGCGCCGGCCTGCTGGCCGCCGACGGGCAAAAGAGCAAGACCTACCGCGATCCGAAGACCATGCAGGCGCTGGCCGGTTTCTGGGCCAGCTATATGCAGAAATCCAAGGCACAACTGGTGGAGTTTGGACAGCCGGCGCTGCTGAACCGCATCCACTAGACCGCTACGCTACGCCACGCTGTCAGCCGGCGCCGGTCTTCCCCGGCGCCACGTCTTCAAGTACGATAAATCCTTCCTCATCGAGCCTTGCCGCGATGGCGGTATAGCTGGCGATACTGGCGTGCCGCGTAGCGAGCGGGTGTGCATGCGTGGCGGTGACGACGATGACTTTCGCGCCAGCCGCCTCGCCGGCCTCGATGCCGACGCACGCATCTTCGAACACCAGACAGTCGGAGGGCGCCACGCCCAGTTTTTGCGCCGCCAGCAGGTAGCAATCGGGTTGGGGTTTGCCCGCCTTGACGTCTTGCGCCGTCACCATGATGGCAGGAATCGGCATGCCAGCTGCCTTCAGGCGTGCCGTCGCCAGTGCGCGCGGCGCCGACGTGACGATGGCCCATTGCGCCGGCGGCAGCGATTGTAAAAAGCGCAGCGCGCCGGCAATTTCAATAATTCCTTCCACGTCGATGATTTCAGCATCCGTGATGCCTTGCGACTCGCGTTGCGCGTCGACGCCGGGCAGGCACAGCTTGGCGATGGTGTCGACCGAACGCGCGCCGTGGATGGTGGGCAGGAACGCTGCCACGTCGAGGCCCTGGCGCTGCGCCCAGGCGCCCCAGATGCGTTCGGCGGCGGCGATGGAGTTGATGACGGTGCCATCCATGTCAAACAGAAAAGCTCTGTAGCGGCCGGCGGCCGATGGCGGTGGCGCAGACAGCGGCGAGGGCAGTGCGGACATGGCTTCCTTTCAGGTGATGGGCTCGCTGCCATTGTAACCGTACGGTAGCAGCGATTCTTTCCATTTTGCCAGTCTTGGCATTACACTGATGCTTTCTGCTGTTTCAACCTTGATCGGGAGCCGGGCCGATGCTGCAAGCGCAAGTGCTGGATAATCGACTGGTCGCCACCAGTGCCGACGACGTGCTGGTCGACCGTATCGTGCCCGGCGCGCCGTTGGTCATCGCCTTCGGCTTCGTCTCGTGGACCACGCGCCCCGCCTTCGATTTTTATGGACGCTTGCGCAAGCTCGAACAGGCCAGCGGCCAGCCGCTGAACAAAATCCTCGTGCGCGATTCCGGCAATGCATGGTATCACCGCCGCATCGCCGGCCTGGGCAGCCATGTCGATGAAACGGCGCAAGCCCTGCGCGAGCTGGTGCGCCGCATCGCGCCAAGCCAGGTCGCGACCATCGGGCAGTCCATGGGCGCCTACGCGGCCGTGATGTTTGGCTTGCTGCTCGAGGCACAGCAGATCGTCGCCTTTGGCCCCTTGTCCTTTCTCGACGTGCAGCAGGCGCGCTTGTACCATGAGCTGCGCTGGCTGACCGTGATGGAGTCGCTGGCGCACGATGCGCCTGCCTCGGGCTACTACGACTTGGCGGCCCTGTGCCGTGCCAGGGCGACGCAGCAGACGCATTTGCACCTGCTGTTCGGCACGCGGCCGGACGCGGCCCGACCGAACGCGGCCAGCGCCGGAGGCAGTGCCAGCATCAGCGCCAGCGAATCGGTCAACCTCGACGCCATGCACGCGCAGCGCCTGGCAGCCTTCGGCCGCTGCACCCTGTACCCGTTTCCCGATGCAGGCCACACGGTGGTGCAGCACCTGATCGACACGCAGCGCATCAACGGCTTGCTGGCGGCATGCGTACTCGGCCTCACGCTGGCGCCCGAGTCGAGTTCCTAGGTCAGCGCCGTATGGAACAATGGATGCCAGCAGCGTCGCCGCCATGACGCCGCTGGTATCTTGCCGTGCCGGCTTGGTGTGAGATTTGTTGTTTAATGTGATGAAGAGAGAGATCAATGCCTGTCAGTTCCTACCTCAATACCCGCCCCGTACTGGGCGAACGCGTCTACCTGCATGATACGGCGCAAGTGATTGGCGATGTGCAGATCGGCGACGACTGTTCCATCTGGTGCAATAGCGTGCTGCGCGGCGACGTGAACCGCATCGTTATCGGCGAGGGTAGCAATATCCAGGACTTTTCCATGGGCCATGTGTCGCACAAGAATGCGGCCAAGCCCGACGGTTCGCCTTTGACCATAGGCAAGTACGTGACCATCGGCCACTCCGTGATCTTGCATGGCTGCAACATCGGCGATGAATGCCTGATCGGCATGGGCAGCATTGTCATGGATGACGTGGTGGTGGAAAAACACGTGATGCTGGGCGCGGGCAGCCTGGTGTCGCCGGGCAAGGTGCTCGAAAGCGGGCATCTGTACGTGGGCCGGCCCGCCGCCAAGGTACGCCCGTTAACGGAAGCGGAGATCGCCTACCTGCGTTATTCGGCCGAGCATTACGTACGCGTGAAAAATAATTATCTGGCGGGCCCGTCCAGTTGAAGGCGAACACGATGCCGGTGATGGCCCCGGCCGGCTGCTGACATCAACCCTTGGGGGCCGAAGATGGTTGCGTGTACTTGTCGAAATTGTTGATGTAGTCGTTGAAGTTATCGTTCAGCATGCGCTTGTACTGTTCCGTAAAGAAAGCTACGGCGCCTTCCTTCTCTTCCTGCATCTTGGCCACATCCTCGCTCTTGCTGGCGACGAGGAAGGCGTTGAAGCGTGCGGCCGCGTACAACAGCGAGGTGGCTACTTCATTGCCGCCGCTATGCATGCATTGTTCATTGGCCAGGGCGATGACCTGATCGGCGCGTTCCCAGAATTCCGGGCCCGGTGCTGGTTTGGTGGTAGGTGTGGTCATAAAAATTCCTCATGAAAGTACGCGCCAGTCTACACAGCGCTCTACGGGCTGTCCAGCCGCGTGGCTGCCGGTCAGGGCGCTCGCAGGATCTGTGCCAGCAAAACGGCTAGCGGCTGGCAGATATCGAGCACGATGCCGGTCTCGTCCGCTTGCAGTGGTTGCAGGGTGGCCAGCTGGCTATCGAGCAGGCTGGGCGGCATGAAATGGCCGGCTCGCTGCATGCGGCGCGACAGCACGTCGCGCGGGCCGTCCAGGTGGACAAAGCGCAGGGCCGGGTCGCCTACGCGCAGCACGTCGCGGTAGCTGCGTTTCAGGGCCGAGCACGATAGCACCAGGCCGCTGCCTTGCGCGCGGGCCGCGGCGATTTGCTCGCGCAGCGCGGCCAGCCAGCCGGCACGGTCGGCATCGTCGAGTGGCATGCCAGCAGCCATCTTGGCCACGTTTTCCGGCGCATGCAGGTCGTCGCCTTCCACGTAGGGTACGCCCAGCGCGCCGGCCAGCAGGCTGCCGACGGCGCTCTTGCCGCAGCCGGACACGCCCATCACGACCCAGCGCGCGAGGGGCACGCCTACGTTCACGGGGCCGAAATGATGACGGTGACGCGGCGGTTTTCGGCCTTGCCCGCCTTGCTGGCGTTCGAGGCTACCGGTTTGCTCATGCCCAGGCCCTTGACGATGATGTTGTCGCGTGCGATACCCGAAGCGCTCATGTCGTCGGCCACCACGTTGGCGCGCGCCAGCGATAGCTTGTTGTTATACGCTTCCGGGCCTTCGTTATCCGTATGGCCTTCCACGCGCATGTGTGTGATGCCCACTTTCAGCAAGGCGGCGCTGATTTTCTGGATGGCGCTGCGGCTCTGTGGCGTCAGCTTGGCGGCATCGAATTCGAACAGCAGCTTGTCGGTAAAGCTCAGTTCCCAGCCTTCGTCGGTCTGCTTAAAGCCTTGTTCTTGCAAGGTGGCGACTTGCTCGGCGTTGAAGATGGGCTTGCTAGCTGGCGTGCTCTGGCAGGCGGCCAGCAGGCCCAGCATGAACAGCCCGAGCAAGCCGAGGCCTAATTTTTTGTAAATGAATTGCATGGTATTGCTCCTTGTGGTCAGGGTTGAGTATGGGGTTGCGGCGAGCGTGCCACCTGGCGCGTGCCGCGCTGCGCCTGCTTGGCGCGGTACATGGCTGCATCCGCCGCAGCGACCAGCGAGGCAGCGTCGATGGCGTGATCAGGGAAGACGGCCACGCCGATGGTCAGCGAGCTGACGATGCTGTCGCCGGTAGGCAGCTCAATGGCTTGCGTCATGGCGGCGATGATGTTGTCGGCGATGTGCATGGCATCGCTGCTGCTGCGCAGCGGCTTGAGCACGATGGCGAATTCGTCGCCGCCCAGGCGCGCCACCAGGTCGCCCTCGCGCAACTGCTGCTTGATGCGTGTGGCGATCGTCACCAGCACATGGTCGCCCGAGGCATGGCCGAAGCTGTCGTTGATGTACTTGAAGCGGTCGCTGTCGAGGAACAGCACGGCCACTTTGCCAGTGCCGACGCGCGCTTCCAGGATGGCGCATTCCAGCGTCGCTTCCATGAAGGCGCGGTTCGACAGGCCCGTCAGGCTGTCGTGGTTGGCACGGTGCGACAGCGAGGCGTGCTCCTTTTGCAGATGGCTTTGCCACGCTTCCAGTTCGTCGAGCAGGGCGTTGAAGTCGTCATTGATCTGGTTCAGTTCGGCAATATTGGCCGGCGGCACGCGCAGTTCGAAGGAACGGTCGCGCCGTACGCGGTGCGCCGTTTCCGCTAGGTGGCGCAGCGGCGACGTGATTTCGGCTTCCATGCGACGCGACAGGCGTACGGCGACGGCCAGGCTGAGCACGAGGCAAGCTAACAGGCAGGAGAGACCGCTGAGCAAGAAAGGCAGCAGGCTGCGGCTGTGCGGCACCAGCCTGATGCTGCCGATGGCTTGGTCACTACGCACGATGGGAAACGTCAACGAATCGGGCAGAATCCAGCCCGTCAGCACGCGTTCGATGGCGTAGCGCGTGCCGTGCTGACCGCGTTCCCAGCGGGCCAGCACCTTGCCAGTCTTGTCGCTCACTTGCGCCTGGTCAATGTCTTCATTCACGCCGATCAAGGCCAGTGCTTCCCTGGCGGCCATGGAGTCGCCAAAGACGACGGCTCCTTCCACTGTGTAGCTCATCGAGCGGGCCACCAGGCGCAGGTTCTGGTCCGAATACACACGCAGGGCCAGCAGGGCCACGGCCGTCAGTGTCAGGCCCGCTGCCAGCACGGCGATGACCGATACGCTCAGGTGGGCGCGCCGCAGCACGCTGTCGAGCGTGGGGCGGGGCTTGCGTGTCAGCTTGGGAAGCATGCTGGCGCTCATGGCGGCGGTGCTTTGCGACGTGCAATTTGCAAGGCGTTCGGATGCACGCGCAGGCCGCTGCGGGCGATGGCGTCGAGATTGACGTCAAAACCGATCTGCGCCTCGGCCAGGCGCAGGCAGAACATGCAGCCGACGGAGCAGGTCGTGCCGGGTTCGGCGACCGACAAAACCGGTTTGCCGATGATCTGCGCCAGCAGACGCTCGCGCTCGCCCTCGGGCAGGCTGCCCAGGTATACGACGTCGCATTCGCTCGCTGCCGCTACCGTCGGCGCGACTTTCACGCGTATGCGCTGGCCCAGGCTGGAGGCGGGTGTGTCGACGATGGCCGCGCCGTAGCGGGGCGCGCCGAGCATGCAGACGCGTACTTCGGGGCGCGCTACGGGCCAGCGCACGTAACTGATGATGCCAAACAGGACCTGGGCTACTTCGGCCGGACGTTTCATGTCGGCGGCCGCACCCGTTTGCGCCCACGCCGCGCCCGGTGCCAGGGTGCTGCAGACGAACAGCGTGGCCAGCAGCGCGGCGGCCAACAGAGAGGCGAACAGTGCCGGCGGCGCGCTGCGCTGCCGGTGGCAAGGGGAAGAGGGCACGGCGTAGTGTGTCTTTATTCAGGTCCGGTGGCTATTTACAGCGCTACTCATGAGCACAGGCTTGAGAAGTCCATGCCGAAAGTACATCGCGACGCTATGCTATCGAGCCTTCAATTATAAAGACGAATGTCGAAACTTGCATTCTTTACCATGAGCATGCGCTCTCTACAATGCCGTTGCGCGCCAGAGTGTTGCTATTCTTCCAGTGTCGCTTCCAGCAAGTCGATTTCGCGCAGCAGGCGCAGATGAATAGTGTCGTCCAGTTCGCCCGAGATGCGGCGACGGAACAGTTCATCGCGTTCCGCATTGAGTGCTTCGAGGCGCAGCGCGCGCTCGGCCTTGGCCAGTTCCTGCAGCCGCATGGCTTCGTCGTTGCTACTTTCGCCGTACGCGAGCCGGCGCCGGTAGGCTTCGATCAGGCGGTTGGCCGCCTCGTTGACGATTTGCTGCTTGTCATTCTTGTCGATGCCCTCGCAGACTTTTTCCAGCCGCGCGATGGCCGCTTCGGCCGCTGCGGCGCGGGCATTGCGCTCTTCCGTCGAGCGGCGCGCGGGCGGCGCGAATACCAGGCCCTTGGTCAGCAGGGGCAAGGTCACGCTGGCCAGTATCAGCGACAGTAGAATCACGCCCATGGCGAGGAAGATGACCAGGTCGCGCGCGGGGAAGCGATTTCCGTCAGGCAAGAACAAGGGTAGCGTCAGAATGCCGGCCAGCGTCAGTGCGCCGCGCACGCCGGCAAACGACGCCACCAGCAGCAGGCGCAGGCTGGGGCGCGCCAGCAGCGCCGCGTCCTTCGGTTCACCGGCTTGTTTCTTGTGATGCTTGAACAGGGTGAGCTTCATGGAAATGAAGACCCAGATGAAGCGCATGAAGGTCAGCCCCACCGTGATGGCGATGACGAACAGCGGCAGTTTCCAGGCGCTGCCGGCGCCCACTTCCACGGAGGCGGCGGGCAAGCCGGCAACCGTGGTGGGCAGTTGCGCGCCCAGCATGACGAAGATCACGCCATTCAAGAGCAGTTGCACGGTATCCCACACGGCCTTGCGCTGGGTGCGCGTGGCGGCCAGCGGGCGCCCGATCAGGTCGGCATAATGCATGCACACGCCCGCCGTGGCAGCGGCCAGAATGCCCGAGCCGTGGATATGCTCGGCGCCCAGGTAGGCGGCAAACGGGATCAGGATGCTGATGAGGATTTGCAAGCCCGGTTCTTCACCGACTTTGCTCACCAGCCATTTATTTGTCAGGCCCACGCCCCACGCAATGGCCAGGCCGATGATGATGCCACCACCGGCTTCCTGCAGGAAACTCAGCGAGGCGGCGCCGATGGAAAAGCCGCCCGTCAGCATGGCCCCCACGGCAAACGTGAAGCAGACCAGACCCGACGCGTCGTTCAGCAAGGATTCGCCCTCGAGGATATGCATCAGGCGCGGCGGAATCGGGTTGCCAGCGACGATCGCCGACACGGCCACGGGGTCGGTCGGCGAGAGGATGGCCCCGAGCGCGAAGGCGACGGCCAGCGGCACGCTGGGGATCAGCCAGTCGATGAAGAAACCCATGCCCAGCACGGTAAACAGCACCAGGCCGATGGCCAGCATCAGGATCGAGCGCGCATCGGAAAAGAAGGCGCCTTTGGGGATGCGCCAGCCATCGAGAAATAGTAGCGGCGGAATGAAGAGCAAGAAGAAAATGTCGGGATCGAGTGGCACTTGCACGCCAAACAGGGCCAATCCCGTGCCGCCGGCGATCTGGATCAGGGGGAGCGGCAGCTTGACCCAGTGCGAGCGGGCGATGAAGCCGCATAGGACGACGCTCAAGACAAGGATGAGGATGATGGCAACGGTATGCATGGAGGAGCGAGGAGCGGCGGCGTGCTGAAATGCTGATTATATGCTGCAGAGCACGCGCGGCATTGCCTGCGTGTGATTGCGCACATACAAGCAGTCATAAGCGCGGTAAGATCGGGACAATTGGCCATGCCGCCGACACTCGCCGACACTCGCCGACACTCGGCGACATTCGGCGAAATTCACCGACACCCGCCAACACGCGCCAACCCCGTTTTTTCCCGGCTGGCCCGCGGTCTTTGACACTTACCGGTACCTGCTTTGCTGAAAAAAATCTTGACGGGCCTGCTACTGCTGTTGGCGCTGCTTATCATGGCGGCCCTGGCCACCTACCTATATTACTGGCGCCCCGCGCTGGCGCCCGTCAATCCGCCTGCCGCCACGGCCTTTTCGCCGCCAGCGGTCGAGCGCGGCCGCATCTTGGCCGGCATGGGTAATTGTGCCGCCTGCCATACGGCCAAGGGCGGCGCCGATTACGCGGGCGGCCACGGCTTGGCCACGCCGTTCGGTACGATCTACGCGACCAATATCACGCCCGACCCGCAAACGGGCATCGGCCGCTGGTCGCAAGCGGCCTTTCAGCGGGCCATGCGCGAAGGCGTGGGGCGCGATGGTGCGCACCTGTTTCCTGTCTTTCCTTACACCCATTTCAACCTCGTCTCGGACGCCGACCTGACGGCCTTGTACGCCTATTTCATGACGCGCCCACCCGTGTATGCGGTAGTGCCCGCCAATAGCGTGCCTTTCCCCTTGAATCTGCGCCCCTTGCAGGCGGGCTGGAAGCTGCTGTTTTTCAAACCGGCCAGCTATCAGCTCGATCCCGCACAAGGGCCGGACTGGAACCGTGGCCGCTACCTGGCCGAAGGCTTGGCGCACTGCGCCGCCTGCCACACGCCGCGCAATGCGCTGGGCGCCGAGCTGGCCGATTCACCGTATCTGGGGGCGGCCATCGACCATTGGTATGCGCCGGCCCTGAGCAGCGCCAATACTGCAGCGCTGCCGTGGACGCAGGAGGAGCTGTATGCCTTCTTGCGTACGGGAGCGACATCTTTGCATGGCGTCGCTGCCGGGCCCATGTCGGCCGTCGTGCACGAAGGCATGGGCGCATCGCCCGATAGCGATATCGGCGCGCTGGCGACCTATTTTGCCGATGTTTCCGGCGCTGCCGGGCGCAAGGTGGATGCGGATTCAGTGATCAAAACCGGCATCGCCCGTTCGCAGCGCGTCAGCCTGGTCGACAACGACCGTGGCGCCAGCCTGTACGTGGCCGCCTGCGCGTCATGCCACTCGAACAGCGATGGTCGGCCCGTGGCCCTGCGGCCGGAACTGAGCTTGAACAGCGCCGTCAGCGCGCCCGATCCCGCCAACCTGATTCAGGTGATATTGCACGGCATCAGCAAGGACGAAGCCATGCCCGGCGTGCTGATGCCCGGCTTTTCCGCCTTGCTGACGGACAATGACGTGGCCCAGTTGGCCGCCTATCTGCGCCGCAGCCGCAGCCACGAGCCGGCCTGGGCGAACCTGGATGCAGCCGTAGCGCGCACCCGTGCCGGCAAGTAATTCTTGAAACTTTCTTATGTGCAATGCTCATAGATAGCACTTATGGATAACACTCATGGATAACACTTATGTATAACATTTCTGTCAATGGCCAGCACTTCGGCACCGAGGTCGATGCCGAGACTCCCCTGTTGTGGGTGCTGCGCGACGAAGTCAACTTAAAAGGCACGAAGTTTGGCTGCGGCATCGGCATGTGCGGCGCTTGCACCGTGCATGTGGATGGCCGCGCCATGCGCTCCTGCATCACGCCGATCGCCGCCGTCAACGGTTGCGCCATCACCACCATCGAAGGCTTGTCGCCGGACGGCACGCACGCGCTGCAACGGGCCTGGATCGCCACGCAGGCGCCCCAGTGCGGCTATTGCCAGTCGGGCCAGATCATGCAGGCGGCCACCTTGCTGCGCGACTATCCGCAGCCGACGGACGCGAATATCGATGCCGTCATGAGCGGCAATCTGTGCCGCTGCATGGCGTATGTGCGCATCCGCAAAGCCATCAAGCTGGCGGCCGGCATGCAGGAGGCGCCCGGTGTTTAAGTTGCCGAAAGAAAATTCTGCTGCCCGTCCCAGCTCGCTGGGACGGCGCGGTTTCCTGATCGCCGCCGCGGGCACGGGTTTTACGCTGGCGTTCTTGCGCGCCGACAGTTCCTTAGCCGCCGGCAAGGTAGCGCCCGCGCCGCCGGTCAAAGCCAGCGCACCGGCGTTCGATCCCAGCATCTGGTTGCAGATCGAGCGTGACGGCATGGTCACCGTGAATATCGCCAAGGCGGAAATGGGCCAGCATATCGGCACGGCCTTGGCGCGCATCGTGGCCGAGGAGCTCGAAGCGGACTGGAGCAAGGTGCGCCTGCATTACGTCGACACGGACCCGAAATGGGGCTTGATGGTGACGGGCGGCAGCTGGTCTGTCTGGCAGAATTTTGATCCGCTCAGCCGCGCCGGCGCGGCCGGGCGCCTGGCGCTGGTCGAGGAGGGCGCGCGCCTGCTGCGCGTGCCCGTGGCCGCCTGCCATGCCAAACTGGGCATGGTGCATGGCCGTGGGCGCTCGATCAGCTATGGCGAAATTGTGCGCCGTGGCAAGCTGGCGCGCCAGTACACGCCCGAGCAATTGCAAGCCATCGTGCTCAAGACAGCGCAGCAGCGCAGCCTGATCGGTCAGCAGGTGCAAGCGCTCGACATTCCGGCGAAGACGAATGGCACGGCCGTGTACGGCATCGATGCGCAGGTGGAGGGCATGCTGTATGCGCGTCCGAAGATTCCGCCTACGCGCTACGGCGCCAAGGTGGTGTCTATCGATGATACGGCCGCGAAAAAAGTGCAGGGCTACTTGCGCTCGGTCGCCTTGCAAGACCCCAGCGGGACGGTGCCCGGCTGGGTCATGGTGGTGGCCGAGACGTATGCGGCCGCCATTCGAGCGGCCGACCTGGTGCAGGTGACATGGCGCACTGGCGCAGCGGCCCACGTGGCCGAGCACAATATCGTCAACTACGCCATCAAGCAGCTGGCCGATGCCAGCCTGGGTGCCCGCGTGGTCGATGATGATGGTGTGGAGCAAGCGTTCAAGGATGCCAGCCTGCAGCTCGAGCGCCACTACACCACTAGCACCGTGCTGCATTTCCAGCTCGAACCGGTCAATGCGCTGGCACAGGAAATCGACGGCGTCTGGCATATCCATGCAGGCAACCAGTGGCAATCGTTGATACTGCCCGTGCTGGCGCAGGCGTTGCAGGTGCCAGAGAGTCAGGTCGTGCTGCATCCCTATCTGCTCGGTGGCGGCTTTGGGCGGCGCTTGAATGGCGATTATTGCGTGCCGGCCGCTCTCGTGGCGCAAGCCGTGGGACGTCCCGTCAAGATGATCTGCACGCGGCCTGACGACGCCCGTTTCGATTCGCCCCGTTCGCCGTCCGTGCAGCATGTGCGCATGGCCTTCGACGATGCCGGCAAGGTGACGGCGATGGTGCACGAGGCGAGCGCGGGCTGGCCCACGCAAGCGATGATACCGGCCTTCCTGGCCAAGGATAAACAGGGTCATCCGTATGACCCGTTCGCCATCGCCGGTGCCGATCATTGGTACACGGTGGGGGCGCAGCGCGTGCGGGCCGTGTCGAATGACCTGGCCAGCAGCAGTTTTCGCCCCGGCTGGCTGCGTTCCGTGGGGCCGGGCTGGACCAATTGGGCAGTCGAAAGCTTCATGGACGAGGCGGCGCAGGCGGCCAAGGTCGATCCGCTGGCCTTGCGCCTGTCGCTGCTGCAGGCGACGGGGCGCAACGCGGGCAGTGCGCCGAACGCCGTCGGCGGTGCCGCGCGCCTGGCCCACGTGCTGCAGCGGGTGGCGGACAAGGCGGGCTGGGGCAAGCCCATGCCACCCGACACGGGCCTGGGCATCGCCGCCACCTTTGGCCAGGAGCGCGACATGCCCACTTGGACGGCCTGCGTTGCCCGCGTCAAGGTGGACCGCAGCACGTGCATGGTGAAAGTCGAAAAGCTGTTCATGGTGATCGACGCGGGCAGCATCGTCGACCCCGATGGCGCGCTGGCGCAGGCGGAAGGGGGCGCGCTGTGGGGCGTGAGCATGGCCTTGCATGAAGGCACGGCTTTCCTCAATGGCGAAGTGAAGGATACCAACCTCAATACCTACACGCCGCTGCGCATGGCCGACGTGCCCGAGCTCGATATTGAATTTGTTGCCAGCACGGCAACGTCGATGGGCATGGGCGAGCCGCCCACCACAGCCGTGGCGCCCGCCATCGGCAACGCTATCTTTGCCGCCGTGGCCTCGCGCGTGCGCCATTTGCCGATCCGCCCGGAAGCGGTGCTGAAGGGGCTGGACCGGCATGGCGCCGTCTGATGCGGGCGCGTGGCAGTATCACGTGCCAGCGTGCCAACGTGCCAACGGGCATGCCAGTACGCTGCAATAGCGTTTGATCAGGCCACGGCGCGCAGGTTTTTGGCATGGAAGCGCAGATGCTCTTCCATGAAGCTGGCGATGAAGTAGTAGCCGTGGTCATAGCCGGCATGGCGGCGCAGCTGCAATGGCTGGCCGGCGTCGCGGCAGGCCGCTTCAAACACTTCGGGGTACAACTGCTCGGGCAAGAACTTGTCGGCCAGGCCCTGGTCGATCAAGATGCCGTTAGGGAACAGTGCCGGCTGGCCTTGCCTGCTGCGCATCAGCGCGCTGGCGTCGTACTGCTGCCAACTGGCCGCATCGCTGCCCAGGTAGCCCGTGAATGCCTTCTTGCCCCAGGGACACTGGCTCGGTGCGGCGATGGGGGCGAAGGCGGAGACGGAGCGGAACAGTTCCGGGTTGCGCAAGGCCAGCACGAGCGCGCCATGACCGCCCATCGAGTGGCCGAAAATACCCGTGCGCTCGGAGTCGATGTTCAATTCATGTTGCAGCAGCGCGCGCAATTCCAACATGTAGCTATACATGCGGTAGTGGCTGTTCCATGGCGCTTCGGTGGCATCGACGTAAAAGCCGGCGCCCACGCCGACATCCCAGGCCTCCGTTTCACCGGCGATATTCGCGCCACGGGGGCTGGTGTCGGGCGCGATCAGGATCAAGCCTTGTTCGGCCGCCACGCGCTGCGCGCCGCCCTTGATCATGAAGGTTTCTTCCGTGCAGGTCAGGCCCGCCAGGTAAAACAGGGCCGGGCGCTTGGTGCTGAGCGCGCTGCCCGGCGCCGTACCGGGAATGAAGGCTGAAAAACGCATGGGCAAGCCGATGGCGTGCGCGTCATGGCGATAAAAGCGTTGTACGCCGCCAAAACAGGCGTGTTCACTCAACAGTTCCAGCATGAATTCTCCTCGTTAATCGCACAGTATAGCCAGAGTGGCGTACCGCCGAGTCAGTATCAGCCCAGCATGGCCGCTAGTGCTGGCAAGATGTCTTGTGCCGGTGCTTCGGTCTTGAAGGCCAGCAAATGGTCGGCGCGCGTCTTGCCCATGTTGACAGCGGCCACGGGCTTGCCCGTTTCGGCCGCCATGCGACACAGGCGAAAGCTGGAATACACCATGACGGACGAGCCTATCACCAGCAGGGCGCTGGCCTCCATCATCTTACGCTCGGCTTCGGCCGCGCGGGCCGCGGGTACGCCATCGCCAAAGAACACCACGTCCGGCTGCACGGTGCCACCGCAGCGTGGACAGACGGGCAGGTGGAAGGTGGCCAGCTGGGATGGCTCCAGCAAGGCGTCGCCATCGGGCGCCGGCGTGGCCGTGGTGCCCAGCAGGTGAGGATTGTGGTGTTCGAGCTGATCCTGGATCAGGCGGCGCGTGTGATGGGCCCGGCAATCGAGGCACACCACGCCATGCAAGTTGCCGTGCAACTCCGTGACGGCGGCGCTGCCTGCCTGCTGGTGCAAGCCATCGACGTTTTGCGTGACCAGGCCGCCGATCAGCTGGCGCTGTGCCATCTGTGCGATGGCAAGGTGGCCCGGATTTGGCGCGGCGCGCTCCATGGTGGGCCAGCCCACCATGGAGCGCGCCCAGTAGCGACGCCGCACGGCTTCCTGGCGGCGAAAATCGGGGCCTTGCACGGGGGCATTACCGTGCCGCACGCCCTCCGTATCACGGTAAGCGGGAATGCCGGACGCCGTACTGATGCCGGCGCCCGTCAGCAGCAGCACGTCGGGATGGCGCTGCAGGAACTGCGCCAGCGGTTCCAGGGTGCGATCATCGCTGGCGGCTTGCTCGCTGGCTGAGGAAATTTTTTGCATGGTGCCTCATGCTAACCGAAAAACGCGGCGCCGTTGCAAGGGCAGATATTTGCTCCAGCGGCATGCCGAAACGCGATAGCCGCAGCTGCCAATGCTCCTCGATATTGGCCGAAACGAGGATGCGCTCGGCCTTGCCGATCAGCAATTCACGGGGCACGAAGCCGAAATAGCGCGAGTCGGCGCTGTTGTCGCGGTTATCGCCCAGCATCAGAAAATGGTCGACCGGCACCGTCACGGCGGCAAAGCTGCGCGCCGCCCCTGCGATTTGCGGCAAGAGCTGGATGCGGTGCTGCTCGTTCTGGTTGCGCTCGCTGATGCGCTGCGCCGTCAGCAGGCCTACGTTGGCGACGGTTTCGGGCGCCGTGTCGAGCGCCGTGTACTGCGCGGCTTTGCCATTGATGAGCAAGCGCTCGTCGCGCATTTCCACCGTGTCACCGGGCAAGGCGATGATGCGCTTGATTAATCGCGTGCCGTCTTTTGGCGAGGAAAAGGTGACGATATCGCCGCGCTGAGGCTCGCCCAGGCGCTGCAGCACAATGTCGGTCAGCGGCACTTTCAGGTTGAAGGCCAGGCGGTTGACGAAGACGACATCGCCTTCGAGCAGGTTGGGGCGCATGGATGCCGATGGTATCGGATTCCAGTCTGCCACGGCCGTGCGAAATACGCCGAACAGCAGCAGAAACATCAAAAAACCTTTGTTGGCGCGCATCCATGTTTTCATATTGGCTCTTTCGCTGGGCCGTGCCCGTGAGTGTGGGTGTGAGGGGAGTCGCCATGGCTGCTGGCGCCCTATCGACGATGCACGGCGAGGCTGAAGCCAGTCTTAAATCAAACCCATGCACGAGCGTTAGCGCGATCTTTGTTGCGCCAATGATACGGGCGATTGCCGGCGCTTGTCGGCGCTTGTTGCCGCGCCCTCGGCGGCAACAAGCTGTGCGCCTGCTGCCACGGCGGCAATAACTGAGCGCCCTGCCCACACGTGCGCTTCGTTCCAGCCCGGCGCAAGAAAATCGTGTGCCCGCCCGCTTCGCCGGCGCAATAGAACTCGTCGAGCTGCGGCGCTTCGATGCGCGTGCCGGCCAGCATGGCATGCACTTGTCCTCGGTGGTGGGTCTGGCGCTGGAATAAATGCGCCAGCATGCGCTGGCGCGTGTCGACTTGCGGCGTGTCGCGCACGATCGTCACGCGGCGCGCCAGGTCTGCATCGTACAGGCGGGGCCTTGCAAAGCAGGAGAAGCCGAGACGGCACCACTGTAGCACTTTGCCGCAGGTGCACAAGGCCGGTCACATTCGCCGCACCAGCGCGGCTGTCATCAAGTAAAATTGCGGGGCGGATTGCGCGATAATGATGGATAAAGAGTTAGAACGACAAAATGGGTTGGATAGGAAAATTACTCAACGGCGGCGACGAAAAAAACAAGCCTGCGCCAGTGGCAGTAGCTGCATCTGCAGCGGCGCCCGACATCACACGCCAGCCAGCCTCCATCAGCGAAATCGATGCCATCTACTACCGCTGGCTGGCGGCCGTGGGTGCGACGCAGGCGCCGGAGCAGGCCGAACAGCAGATTTTGGATGAATTGATGCGCCTGGCGCGTGAACCGATCGCCGGCGCTGCGCTGATACCGCGCATTCCGGCCATCATTCCGCAGTTGATGCGCACCTTGCAAGAGGAAAACATGAATGCGGCCGAGCTGTCGCGCCAGTTGGCGCAGGACGTGTTGCTGGTCGCCGAGGTCTACCGCGAAGCAAACAGGCCCTGCTACCAGTCGCGCTACAACACCAGCCCGTCGATCAACAATATGGAAGGCGCCATCATGCTGCTCGGGCAAAACGGCATGCGCATGCTGCTCGCCCGCGTCGCCTTTCGTCCCATCGTCAGCATGCAAAGCGGCGGGCTGACCGTGCGCACGGCGCCGCTGATCTGGCGCCAGTCCGAGAAATGCGCGCTGGCGGCCAACCTGCTCGCGCCGGCCATGCAGGCAAACGCCTTCGACGCCTATCTCGCGGGACTGATGGCCAATGTCGGCCTGGTGGTGGCGTTCCGCCTGATCGACCAGATGCACGCGCCCGATGCCTTTCCGCAATCGGACGCCTTCATTGCCCAGGTGTTTGCGCAAGCGCGTATCTTGTCGGTGCGGATCGCCGAATTATGGGAGTTTCCCGCCTCCGTGACCCGCGCGATCGAGCAGGCGGGCGTCGATGTCGACGCCGATGCCCACACCGATGCCGATCCGCAGGCGCAAGCGCTGGCGCTGGGCGAGCGCTTGAGCAAGCTGCGCATGCTGGTCGATACGGGCCGCCTTGCGGCCGACGATCCCTTCGTGACGGCCGGACTTGGCAAAAGTGCGCTGCTGGCGTTTGACAAGCTGGCCGACGACGATGACGACTGACGACTGACGCCAACGGATATCAACTGCGTGCGGCTGTTGTCATTCAGCGTGCAAAATATAGCGCATGTAAATGATCGAGGTTGACCTCGGAAGCTTTTTGCGACAGCGCCACTGTGCCGCTTTGCATCAGGTAGACGTGATCTGCCACGCCCACGGCGCGCGCCGTATTCTGCTCGACGAGGATGATGGTGCGCCGGCCGTCTTTCAGGCGCGCGAGGATGTCGAACAGTTCGTTGACCACCAGCGGCGCCAGTCCCAGCGAAGGCTCGTCGATGATCAGCAGCGACGGGTCCGACATCAATCCTCGCGCCATGGCCAGCATCTGCGCCTCGCCGCCGGACAGTGACCCGGCCAGCTGCCGGCGCCGTTCGTGCAGGCGCGGGAACATGGCATAGGCCTCGGCCAGGCGGGCTGGCATGTGGCTGCGATGCTCCTTCGGGAAGGCGCCCATGATCAGGTTTTCTTCCACGCTCATGTCGCGAAACGTCATGCGCCCCTCAGGGATCATGGTGACTTTCGCGTCGCTCATCTTCCAGGTGGGCGTGCCGTTGATACTACTGCCGTTGAGCGCAATGCTGCCCGCGCTCACCGGCAGTAGGCCCATGATGGCGCGCAGCACGGTGGTCTTGCCGGCGCCATTCGGGCCGATGATGGTAGTGAGCTTGCCCTTCTGGACGGACAGCGACACATCCCACAGCACATTGATGGCGCCATAGCCGGCGCGCAGGTTTGTTATCTTGAGCATCGTCTCGGGCATCGTTTCAGGCATCGTTTCAGGTGTCGCTTCAAGCATTTGTTCAAGCATGCGCGGCTCCCGTGTAGCTTTCGATGACGGCCGCATCGCGGAAGACCGCGTCGGGCGTGCCGTCGGCGATCAACTGACCAAAATTGAGCACAGCGACGCGCTGGCACAGATTGCTGATCGTTTCGATGTCGTGCTCGATCATGACGATGCCCACGCCAAAGGCGGCATGCAAATCCTTCAGCATGCCCATGAAGCGGCGCTTGCCGTTCGTTTCCAGGCCCGCCAGCACTTCATCGAGCAGCAGCAGTTTCGGATTGGTGGCCAAGGCCTTGGCCACTTCCAGTGCTTTGAGCTCCGTCAGCGCCAGTTCGCTGGCCGCGTCGCGCCCGGCCTTGTCCGCCAGGCTGGTGAATTCGAGTATTTCATCGATCTTGCGCATGTCCACCGTGCCGGTGCCGAAGCGCTGTGCCACGATGAGGTTTTCGCGCACTGTCAATTCATGCATCGGTTGCGGAATCTGGAAGGTGCGGCCCAGTCCCAGTCGCGCGCGCTGGTACATGGGGGTGGCCATGATGTCGCGTCCCTCGAAGCGGATGCTGCCGCTGGTGGGGCGCACCAGGCCCGAGATCGCATTGAACAGCGTGGTCTTGCCGGCGCCATTCGCGCCCACCAGGCCGATCACGTCGTGGCTGCCCACTTTCAACGTGACGCAATCGACGGCCGTCAGGCCGCCGAAGCGCACCGAGACATTATCGAGTTCAAGCATGTGCTTTCTCCTTCGCTTTTTCCTTGACCGGCACTTTCTTCAGCCACTTTTTCAGCAGCGGCAGCAGGCCGTTCGGACTGAAAACGATCATCGTCACCAGCAGCACGCCCAGCACCAGTTGGTGGCCCGTGGGGATCAGCGCTTTGAAAATGAGCTGGTCGACCAGGTAGACCACCACGGCGCCCAGCACGGGGCCGAGCAGCGTGCGGTAGCCGCCGAAGATGGCCGCCACGATGGGCAAGGTCACCCACAGGCTGCTGAAGGCGTAGTCCGGTTCCAGGAAGTTGATGTAGTGGGCGTTGAAGGCGCCGAACAGGCCCGCCATGAAGGCTGAGACCAGCAGCATGGCGCCTTTCAGCAAGGTGCTGTTGACGCCGACGACGCGCGTGGCGTCTTCGCTGTCGTGCATGGCGCGCAGGGCGATGCCGTAGTGGCTGGCGCGGATGCGGCTGTAGGCGAAGGCGCAGGCTACCACCAGCGTCAGCACCACCAGGTAGGCACCCGTCTTGCTGGACAAATCGAAGCCGAGAACGGTCGGCAGGGTGGGAATGTTGTTGATGCCGCCGGCGCCGCCCGTGACCGAACTCCATTGCGTGGCCAGGATGCGGAAGATATGCGCGTAGGCGAGGATGGCCAGCGCAAAATACGGTCCGCGCAGGCGCAGCACGGGCAGCATGATGACGGCAGCGATGGCTGCCCCCGCGCCGCCCAGCAGCATGGCCGGTAACACGGGCAAGCCCAGTTTCACGCTAGTGAGGGCGGAGACATACGCGCCCACGCCGAAGAAGGCCGCATGGCCGAAGCTGACCATGCCGCCCAAGTTGCCCAGCAGGGCCCAGGACATGGCCACGCCGCCGATGATCAGGGCCGCCACCACCATGCTCATCACATACTGGTTGCCGCCCAGGGCCAGCGGTACGGCAATATACGCGGCCAGCAGCAAACTGGCTGTTGAAATCAGTGTCGAGCGCTTCATCCGCGCCTCCGTTGTGCGCCGAACAAACCATTGGGCATGATGAACAACACCAGCAGGAACAGCACCATACCGGACAATTCCTGCAGCGCGGAGCTGGCCAGGGTGACGGTCAGCGCTTCTGCCACGCCCAGCAGCACGGCGGCGATCAGCACACCGGGGATCGAGCCGATGCCGGCCAATACCGTGATGATGAACGCTTTTACCGTCAGCGCGCCGCCGTAGGCCGGCTGGATCACGCCATAGCTGAACAGGGCGACACCGGCGAAGGCGGCCAGGATGCCGGCCACGAGGAAGGAGACCAGTTCCGTGCGGCCCGGGTCAATGCCCATCAGCTTGGCTGCGTCGCGGTTGCTGGAAACGGCTCGCACGGCGCGGCCATACCAGCTGGTGGCGAGCCAGCGCCATAGCGCCGCCATCAGCACCAGGCTGACGCCGAAGAAAATCACTTCGCTGCGCATGCTGAAAAACGGGCCGATCTCGATGCCCTCCTGTAGCCAGCTCGATGAGGTCGAGCGGATGTCCGCCTTCCACACCAGCAAGATGCCATTGGTGAGAATGACGCCGATGCCGTAGGTGAGGATCAGCGAATTGATTTCGCGGTCTTTCTGGATGCGGCTCACTATCAGGTAGACGCCCACGGACGCCAGGCTGACGATCACCAGCGCGATGGGAATGGCGAACATGGGGCCGAGCCCCAGGCCAGACTCCACGCTGTAGGCAATGTAAGCGGCCAGCAGCACCAGTTCACCGTGCGCCAGGTTGATCACCTTCATGGTCCCGAAGACCAGCGCCAGTCCCAGTGCGATCAGGGCGTAGGAGCCGCCCTGCAGCAAGCCCGAATACAGGGCTTGCAAGATTAATTCTGTCATGTCGTCGTCCCGTCAGGCATCCCGCTTGCATCGCCACGGATGCATCAGCGATGCCGTTCATCGGTGCACGCCCGGCGGGCGTGCGCGTGTGCAGGGGGAGGCTGCCGCTTACCAGGGCAGGGCTGGATAGGCCAGCTTGCCCGTGGCGTGTTCTTTTGGCCAGACGATGACCACCTTCTTGTCCTGGTGCTGCGCCATGCGATGCACGAAGTTCGGGTTGTCGCCATTGGCGGAAAACTGCACCCGGCCGATCAGCGTTTCGCGGTCTGTCTTGCGCATTTCCTCGGCCACGCCGCCTTTCTTGAGCGTGCCCTTGTCGGCCGCGCGCGCGATCGCCTCGAACAGCAGCATCGATTGCACATAGCCGAACTGGCCCAGGTAATCGGGTTCCTTCTTGTACAGCTGTTTGTAGGCGTCGTTGAAAGTCATGCCGTCGGCTGTCTTGAAGTCGGCGGGGAAGGGCAGCAAGGCCGTGCCGAAGACATTTGGCATCAGCTCAGGGAAGTCGGCCGCCATCTTCGGCGTGGCCAGCGACCACACGCCCACCATGGCCTTGATTTTTGGCTTGAGCACGCGGGCTGCGCGGATGATGCCCACGTAGTCGTTTTCATAGCCGACCATGGCCACCACTTCTGATTTATCCTGCAGCTTGATCTTGTTGATGATGGGCTTGAAGTCGGTAATGGCTGGGTCGAACGAGTGCGTCGTCACCTTCACGCCCCTGGCGGCCAGGGCCTTTTCCACGTCTTTCGCCAGGCCCGTGGTGGCATCCTTGGTCGAATAGACGATGGAGACGGATTTGGCGCCCACGTCCTGTAACAGTCCCAGCATGGCCTTTTCGTAGCCGGCTGTGTTATTGATGCGAAAAAAATTCTTGCGCCCGCTGGTCACCAAGCTGTCGTCCACGCCGCCCGAGGTGATGTAGACCAGGCCCAGTTTGTTCGCCGTATCCGAGGCAGGCGAGATATTGTTTGAGCCATAGCCGCCCGTGATGGCCACCACGCCCTGGCTGGCCAGTTTTTCCACGGCGGCGATGGCCTTGGCGGGCGCCGATTCGTCGTCGATGGTGATGACCTTGATGGTGTGCTTGCCATTGCTCTTGTTAAATACCTCGGCTGCCACCATGATGCCTTCTTGCATGCCGGCGCCGACCCTGGCCAGGTTGCCCGTCAGGGGAATTTCCGCGCCGACCAGGAATTCGTCGGCGCTGGCGTGCGTCATCGAGGCGCTGGCAAGCAGCGCTGCCATGGCGATGCGTGTGTATCTGCGTTTCATCGTGTCTCCTCCGGTGATGTGACTCGGTTTGCCGGCGCCAGGATCGGTGCCGGCAAAGCTACCCGCCTGGGTTTTATTGTCGGGTCTATTGAAAGCAACTGCAATGGAAAATTTACTGCCTGTTCTGTGCCAGTAGCCGCAACTGGCCCTTTAAAATCTTGCCCGTGGCGGCCGCTGGCAGCGCGTCCATGACGATGATGGCCGACGGGCGTTTGTAAGGCGACAGGGTCTGCGCCAGGTAATCGTGCAAAGCCTGCAGCGTCACGGGGTGCTGCGGGTCCAGTTCCACATAGGCGATGACGTCTTCGTTGCCATCGTCCAGGGTGCGTCCCACCACAGCCGACTGCACCACGCAAGCATGCGCGTTGAGAGCGGTTTCCACTTCCAGCGGATACACATTGAAGCCGGAACGGATGATCAGCTCCTTGGTGCGGCCCACGATGAACAGGGCGCCGTCCGGCTCCTGGCGCGCCATGTCGCCCGTGTTGAGCCAGCCGCCATCGCGCATGGTCGCCGCCGTCAAGGCAGGTTCGCGGTAATAGCCGGCCATGACGTTCGGTCCGCGTACCCACAGTTCGCCCGCTTCGCCCGGCGCCACGTCCGCGCCGGCCACGTCCACCACGCGCACTTCCACGCCCGGAATCGGCGTGCCGACGGAACTGTCTTGGCGCGGCGCGTCGAGCCGCGTCTGGCTGATGGTGGGCGCGCTTTCCGTCATGCCGTAGCCGTTGTGCAGCGCGGTGCCCAGCAGTTTTTCGACGTCGTGTTTGAGTGATGGTGCCAGCGGCGAGCCGCCCGCATACGCGAAGCGCAGCCGGGTGGGCAGCGGCGTGTCGGCGCCGCCCAGGGTTTGCAGCAGCTTGGCGTA
The DNA here is from genome assembly GCF_051380805.1 of Janthinobacterium paucivorans. NCBI lineage: Bacteria > Pseudomonadati > Pseudomonadota > Betaproteobacteria > Burkholderiales > Oxalobacteraceae > Janthinobacterium > Janthinobacterium paucivorans. The sequence continues at coordinate 90,868 of NZ_JBNYXR010000010.1, forward strand.
CATCGCGGGCACGCCTTGCACGATGGTCAATGCCTCGCTTTTCAGCGCGCCCAGCAGCGCGTCGACGGAAAAGCGCGGCACCAGATACAGCGCCGCGCCCGCATACAGCGTGCCCAGTGCAACCGAGGCCAGACCGTACACGTGCGAAATCGGCAGCACGCCGTAGGCGCGGTCACTGGGCGTCAAGCCGCGCAATGTGCTTGAGACGGCAGCAATGAACAGCAGATTGCGGTGCGTCAGCATGACGCCCTTCGATTGTCCCGTCGTGCCCGTCGTGTAGATCAGCGCGGCCACCTGTTCATTGCCGGTCACGCAGGCTTCGGCGATGGCTGTGTCGTTCAAGCCACCCGCCAGCAGCTCTCCCATGCCATCGACCCGGCATGGGGTCGCAGCGTGGCGCGCCGCATGCGCGGCCGCTTCCGGCGAGGCGCCGGCCAGGAACAGCACGCGCCGCGCCGAGCAATGCGTGGCGATGGTGTCGATCTCGCGTGCCGACAGGCGCGCATTGACGTTGACGATCCAGGCGTCGATACTGGCGGCCGCGAAGATCAGCGCCACTTGCAGCGCGCCGTTTTCGCCCACCACCATCAGGCGGTCGCCGGCGCGCACGTCGAGCTTGCGCAACAACTGCATTGCATTTTCCACACTGTGCTGTAACTGCGCATAGGTCCAGTGCCGTCCACCCTCGTGCAGCGCGGGCGCGTCCGGCGCGCGCGCCGCCCAGTAGGCGGGGATAGCCGACAGGCGCGCCGGCAAGCGGGCCAGCAAGGCTGGGATATCCATCGCCGCCTGCTTCACTTTTGCGCTGCCTTGATCATGTTGCGGGCGATGACGATTTGCTGGATCTGCGTCGTGCCTTCGTAGATGCGAAACAGGCGCACGTCGCGGTAGAAGCGCTCGGCCGCATATTCGCTGATGTAGCCTGCGCCGCCGTGGATCTGCACGGAGCGGTCCGCCACGCGGCCGCACATTTCGGAGGCGAACAGCTTGCAGCACGACGCTTCTGTCGAAATGTCTTCTTGCCTGTCGCGCCGGCGCGCGCAATCGAGCACCATGCTGCGCGCGGCGTAAATTTCTGCCTTGCTGTCGGCCAGCATGGCCTGGATCAGTTGAAATTGCGCGATAGGCTGACCGAACTGCTGGCGCTCCATGGCATACGCCAGCGCGTCAGCGAGCATGCGCTCGGCCGCGCCCACGCAGACGGCGGCGATGTGCAAACGGCCCTTGTCGAGTACCTTCATGGCCGTCTTGAAGCCCACGCCTTCCTTGCCGCCGATGATGTTTGCTGCCGGTACGCGGCAGTTTTCAAAGATCACGTCGCAGGTATGCGCGCCTTGCTGGCCCATTTTCTTGTCGATTTTTCCCAGGGAAAGACCCGGCGTATCCTTTTCCACGATGAAGGCGGAGATCGCTGAGGCGCCGCGCTTGATGGGGTCCGTGCGCGCCATCACCGTGAAGATGCTGGCCTCGGGCGCGTTGGTGATGTAGCGTTTGCTGCCGTTGAGAATATAAAAATCGCCATCGCGCACGGCACTCGTGCGCAGCGATGCCGCATCGGAGCCGGAATCGGCTTCCGTCAGGGCGAATGAACCGATGATCTCGCCGCTCGCCAGCTTCGGCAGGTAGTGCTGTTTCTGTGCCTGCGTGCCGTCGATGACGATGCCTTGCGAGCCGATGCCGTTGTTCGTACCGATCAGCGAGCGGAAGGCGGGCGAAGTGCGGGCGATTTCAAAGGCGACCCGCACTTCCTCTTCCATGCTCAGCTCCAGGCCGCCATAGGCTTCCGGGATGGACAGGCCGAACAGGCCCAGTTCACGCATCTGCGCCACGATGGCGGGCGGTATCGTATCCGTTTCGGCTACCAGCGCCTCGTTCGGCACCAGCACTTCGCGCACGAAACGGGCGATGCTGTCGAGCAGAATGTTCAGAGTTTCTTCGTCGCGTATCATCGGAGTCCTCGGAGGCAATGTTGAGAGGGGGCGCGCAGTCTAACCGCGACCCAGATTTTTTTCCACTGTCTTGACCAAGGCAACCAGGCGCGGCCCCAGGTCAGATTCGAGTTTTTCACGCGATAGCAGGAAGGCGGGGCCGCCGCAATTGAAGGCCATCACCTGTTCGCCGTCAAGGCCCGGCATGGGCACGCCCACCGCATGCACGTCACTTTGCCATTCGCCGGCAGAGATGCAAAAGCCGCGCTCCTGGTAATCCTTGAAGCCTTGCTCGATGCCGGCCTTGATGCGCGGCCAGCGTTCTGTGTCGTGTGCGCGTGCATGATCCATCAGATAGTCGCACTCGGCCTGCGGCAAGATGCACAGCAGGGCCTTGCCCATGGCCGTTGTCATCAAGGGAATGCGCGAACCGACGTCGAGGCGCAGGGTGACGTTGGCGCTGCTGCGACAGGTCTCCACGTAGACCATGCTGAGACGGTCGCGCGTGCCCAGCGACACGGAGGCCTGCGCATGTTCGGCCAGTTCTTCCATGTGCGGGCGTGCCATCTTGCGCACGTCCAGGTGCGACAGCATGCGGTAGCCGAGGGCCAGCACGCCGGCGCCCAGCTGGTACTTGCCCAAATTGTCCGAATAATTGAGGTAGCCCAGTTTGGTCAGGGTATAGCTGAGGCGCGAAATCGTCGGTTTCGGGATGCCCGTGCGCTTGGCCATGTCTGCGTTCGAGAGGAACACTTCGCCGGGGCAAAAGCAACGCAGCACTTCCAGGCCGCGCGCCAGCGCGTTGACGAACTGGCGGTCCTTGCCTTCCTCATCATCGCTGAAGACCATGATTTCCGGATCTGCTGCGACCTGACGATTTGTCATATGTGCATTCATTTTCCACCTCCCCGAAGTGAGTTTGCCTAGCCGTAGCGTACAAGTCAACCGTTTTGTGAAACGTCCGTTCGCACAGCGAAATGCTGCGCTGCATGAAAAAGGCCTGAGATTGGGCTCGCGCGCGACTTTGCTGATGCCGCACCGGCGCGCATTTGTGCAGCAGTTGGCGCGGGGGAGCAATTGTTGCGCGAAGCCGTGCAGTGATGCGCGGCAGGCGAGGGCGTCCTTGCCCTGCATGCGCGGGCTGGCGTTATGGATGTGCGCGGGGAAAACGCCGGTGTCGCCGACTGGCTGGCGCTGGAGAGGAGAAATTAAACTATTGTGTTGATAGTTGCGCGGTTCAGGTCTTGACGTCGATCAGGCTGCCCAAGGCCTGGTCGGCCGCCTTGACGACATTTGCCGACAGGTTGAAGCCAGCCTTGTAGACAAGGTTATCCGTCAGTTCGGATGCCAGGCCCACACCGTTGGGCTTGCTTTCAGCGGCCTTGGCCGCAGTCGCATTGGCGCCGCTGACGCTCTCGCTGGCGGCCAGTTTGCGCCCTTCGACGGAAAGGGTGACGCCGGTGCCGGCCGGGCTGGTTTCCTGGAAGTTGGCCGATTGTGGCTGGAAGCCCGGCGTATTCGCATTGGCGATATTATTGGCGGCCACGTCCAGCGCGCGCTGGTTGGCGGTCAGCCCCGAGGTACCGGTGGTGAGTGCGGATATGGACATGACGGCTCCTTCAGAATGCCGCTAGTTTACTCTTGTTCCACCTGTTACGCCCTGTTTCCCCGGTTTTCTGCTCAGTTTTCCTTGTCGGCCCCTGAAAGCGTCGCCGGCTTACGCGCCAGCACCAGTGCAAACGCCGCTGACCATGCGCAATAGGCGTACCGCGCACGATAGTTGTCGCCGAAACGGGCGATGGGCGAATATACTAGGCGAAAAGGGAGGCGTTGCGCCTTCCGTCAGCCCTTATTATCGAGCGAGAATTCACCCTTATGGCGTCATCCCCAGAAAACCTCAGCATGGCCGTGTTTTGCGACTTCGAGAACGTCGCGCTCGGCGTGCGAGATGCAAACTACGAAAAATTCGATATCAAGCCCATCCTCGAACGCTTGCTGCTCAAGGGCAGCATCGTGGTCAAGAAGGCCTATTGCGACTGGGACCGTTATAAAAGTTTCAAGGGCACCATGCATGAGGCGAACTTTGAGTTGATCGAAATTCCCCATGTGCGCCAGTCCGGCAAGAATTCTGCCGACATCCGCCTGGTGGTCGACGCCCTGGACCTGTGCTACACCAAGGCGCATGTGAATACCTTCGTCATCATCAGCGGCGATTCCGACTTTTCGCCGCTGGTGTCGAAGCTGCGCGAAAATGCCAAGCAGGTGATCGGCGTGGGCGTCAAGCAGTCAACCTCCGACCTGCTGGTAGCGAACTGCGATGAGTTCATTTTCTACGATGACCTGGTGCGCGAGAGCCGCCGCACTGCCGCCAAGCGCGATGCGCGCGAAAGCCCGGCTGCAGCCGTCAAGCGTTCGCCCGACGAAGAAGTACGCCGCAAGGAAAAATACGAGTCGCGCAAGACCGAAGCGATCGACATGGCCGTCGAAACCTTCGACGCGCTGGTGTCCGAGCGCGGCGACAGCGGCAAGATCTGGGCTTCGATGCTGAAAGAAGCAATCAAGCGCCGCAAACCGGACTTCAGCGAGTCTTACTATGGTTTCCGTACCTTCGGCAACTTGCTGGAAGAAGCGCAGACGCGCGGCTTGCTCGAATTTGGCCGCGACGAGAAATCGGGTGCCTATGTCTACCGCAGCAGCGCCCTGGTAGCCGCGCCGGCTGCCGCGAACACGCAGACAGTCAGCGAGTCCACTGCCAGTGGCGACACTGGCGTGACGGCGGAAGAGGGCAACCATCGCGAAGGCGGTAGCCGCCGCGATGCGCGCCGCAATAGCCGTGGTGGCCGCAAGCAGAATGAACATCGCCGCGGCGAAGCGCCACAGGCCTTCGTGCCGGTGGCCGAGGCCGAAGCGGCTGTCACCGAGCAGTTTGTGCCGGCATCACAGCCGAAAGTGCAGCCGGAAGCGTCGCAGGAAGCGCCGCAGGAAGTAGTCGAAGCGGTAACCGAGGTGGTGGCAGAAGAAGGCAGCGCCAAGCGCGGTTCGCGCCGTAATGGCCGTGGTGGCCGCAAGAATGGCGATGGCGCCCGCGAAGCGCGTGCCGAGGCAGTCGAGGTGGCAGCAGCGCCCGAGCCAGTAGCCGAGGTGGTCGTGGAAACGGTCGCCGAAACTGTTGCCGAAGCGAAGACCAAGGCCAAGCCGCGCACGCCGGCGCGCAAGGCGGCAGCATCGAAAAAGCCGGTCAAGAAGGCGCTTGACGCCGTACTTGAAGCGGCGCCTGTCGTCGAAATGGCGCCGCTGGAAGTGGCGCTCGTGGCGGAAGCCAAGCCGGCCAAGGCGCCGCGCAAGACCCCGGCACGCCGTCCCGCGCGCAAGAAGGCGGAAGCGGCTTGATAGGCTGAGCCGCAATAAACGGGGCGGCAACTGCATGCGCCCCGGTTTTTAGCGGTACTGCCTTGCGCAAACCGCGCACCGAGATCTCCCCAAGCGTGTACGATGAGCGTTTTTTAACGCAGCGGGCGGTCAAGCATGTACCACGGTGAGCGGTTCAATAGTATTTCCCATATGCTGGGCGCCGCGCTGGCGGCCATCGGCGGCGTCATCTTGGTCGCCGCCGCAGCTCGCGCGGGCGACCCCTGGAAAATCGTCAGCTGCAGCGTGTATGCGGCGATGCTGCTGACTCTGTACCTCACTTCCACCCTGTACCACAGCGTGCGCGGCAAGGCCAAGGCTGTGCTGCAGCGGCTCGACCACTGTGCCATCTACCTGCTCATCGCGGGAACCTATACGCCGTTCATGCTGGTGACCCTGCGCGGGCCATGGGGGTGGTCGCTGTTCGGCGTCGTCTGGGCGCTGGCCCTGTTTGGCATCGTGCAAGAATATGTGTACGCGAAAGGCGCGCGCATCCTGTCGCTGGTGATTTACGTGGCCATGGGCTGGCTGATCGTCATCGGCATCAAGCCGCTGCTGGCGGCGCTCGAGTGGAACGGTTTCCTGTGGCTGGTGGCCGGCGGGCTGTGCTACACGGGCGGTATCGTTTTCTATGCCACCGACCACAAGCTGCGCCATGGTCACGGCATCTGGCACCTATGCGTGCTGGCTGGCAGTAGCTGTCATTTTATCGCCATTTTGTTCTACGTTGCCTGATCTTGCCTATCGCCCTGATTGTTGCCGTGATTCTATTATAATGCCGGGATCTGTGAAATTCCGGCAATAATGTGTGTAATAAGAAGGCAGCAATGGATATCAATTCGGACGACCTGAAAATCTTCGTCACCGTCATCGACAGCGGCACCCTGAGCGCGGCCGCCGTGCATCTGGGGCAAACCACCTCGGGCGTCAGCCGCGCGCTGTCGCGCCTGGAAGACAAGCTGGCTACCTCGCTGCTGACGCGCACCACGCGGCGCATGGAGCTGACGGAAGAGGGGCAGCTATTTCTGGACAAGGCGCGCGCCATCCTTGCCTCGATGGAAGACGTCGAGGAATCGATCCGCATCCGCCGCCAGAAGCCTGCTGGGCGCCTGTGCGTGGATGCCGCCTCGCCCTTCATGTTCCATTGCGTGGTGCCCCACGTGGCCGAGTTTCGCGCCATGTACCCTGAGATCCGTCTGGAGCTGAGCAGCAACGAGCAGATCGCCGACCTGCTCGCACAGCGCACCGATATCGCTATTCGCATCGGCGCGCCCGTCGATTCGAGCCTGCATGCGCGAGCGCTCAGTGCCAGTCCCCTGCACGTGCTGGCCACGCCCGCCTACCTGGCGCGCCACGGCGTACCAGGCACGCCGGAAGCGCTGTCCGGCCATGCCCTGCTGGGTTTTGCGCAAGATGAACGGGGCAATCACTGGCCGCTGCGCCACGCTGCCGGCAACAGCCTGCAGACCGTGCCTGCGCTGGCCGCGACCAGTGCAGAAACGCTGCGCCAGCTGGCGCTGCACGACCAGGGCATCGTCTGCTTGCCCGACTTCATGGCGCAGGCTGACATCGCGGCCGGCCGCCTGGTCAAGGTGCTGCAGCCGTTTTACACCGGCTATCGCCAGCAGATCGACGCCGTGTATGAGCGCAATACGCAGCAGGCGCTGCGCATCCGCTGTTTCCTCGAATTCCTCCGGCAGAAGCTGTAGCCATGGACAGCGGCATGCAGTGTCCGACTTGCGGCCAATATGGCGACCTGCTGCACGCAACCATCCGCAAAACGGGGCAGCAGGTGATGGTCTGCTAGGAGTGCGACGCGCTGTGGGAGCAAGCAGAGGCGCAGACCGACGTTGCCAGTAAGCTCGATGTCGACGCGTTCCTGGCCGGCTGGGGTCCGCACGGAAGCTGGGAGGAACTTGAGGTCCTGGTGAGGCTGCCTGCGCTATAGCGTGCGGCGGCAGCTGCAGTGCGCTGCGTGAGAAAACGCGTATTTTCCATCAAATCTGGCATGTTAGCCTATGGCAATCAAAAACATTCCAAGGATGAAATGAAAAGGCTATTTTTCCTGATTGTCTTGCTGTGTGCGTCCAGTGCCGGCGCCGCTGAGATCAATTACGCCGGCAAGGCCGATTGTCGTGTTGCCGAGCATGCGCGGGTTGCCGGTCAAGCGGCGTACTGGAGTGGCGCCTGCAAGGAAGGCTATGCCAGCGGACCCGGTGCCTTGCAATGGAGCAAGGACGGCAAGGCAACGGAACGCTATGAAGGGACGCTGAGCGAGGGCCAGCCGCAGGGTGAAGGTATCGCGCAGTGGGCGGATGGCAGCCTGCACCAAGGCAGCTATCGGAACGGCATGCTTGAAGGTCCTGGCCTGATCGTCTTTGCGGACAAGGCAAAGATGACCGCCACGTTCGAGCGCGATGCGCCAGCCGGTGCAGTGACGGTGATAGCGCGAAATGGCGACCGCTATGAGGGCGGCTGGCAGAATGGTCCGGAAGGCAGCGGCAGCATGACATTTGCGTTGGGCGGCGTCTATCGGGGCGCATGGCACGAAGGGAATCCTCTGGGGGACGGCGAAATACTATATCCGAACGGACAAGTGCTGAAGGCACGCTTCAATGGCAGCTTTCAGCTGACGCAGCAGCCGGAGGCTTCTGCGACACCGAGGCTGTATGACATCAAGCAGAAAGACGCATATATCGGCTCGAATATTGCGCCCGTTGTCAGTAGCGGCCATGCCGTACCGCCGGAAAAATCGTATGCCGAATTGACACTCGAGCAGCAAATGCTCGTCAAACGCCGCTACCCCTTGTTGCAGGATGATGATGTGCCGGCCTATCCGGAAAAGGGCTTGTCGTTCGTGTCGCGCGCCATGCGCCATATGATTTCGTATGCGGGCATCACCGGCGTATTGCGCGCCAATGTCAGTGTCAACGAAAATGGCGTGCCACAGAGTGTCGTCGTGCTGGAAAGTCCCGACAGCGAGGCTGGCAAGCTGGCGGCATCTGTCTTCATGCTCGCCAAATATTCGCCGGGCCGATGCGCGGGCCATCCCTGCGCGATGGTGGTGCCTTTCAGTTTCTCGCTGGAATTCAAGCAGTAGCGTCGCTGGCACGCCGCAACTGCTGCCATGCCTGTGAGTTTGCTTGAGCGAGATGCCCGCTCAGGCGGCCACGTTGATGTCGCTGCGCAGCAGCAGTTCCACCTCGTGTGCGGGCAGCGGGTGGCTGAAATAATAGCCTTGCGCTTCATCGCAGCCGTGCTGGCGCAGGTAGTCCAGTTGTTCCGCCGTTTCCACGCCTTCGGCTACCACGCGCAGTTTCAAATTGTGCGCCAGGGCGATGATGGAGACGACGATGGCCGCATCGTCGGCATCGCGCGCCACGTCGCCGACGAAACTACGGTCGATCTTCAGCACGTCGATGGGGAAGGTGCGCAGGTAGGCGAAGCTCGAATAGCCGGTGCCGAAGTCGTCGATCGACAGTTGCACCCCCAGTGCCTTCATGTCGTGCAGCTGGCTGACCGCCAGCGCCACGTCGTGCATGAACAGGCTTTCCGTCAATTCCAGTTCCAGGCAGGCGGGCGGCAGGTCCGTTTCGAGCAGCACTTCGGCGATCGAGGCGACCAGGTTCGGTTCATTGAACTGGCGCGCCGACAGGTTCACGGCCAGGCGCAGCTTGTCCAGCCCCGCCGCATGCCAGCTTTTCACCTGCGCGCACGCCTGGCGCATGACCCAGGCACCGATCGGCACGATCAGGCCCGTATCTTCTGCCAGCGCGATGAAGCGCTGCGGCGCCACCATGCCCAGCTCCGGGTGCTGCCAGCGCAGCAGCGCTTCCACGCCGACGATGCGCCCGCTGGCCAGGTCCACCTGCGGCTGGTAATGCAGCACGAACTGCTCGCGCTCGAGCGCGTTGCGTAGCGCCGTCTCGATGCGCAGGCGCTCCAGCGTGGCCTGGTTCATGGCTGTGGTATAGAACTTGATGTTGTTGCGGCCCTGTTTCTTGGCGCAGTACATGGCGATGTCGGCTTGCTCGATCAGGTTCTGCGTCTCGCCATGCAAGGTCACGTCGCCGGGAGCGTCGTAGCGCGACATGTCGTAGACGGCCACGCCGATGCTGCAAGTGACGAAAAATTCTTTGCCGTCGAGCAATACCGGCTGGGCCACGGCATGCATCAGGCGCTGCACGATGGCGTCGCTGAGCACTTCGTCGGCCTGTTCACTGAGGATGGCGACGAATTCATCGCCCGACAGGCGCGCCACAGTATCACTTTCGCGCAGGCTGGTCTGCAGGCGTGCGGCGATGGTTTTCAGGAGCAGGTCGCCGGCCTTGTGGCCCAGGCTGTCATTCACAAATTTAAAACGGTCGAGATCGATCAACAGCACCCACAGCGCGCGGTTCTTGCGCCGCGACAGGGCCATCGCCTGCGCCAGGCGGTCGCGCAGCAGGGCACGGTTAGGCAGGCCCGTCAGCACGTCGTGGTGGGCGATGTGCTGGATTTTTTGCTCGACTAGCTTGCGTTCCGTGATTTCGGACCCCGTGCCCCGGTAACCGCGAAATTCGCCCAGCTCGTTGAACAGCGGTTCGCCATTGACGCTGAACCAGCGCAGCTGGCCATTGCGGTCTTTCATTGCATATTCGAGGTTGGAGAAGGCCAGGTGCGATTCCAGATAGGCGATATGCTGCTTGCCCCAGCGCGAATTGCGCATCTCCGGGTTGTTGTCCCAGCGCGTCATGCCGATGAAGCGTTCCAGCGGCATGTTCGACTTGTCCGAGAAACCGCTGGTGATGTGGGTGAAGCAGAAGTTGGCATCCTGTTCCCAGTACCAGTCCGAGGACAGTGCCAGCAGCCGGCGGAAGCGTTTTTCGCTTTCCCGCAAGGCGCGCTCCGTTTGCTTGCGCGCCCGCACGTCGGCGCTGAGCAGCTCATTGCTGCGCTTGAGGTCGGTCGTGCGCTGTTCCACCAGCAGTTGCACGCGGCGCGAGCGCTGCGTCAGCGATTGCACGAACGCTGCCGTCAGCACGCTGAACAGCAAGCCCGTGATCAGGGTGAGCAGGGAGCCCAGGTGGTCGGCCAGGAAGGGGCGTGGATGGGCCTCCACGCGCACATGCCAGGAGCGACCGGCGCAAGCAAAGCTTCGCTCATAATGACTGTGATAGGGAAATTGCAGCCAGCGCGGCAGCGACTGCCAGGTTCCGGACGTTGCATCGGCGGGCGCCTGACCATGGCCGAAGATTAATTGGCGCGGGTCTGCGCTAGCGTCGGCATAGACGCTCAGCGCGAGCTGCGGCTCGCCCAGCAAGTCGGCTCCGGCGAGGATTTTCTGTACCAGTTCGTCTGCGCGCACGACGACGGCCGTATCGCCGATCAGCGCCGCGCGCCGCTGCTGCAGCGTCTGCAGGGGCGCGCCGTGGCGGTACACGGGACGCAGGATGAGGAAGCCCCGTTGCGGCCCCTGCGCCAGAGTCAGCAGGCCGCTGGCGGTGGTCTGGCCGCTGATGATGGCCTGCTCCAACGCTTGCGCCAGCAAGCTGTTCTGGCTGACGTCCAGGCCAAAGGCGGCGCGGTTGCTGTGCAAGGGGACGAGGTAGTCCACCACCAGGTAGCTGGCGCGTGTCGTGACGGGCACGACGATGCCATCGCGCATTTCCGTCATGGCATAATCGGGCACAATCTGGCGCAGCTCGGCCTCGAAGGCGGCGCGCTGTGCGTGCGGCAAGAAGCGGTGGAAATTGAAGGCCTGAATGAAAGGATGGCGCTGTAGCAGCGGCGTGGCGAAGTCTTGGAATTGTGCGCGCGTGACCTGTGGCACTGCGGCAAACAGCTGGTTCGTCGTGGTCAGCAGCTCGACCGCGTCGTCGAGTCCCTGCTCGATGGCGGCCACGCGCGCGCCGGCGCGTTGCTGCAGGCTCAGGCTCATTTTGTCGTATTCGAGTTCGCTGATGGCGGCGAACAGCGCTGCGGTGATGCTGATACCGCAGGCAAAGGTCAGCGCTGCAGCGGCAGAAATCTTCAATGGCAGGCGGCCACGCAGCATGGTTTTTCCTATCTCACTTCATGGACACTTCGATGGTGCGACGCCTGCCGGCCCCGCGCAGGCCGTAGTCTGTCATAAACTACATGCATGATACTGATTTTGCACCAAATTGCTGTGAATTAGCAACAGCATCGACGCTGCTGGAAGGCCGCTGTCAGTCGCCGCCCGCGCCCGACTGCCTGCGCACACGCCACAATTGCCATGCGGGCAGCAAGCGGTTCAGGAAAGCCAGGCCGCACACCCGCCGTTAGCGCACCAAGCGCACCATGCGCAAGGCACGGTCCGCCCCGAGCTGGTCGGGCCTGGCGGCGAAGATAATGCGATTATTGCCGGCGATGCCGTCGAAGTGGCACACGGCGCCGCTGAAGGTGAGGTTCAGGCGCGCGAGCATGGCGCGGTAGTGCTCGTCATAGCTGAACAGGTTAGCCACCAGCACCCCGCCGGGCAGCAGGGCGCGCAGGCAGTCCGCATAGAAGCGTGCGCTGCCGAGTGCGGGCGGCAGGCCCGTTTCGTCGTAGCCATCGAGCAGCAGTACGTCGGCGCAGCCTGGATGCTTGGCGATATAGTTGACGGCGTCCGTTTCGATGATGCGCAGGCGTGCATCGTCGGGCGGCAGCATGAACTGCTCGCGCAGGGCGATCACGTCGGCGCGCAATTCCAGCACCGTGATGCGTGCCTCGGGCAGGTAGCGGTGGCAGAACTTCAGCAGCGAGCCGCCGCCCAGTCCCACCATCACAATGTGCCTGGGACGCGGCACGAACAGGGTGAAGCACATCATGGCGCGCGCATAGCGCAGCAGCAGGTGGTTGGGGCGCGACAGCAGCATTTCGCTTTGGATCATGCCGGGCTGGAATTCCAGGCGGCGCCGGTCACCGCAGGTATGCACCTGAGGCGCGCTTACGGCAGGTAATTTGCTATGCGACATAGGACGGGTTCGCTGAGTGGGCTGGGGGAGATGCTTTGTTGCATTCAGAGAAATCTGATAAGCTCCCCATGAGCATACCCGATTAATTCGCACCGAGCGTCCGTAGACGGCATAGGCGAGCTTGCCGCCTGCCGTCCGACTCGCCTTCAGGCGCAGCGCAAGGCGCTCTACGGCACGCGGCGGTTCGGCCGCGCAGTCGGGCACCATGGAGACAAGCATGTTTTTAGACCACCCCATCATTACCGCGACGAACAGTTTGACCGAGCCTGACCGCATCGAGCGGCTGACGCGCGTGTATGGTTACGCGGCGGCGCTGGCCGACGTGGCCGCCAATGTCGGATTGATTGAAAAAGTGGCGCAGATCCACGATCACAAGGGCACCCTCATCGTGTTCTGGCACGAGGCGCCCAGCGACATGGAAAAGCAGTATTTCGTGCAGGCGTGGTCCAGCAAGGTCGGCGACGGCAGCACGAATGTCGAACACGAAATCTGAGCTGGCGCGCTGCGCCTGCGCATCGATAGCGTAGCCCATGGATATCAAGACCCTGGTACTGGCCCTGGCGCTGGGCAATCTCAGCCTGTGCGCGGCCCTGTTCTTCTTTGAATACGAGCGCAAGAAGTCGCTCAGCATGTCCACCTGGGCGGTGGCCAAGCAATGCCAGGCCGTAGCCTGGTGTTTGCTGTATTTCCGCGGCGTGCTGCCCGATGTGCTGTCCATCTTGCTGGGCAACAGCCTGCTGTTTGCCGGCATGGCGCTCGACGCGGGCGCGCTGTGGCAGGCGGCCGGACGCAGTGGCTGGCGCCGCACCATGCTGCCGGCACTGGGCCTGTCGCTAGCGCTGTTTGCCGCCGGCTACCTGTTTGACGTCGCGCCGCTGTTGCGCAGCGCCGGCGGCTCGCTGATCGTGGCGGGCTTTTTCCTCTCTGGCGTGGCCGCGCTGAGCCTCCAATGGCGCGAGGCGAGCATGCTGCGCCGCTTCCTCGTTGTCAGCATGGGCCTGCTGTCGCTGCTGATCGCCGCGCGCGGCATGCTCGCCGCTGCCGTGCCGGATGTCGACGCCGGGTTGCTGCAACTGGCCGGTTTCGGCGCCCTGTACCTGATGATGCTGACGAATGCCTTCGGCTATCTGTTGCTGTCGCGTGAAAAACTGGGCGGCGAACTGGCGCGCCTGGAAGTGCTCGACGCGGCCACGGGCGTGCCGAACCGGCGCGGCTTTTACCAGGCGCTGGCGCCGTGGATGGCGCTGGCGCGCCGGCCAGGTTTGCCGACGGCGCTGGTGGTGCTCAATATCGACCATTTCAAGCGCGTCAACGACAGCTACGGCCATCCGGTCGGCGACGCGGTGCTGAAAGCGATCGTCGATATTTGTCGCCAGCAACTGCGCGACAGTGACTTGATGGGTCGCCTGGGTGGCGCCGAATTTGCTATCCAGCTGCCGCGCACGACCCTGGCCGATGCGCTGATGGTGGCCGAGCGCATCCGCGCTGCCATCGAAGCGCTGCCCGTCAAGACGGAGCGCGCCGTGCTGCAGCTGACAGCCAGCCTGGGCGTGACGACCATCCGCGCCGAGGACAGCAGCGTCAGCCTGTTCAAGCGCGCCGACGAGGCGCTGCAAGCGGCCAAGCAGGCGGGCCGCAACGCGGTGGTCGAGGCGCAGGGTAGCAGCACGCTGGACGTGTAGTGCGGCTATTTTCTGGGCGACCCCAGCCAGCTGGGCTCCTTGCCGCATTCCTTGCTCAAGAACAAGGCGTCGAGGCCGGGATCGCAGCGCCTGTCTGGTGCCTTCATCGGTGTCACGTGAAACCATGCGCTTCTGGGTAAGATTTTTTCCTCGCGTGGCGTCACCGGCGGTGCGGGCGGCAGGCTGTCTTGCCACCTTGACTCGGTGGCCGGCTCAGGCGGGTTGGCCCAGTCTGCATCAAGCTCCATCAGCTCTATCAGCTCCACAGCGTGCGCCTGTGCTTCGCCAGCGTCCTCGGGGGGCGATTGCGTGCCTGCCTGTGCGCCAGCGCACAGGATGCTGCTGGCGAAGAAAAATAATGCGCTGCGTATAGCTGCGCTGCTTGCTCGATTCATGGCCTGTCCTTGTTTATTCCGGTTCATGCCTTGTCTTTGCTCATTGCCGCGAGAGCGTGCCCTGCAATAGCATCGCTTGTGCAAGCAAAAAGACAAGCAAATTACACGCTTATGTTACCAAAGGTACTATAGTTATGGCTAGCGGGTAGCTGCACTGCAGCACGGTGAGCGAGGCGCAAGGCGTGGGCACCGCGAGGTAGGCATTGCCTAACTGTTATTTAAGCCAAGCAAGTTATGCTACGCCATGCACGCCAGGGTCTCTCTGCTCGTCCGCACTGCAGTTCCCTTTTTTACTCTTGCCAGGCCTATCATGAAAATGCTCAAATCCCTGCCTGTATGGCCGCTTGCCGCGCCCCTTGTCGGCTGGCTGTTACTGTTCGGTGCCACATTCAATGTCGCTGGCGCTTACCAGATCTTGCTGGTCGCTGGCCTGATCGGCAGCGTGCTGGCCGCCGTCTACCACGCAGAAGTGGTGGCGCACCGCATCGGCGAACCCTATGGCACGCTGGTGCTGGCGCTCGCCGTGACCTTGATCGAGGTGGCGCTGATCGTCTCGCTGATGCTGGCCGGCGGGCCGGAAACGACGGGACTGGCACGCGACACGGTGTTTGCCGCCATCATGATCATTTTGAACGGCATCGTCGGCATTTGCCTGCTGCTGGGTGCTGGACGCCACCGCGAGCAGAGCTTCGGCCTGCTCGGCGTGAGCGCGTCGCTGGCCACCTTGGCCGCCATCGCTATCCTGACGCTGGTGCTGCCCAATTACACCTCCAGCGCCGCCGGCCCGTACTATAACTCCAGCCAGCTCATTTTTATCGCCGTCATCTCGCTGGTTTTGTACGGCACGTTCGTGCTGGTGCAGACGGTGCGCCACCGCGATTACTTCCTGCCCGAGGAAGCGGTCGGCGATGAAGAGGTGCATGCGGCACCGCCCACGCCCACTGTCGCCTGGGTCAGCGCCGGCGCGCTGCTGGTATGCCTGGGCGCCGTGGTATTGCTGGCCAAGTCGCTGGCACCCGCGCTGGAGACGGCCATTGCCGCCATGGGCGCGCCCAAGACCCTGGTCGGCATCGTCATCGCCGCCATCGTGCTGTTGCCCGAAGGCCTGGCCGCCGTGCGCGCGGCGCGCGCCAACCGTTTGCAAACGAGCTTGAACCTGGCGCTCGGCTCCGCCCTGGCCAGCATCGGCCTGACGATTCCCGCCGTGGTCGTGGTGTCGCTGGCCACGGGCCTGACGATCACCCTGGGACTCGATATCAAATCGACGGTGCTGTTGCTGTTGTCGCTGATGGTGGCCACCCTGTCCCTGGGCACGGGGCGCACCACGGTGATGCAGGGCACGGTGCACCTGGTGATTTTTGCCGTGTATCTATTTACCACTATCGTGCCATAAGTACGGCAGTGGGCCGCTGTTTTGTCACCATCCTGTCACGCCGCTGTCATACGATGGGGGTAGTGTGGTAGGATTTTTAAATCGTTTAAATGATTTATATAGTTTAGCAACTGAGTTTGCCAACTTTTTCAGTTGGCACGGCAATGACAAGACAAGAGGCAAGTATGTATGCAGCGGTGGACCTGGGGTCCAACAGTTTTCGTTTACACGTCGGCAAGCATGATGGCGACACCATACGCGTGGTCAAGAGCGTGCGCGACCCGATACGCCTGGCCGCCGGCCTGGACGCCAATGGCGACTTGACCGAGACCGCCATGCAGGGCGCGTTGGCCTGCTTGCAGCGCTTTCGCGCCATCCTCGCCGGCTATGAACTCGATGCCGTGCGCGTGGTGGCCACCTCGGCCATGCGCGTGGCGCGCAACGGTGCGGTCTTCCTGCCACTGGCCGAGCAAGCCATCGGCTACCCGATCGAGATTATTTCTGGCGAGGAAGAGGGACGCTTGATCTACATGGGCGTGGCCAATGCGCTGGCCATTCCTGGCGAACGCCGACTGGTGATGGATATCGGCGGCGGCTCGACCGAACTGATACTCGGGCGTGGCAACGATATCGAGCGCGTCGAATCGTTCAGCCTCGGTACTGTCAAGCAAAGCCTGTCGTTCTTCATTGGCGGGCGCATCGACGCGCCCTCGTTCGAGGCGGCCATCCTGTCTGCGCGCAGCCATTTCGAGGATGCCGCTCCGCCGTATCATCCGCAGCACTGGAAGACGGCCTATGGTTCTTCTGGCACCATCCGCACCATCGCCGACATTATCGCCCGCAATAAACTGGGCGATGGCTTGCTGTCCGGCGCCAGCCTCGATGCGCTGGTGCGCCGCTTCATCGAAATCGGCCATACCAGCCGCATTGACATGCCTGGCTTGCGCCCCGATCGCGCCAGCACCATCGTCGGTGGCCTGGCCATCTTGATCGGCTTGTTCCGCGAACTGGCCATTCCCGTCATGACGCCGATCGAGGCGGGTCTGCGCATGGGCGTGATGTGGGACCTGTACCTGCGCTCGACCAAGCGCGACCGCCGGGAACAGTCGGTGCAGTCCTGCATGGAGAAATTTCATATCGATCAGCAGCGCGCCGGCCGCGTGGCCGAGCAGGCGCTGGCCATGTATGCGCAGCTCAAGCCCACCTCCGAGGCCCTGGTGAAATGCCTGCGCTGGAGCAGTCTGCTGCACGAAGTGGGTCTGGCCGTGTCGCAGACGGGCTACCACAAGCACGCATCCTACATCGTGGAAAACGCGGACTTGCCCGGTTTTACCACGCGCGAACAGAAGACCATGAGCCGCTTGATCCTGGCGCAGAAGGGCAATTTGCGCAAGATCGGCGAAGTGTTGTCCGACCCTGATTTCGCCAAGGCCGTGCTGGCGCTGCGTCTGTCGATTCTGCTGATGCATGCGCGTATCGAAGCCGATTTTAGCGAACTGCGCCTGCGTATGAAAAGCCGAATCGAGCTTGACATCAAGCGCGACTGGGTAGCGCACCATCCCACCGTGTCGTTCTGGATTGAAAAGGAACAGGAATTCTGGGATGAAGTCGGGGTTGATTTTACCATCCGCGCCAGCACCTAGGCAGCGATGCCATAGGCATGGCTTGATGTTTGGCAAGCAAGATTTTAGAAAAAAGTATATATTGTTTATATTATTTATTAGATTGGAAAAACCATGACGAAAACTGTTCCAGTGCAAAAAACCGACAGCGCGCCCGTATCGATGTTCCCCACCAGCGCCTCGATCAATGCGGCAGCAGCCAAGGCCGCACCGGCTGCCAAGCCTGCCGCGAAACCGCTCGCCAAGCCGGTGGCAAAAGCTGCCGCCAAGCCAGTAGTGGCCAAGCCCGCCGCAGCCAAGCCTGCCGTTGCCAAGGCCTCCGTCGTCAAGCCAGTGGCCAAGGCGGTTGTTGCCAAGCCGGTCGCCAAGCCGGTCGCCAAAGCCGCTGCCAAGCCTGCCACCAAGCCTGCCACCAAGGCGGCGGCCAAACCGGTCACCAAGGCTGTCGCCAAGCCGGTAGTGCAAGCCGCTGTCAAGCCGGCGGCCGCGAAAAAAGCACCGCTTGCCAAGGTCGTCGCCGTGAAGGAAAAGGCCCGCAAGCCGAAACTGGTGCGCGATAGCTTTACCATGCCGGAAGCGGAATACGAAGTGTTGGGTCAGGTTAAGAAAGTTTGCCTGAAGGCTGGTTTCGAGATCAAGAAAAGCGAATTGCTGCGCATCGGCGTTGCCCTGATCAGCCAGATCGACCTGGCGACCCTGCAAAGCGTGCTGGCCAGTTTGCCGCAGCTGAAAACGGGCCGTCCGAAGAAGGATTGATGACGCGCGCGGAGGGCTTCGCGCCCCCGCTTGCCGATTCTGGTTTACCATGAGGGCTGTGATAGTTCCCCCATGGTTGCCATGTCAGAAGAAACCAGTAGTGAACGCGCCGGCTTCGTCGAGCGCGCTATCGTCCGCCACCGCGCGGGCCAGTCCACCGATGCCATCGACCATGTCGCCGAGGAAATTCCCGTCGCGCTGGTCTTCAATGGCATATCTCATGTTGT
Source organism: Janthinobacterium paucivorans (assembly GCF_051380805.1). Lineage (NCBI taxonomy): Bacteria > Pseudomonadati > Pseudomonadota > Betaproteobacteria > Burkholderiales > Oxalobacteraceae > Janthinobacterium > Janthinobacterium paucivorans. The sequence continues at coordinate 109,220 of NZ_JBNYXR010000010.1, forward strand.
CATGATGGCTACGCCGCGCGACCTCGAAGCGTTCGCGTACGGCTTCGCGCTGACCGAAGGCGTGGTCGCTTCTGCCAGTGCCATCTTCGACTGCGAAGTGTTCCTGCGCCCTGATTCCGCCGAAGTGGCGCTGACCATTGCACAGGAAGATTTCGTGCGCCTGAAAGACAGGCGCCGCGCGCTGACGGGCCGCAGCGGCTGCGGCGTGTGTGGCATCGACAGCATCGACATGCTCGACTTGCAGCCCGAAGCGCTGCCGCCGGCGCTGATCAAGGTCAACCTGCCCGTCGCGTTGGCGCGCGCATCGAATGGCTTGCGCGAGCACCAGGTACTGATGTTGGCCACCGGCGGCGTGCATGCTGCCGCGTGGTGCACGCCGGATGGCGATATCGTGCACCTGTTCGAGGATATCGGCAGGCATAACGGCCTCGATAAACTGATAGGCCATCTGGCATTGAGCGGCACCGATATGCGGCGCGGCTTCGTGTTCCTGTCGAGTCGCGGCAGTTATGAGCTGGCGCGCAAAGCGGCGCGCATGCAGATCCCTTTGCTGGCGACCATTTCCGCGCCCAGTTCGCTGGCTATTTCCATTGCCACGCAGGCGCGCATGAAGCTCGTTGGCTTCTGCCGCCAGGATGCTTTCGTCGACTACACCCCCGGTATCACGCTGTAAGTTCACTACGCTGGCGCCGCACTGGCACGCTCCCCGCTTCCCGTGCAGGGCGTAATGTGCGGTGCTTCCCTTGCGTTCAGCATGGCTTCCTGCGCGGCGACTGTGGTAATGATGCACGCTTCCCGCATGGCATTTACTTGCGTCATAGAAATGACATTTGGCTGTCATTTTCCTGACATATTAAGCAAGTACGCTGGAGTTGTCTTGTTCACAGGGGATGAAACCATGCAAAATATTAGCGCGTCAAAGGAAGCCAAGGCCCGGCCGGTCCAACTGGTGCTAAGCCAAGCCACAACAGCGGCGGAATTGCGTGAAGTACAGCGTTTGCGTTACAAGGTATTTATCGAGACGATGGGCTTGACGTCGCTGGCCAATGCCGATGGCCTCGATAGCGATGAATTCGATGCGCATTGCGATCATCTGATCGTGCGCGATGCCGATACCCTGAAAGTGGTGGGTACCTATCGCGTGCTGAGCGCGGCCAAGGCGGCCAAGATCGGCCGGCTGTATTCGGAAAACGAGTTCGACCTGAGTCGCCTGAAGAATCTGCGCGGCCGCATGGTCGAGGCAGGCCGCGCCTGCATCCATCCCAAGTACCGGGGCGGCAGTGTCATCATGCTGCTGTGGTCGGGCCTGGCCGAGTACATGCGCCGCGAGCGCTGCGACTACCTCGTCGGTTGCGCCAGCATCAGCCTGGCTGACGGTGGGCATAACGCCGTTGCCGTGTACCAGGCGCTGGCCGAAAAACACATGGCCCCAAGCGAATACCGCGTCACGCCACACCTGCCTTTCCCTATCCATCAGGTGGAAGCGGCGCACAAGCCGCAGGTGCCGCCGCTGATCAAGGGTTATTTGCGTTCGGGTGCCTGGATTTGCGGCGAACCGGCGTGGGATCCTGATTTCGAAAGCGCCGACATGTTCATGATGATGCCGCTGGCGAACCTGGACGAGCGCTATGCGCGCCATTACGGCGTGGTGCCTGGCTGATACTCGACAGTGAGGCCTGCAGTGGCTGGTCAGCGCCTGCACGGCGCTGCGCCAGCTGGTGTCCGTACTGTAGGGTAGCGGCAGTTCGCGCAGTCAGCGCGGCGCGCGCGTGAGCGTCGGGCGCTGCACTGGCGGTGCGGGAGCGGTGCTCGCTATGCGGCGCAGATCACTGCTGACAAGCTGGCCGTGACAGGTGCAGCGAGTATGCGGCTTGTATCAGATTAAGTTTGGCTCGACATGCTGGCAAGCAGGGAGGCCATGCGCAGTGAAAGGAGAGGGGGGATGCTGGAGCGGGTGGGCAGAGAAACGGTCAGCATGGTTTGGGCTGGGTCTCTTCGCTATCGTGCTCGGATGTTGTACGTTGAGCCAACTACGCGAATTTCATGGCAAAAGTTCATGGCGCCGGGGACCTGGGTGCCTGGCATGGCATGACAACAGCAGGTGTATCAGTGGATAGGCGTGGCCGATAGTTCCTTCAGTTCGCGGATGGTGATTTCCGATTTTTCATGCATGCGCAATAAAATCGTTGCACCGACCGACAGTTTGCCGTGACGAATCTTGCTGATGATGGGAGGCTGGACTTCCAGAACACGGCACAGTTCCGCATCATTTTTCAGGTTCATCTTCTCGATGAGGGTATCGAGCAGCTTGTTGGGCACAAAACTCGATGGTTCGAGCGCGCGCGCCCGGTTCATCGCTTCAATCATTTCCAGCTTCTTTTGCCGAACGTTCATTTACTCCTCCTTCAGGTTATGCAAGGGACGAAACCACTGTATGCGGTCCCGGCTGTCGTTTGTCATCGCAGTATGGCTGTCTGCCTGAGGTGACAGCGTTTGCGTTGCAAAATTAATAACAATGCAGGTTTTTTCAATAATACTACGATAACAAAACTTGTGAAAGATGGTCAGTTAAATTAACTGAGTGTTTGATCAATTTGCTAGGTGATCGTTGCATTCTGTAAGCCGTTTTTGGTCAGAATCATGGTTCTGTCCGCCATTTCGGCGGCGGCCAGCGAATGCGTGACCATGATCGCGCAACTGCCGTTGGCCTTGATTTCGGCGCGCAGCAATAGCAGTATGCTGTGTGCCGTATCCGGGTCGAGGTTGCCGGTGGGCTCATCGGCCAGCACCAGCGCCGGCTTGTGCACGAGCGCGCGGGCAATGGCCACGCGCTGCATTTCGCCGCCCGATAGTTGCTGCGGAAAGTCACCGCCGCGTCCGCCCAGACCGACCGCTTCGAGCATGCTGGCGGCGCGCTCCTGGGGCATGCCGTTGAGCAGCAGCGGCAGTGCCACGTTTTGCAGCAGAGTCAGGTGCGGCAAGACATGGAAGGCCTGGAAGATAAAGCCCATGCGGGCCCGACGCAGCCGGGTGGCGGCGGCGTCATCAAGGCCGGACATGGCTATGCCGTCCACCAGGATAGGCTGCGCTTCGGCACCCGCATCGGGCGTATCGAGGCCGGCGATCAGGTTCAGCAAGGTCGACTTGCCGACGCCCGAATCACCCATGATGGCAATGAATTCCCCAGCCTTGAAGCGGCAGGAAATGTTGGCCAGCACGGGACGGGCATGGGCATAGGACTTCGACAGATGGCGCAATTCAAGCATGGTGTAAATGGCGATCGTAAAGTGAGGCACGCGGGGGAGAGGGGGCCTGGGAGCTGCAAAGGGGCGCGGATTATTTGGCCGGCAACGTGTAGTATACGACAGGATTATCATTTTTGCTGGGCATTAGCAGTTTTGAGTGCGCACTGCCAGTTTGACCTTAAGTTACCTGTCGCACGTCTGTCATATACGCATTGCGCTATGATGAGAAAAATCATCGCAGATGGTGCCCGCCATGCCATGCCATGCTCTGCGCGGTAGCAGGCAGCACGGGCGCATGCCGGCTGCCAGCCCTGCAACCCTTTCGTGAACCTTGAGAAACGACGCCAGCCCATGATCCTGCCACTCGCGCAACAGCAGTCAGATTTGTATCTCGCCAGCAACGTCCAAGTGGCCAGCGCCACTCCTGCCACGATAGTCGAGATCAGCAGCGGTCTGCTGGCGCGCGATGCCTGGACCTCGCCCAAGTACCTGTACGACGCGTTGGGTTCGAAACTGTTCGAAGCCATCTGCGCCTTGCCCGAGTACTATCCGACGCGCACCGAAGCGGCCATCTTCGCCCGCTACGGCGCCGAGATCGCGCATGCCGTGGCGCCCGGCAGCACGCTGATCGACCTGGGTGCCGGCAATTGCGCCAAGGCCGCTGGCCTGTTCCCGCTACTGCAGCCGGTCCAGTATGTGGCCGTGGATATTTCCTATGATTTCCTCAGTGAATCGCTGAGCCGCTTGCAGCAGCGCTTCCCGCACATCGAGATGACGGGCCTGGGCCTGGATTTCTCCAGTCGCCTGGACTTGCCCGACAGCGTGCGCGCGGCGCGGCGCCTGTTCTTCTATCCAGGCTCGTCCATCGGCAACTTTGCTCCTGAGCAAGCGACCGCCTTCCTGCGTCGCCTGCGCGCCAATGCGGACAGCGATGGCGGCTTGCTGATCGGCGTGGACCTGATCAAGGACGACGCCATTCTCGATGCTGCCTATGACGATGCGCTGGGCGTCACGGCCGCCTTCAACCTGAACATGCTGCGCCATGTGAACGGCCTCATCGGCGCGGACTTCGACGTGCGCGCGTGGCAGCATCATGGCTTTTTCAATGCCGACGAGCGCCGTGTCGAGATGCACCTGGAGGCGCGCAGCGAGCAAGTTGTCCACTGGAAAGGTGGCCAGCGGCGCTTCGCGAAAGGTGAACGCATCCATACGGAAGACAGCTACAAATATACGCGCGCCAGCTTCGTCGGCTTGCTCGAGCAGGCCGGCTTTTCCACCGTACAAGTCTGGACCGACCCGCAGCAATGGTTTGCCGTGATTTACGCGCGCGTGATCCGGGATTGAGAAGGAAACAGATGCTGATTGATCATTACAACAAGGTGCGCCAGCACTCGCTGCGGTTGGCCGAACCTCTATCCGACGAGGATTGCGGCGCCCAATCGATGCCGGACGCCAGTCCCGTGAAATGGCATCTGGCGCACACCACCTGGTTCTTCGAAACGTTTATCTTGGAAAGCATGGAAGCGGCGTTCGCGCCGTTTCACCCGGCCTTTCGCGTACTATTCAATTCCTACTACAACGGCGTAGGTGAGAAGCATCCACGCGCGCAGCGGGGCTTGCTGACGCGCCCCGGCATGGCCCAAGTGCGCGCCTACCGGAGCGATGTCGATGCGCGCATCGCCCGCTTGCTGGGGAGCGAACTGGCGCGCGACGCGCGCGAACGGCTGACCATGCTGCTGGCGCTGGGCCTCGAACACGAGCAGCAGCACCAGGAATTGCTGTTGACGGACGTGAAACACCTGCTGGCGCAGAGCGCGCTATTTCCCGCTTACCTGGATTCCGCTTATCTGGATCGCGCCGATTTAAACAGTGCGCCGGACAAGGTCGTGGCGCCAGTGCAAGCACATGCCCAGCCCACGGCCTGGCTCGCCTTCGACGGCGGTTTGGCGCAGATCGGCCATGCGGGCGATGGTTTTTGCTTCGATAATGAATTGCCGCGCCATCGGCAATACGTGGCGCCGTTCGAGCTGGCCAGTGCCTTGGTGACGAATGGCGATTATCTGGCCTTCATCGAGGCCGGCGGCTACCGCACGGCGCATCTGTGGCTGGCCGAAGGCTGGGACTGGGTGCGTAGCGGGCAGCTGGAATGTCCGCTGTACTGGCAGCGCGACGAGGCGGGGCAATGGCAGGAATTTACTTTATCTGGCTTGCGCCGGCTCGACCTGCAGGCGCCAGCCACGCACTTGTCGCTGTTCGAGGCCGATGCCTACGCGCACTGGGCCGGCGCGCGTCTGCCGACGGAAGCGGAGTGGGAGGTGGCGGCGCAACGCATTGCCGTGGAGCTCGGCGAGCTGCAGCCGGCCGCCGCTGCACCGGGGGCAGGACTGCGGCAAATGTTTGGCCACTGCTGGCAGTGGACCAGCAGCAGCTACGCGCCTTATCCCGGCTACCGCACCGCACCGGGCGCGTTAGGCGAATACAACGGCAAGTTTATGCTGAACCAGTATGTGCTGCGCGGCTCGTCGTGCGCCACGCCGGCTGGCCATGCGCGCGCCAGCTACCGCAATTTCTTCCCGGCTGGTGCACGCTGGCAATTTTCCGGCATCCGCCTGGCGCGTCAAGTGGCATAGTTTGCCGACTGCAAGCGTGGAACGCAGCGCGCAGCGAGAGACGGTGCTTTGCTGCAGGTGTTTTGTTCCAGCTTGAACTGGCTGACGAGGGTTTCCAGTTCGCCCGCCTGTACATGCATGGCTGCCGCCGCTGCGGCCGCCTCCTCGACCAGGGCCGCGTTTTGCTGCGTCGTCTGATCCATCTGCATGATGGCGGCATTGATTTGCTCGATGCCTTCGCTCTGCTCGTGGTTGGCGACGCTGATTTCGCCGACGATGGCGCTGACCCGGCCTACGCTGGCTACCACTTCTTCCATCGTGACGCCCGCTTGGCTGACCAGTTGCGCGCCCTGTCCTACGCGGTTGACGGAGTCGGCAATCAGTTCCTTGATTTCCCTGGCCGCTGCTGCCGAGCGCTGCGCCAGGTTGCGCACTTCGGACGCGACGACCGCAAAGCCGCGTCCCTGTTCGCCGGCACGGGCCGCTTCCACGGCCGCGTTCAGGGCCAGGATATTGGTCTGGAAAGCGATGCCGTCGATGACGGCGATGATGTCGACGATCTTGCGCGAGGAGGCATTGATGGCATCCATGGTGCCGATGACGTCCGCCATGGCCGTGCCGCCGCGCTGAGCGATGTCGGATGCCGAGCGCGCCAAGCTGTCGGCCTGGCGCGCATTGTCGCTGTTGCTGCGCACGGTACTCGTCAGTTCGATCATCGACGAGGCGGTCTCTTCCAACGCGCTGGCCTGTGCTTCCGTGCGGGCCGACAGGTCGGCGTTGCCGCTGGCAATCTGGCTCGACGCCACGGCGATCGTACCCGTACCGCTGCGCACTTGGCCCACGAGGGTCGCCAGGTTGGTATTCATGGCGTGCAGCGCCTGCAGCAACTGGCCCGTTTCATCGTTGCCATCGGCCACGATTTTACTGCTCAGATCGCCTGCCGCCACGGCTTGCGCCACGCGCAAGGCATACGCAATCGGCGTGGTGATCGAGCGCGTGACCCACCAGGCGAAGAGCACGCCCAGCAGCAGGGCGGCCGTGCCCAGGCTGGCCATCAGCACATTCGCCGCTGAAATATTTTGCTCGATTTGCTGGCCGCCATGCATGACCACTGCGCGCTGCAGTTCGTTCATCTGGTTCACCGTTTTTTGCAAGCGGTTCAGGGCGGGCAGGGTGTCGTCGCGCACATGCACGGCCGCCTCCGCGCGCTGCCCTGCCAGCAGCAACTTATCGGTCTGGCTGAACGAGGCGACATAGGCTTTGCGCTGCTGCTTCAGGGTGGCCAGCAGTTCCTTGCCTTCAGGCAGTACGATCAGGCGATCGAGGATGGCCAGCGCATCGCTGATGATGGTTTTATTGGCATCGATTTCACCGTGGATGGCGTCGGCGCGGGCCGCATCGGCGTGGATGAACAGTTCCAGCACGAGCGCTGCGTTCGAACGCGTGGCGCTGCGAATGGTGGCGATGGCATCGGCCTTGGCCCAGTCATTTTCGATGATGGACTCGCTGAGCCCGCCGATCTTTTCCAGGCGCAGCATTCCCGTGCCTACCAGCACTGCCATCAGCAGCAGCACCACACCAAAACCGGCACCCAGGCGCGCGCCTATCTTCATATTCGTTAATTTCATACTCATTCCCTCGGTAGCTAATCTTTTAGATCTGTCTCCGCTGGTCTTTTTATGAAACGATTATATGGTCGGTAATACTTGTTTTGCACTACTAATTGCCCAAGAGAAATGAAAAAGCGGCACGGCGATCAAGCCTTGCCGCTTTTTTTCCTATGCTGAAGGTCCGAGTCGGACTCAGGCGGCGCTTGCGGCCACCTCAGCCGTTGTTATTTTTTCGGCTTCCGTCTGCGCGAGGCGCCGGTTCACGGCCGACAGCACGGCCTTGAACGAGGCGGTGACGATATTGCTGTCGATGGCGGCGCCGAACAGGGTCGGACCGTTATCGAGGCGCAATTCCACGTAGCAAGCCGCCTGCGCATTGGCACCCGAGCCTATCGAATGCTCATGGTAATCCATCAATTTGATGTCCAGGCCCAGTGCATTGACGAAGGCATCGATGGGGCCGTTACCGCCGCCTTGCAGGGCCAATGGCGTCTGCCGGTGCGACAGGCTGATATCGATCTGCACCGATTCATCGCTGCTGGTGTCTTCCACCATGCGGTGTGCAGCGTAGGCGTACGGCGTCGTCTGCAGCAGGTACTCGTTCTGGAAGATGGCATGGATATCGTGCGCGGCGATTTCGCGGCCCGTAGCGTCGGCTACGGCTTGCACGGCGCGCGAGAATTCGATCTGCAAGCGGCGCGGCAAGACCAGGCCGTATTCCTGTTCCAGCAAATACGCCATGCCGCCCTTGCCGGACTGGCTGTTGACGCGGATCACGGCGTCGTAGCTGCGACCGAGGTCGGCCGGGTCGATGGGCAAGTACGGCACTTCCCAGATGCTGTCTGCTTGTTGCTTGGCAAAACCCTTCTTGATTGCATCCTGGTGCGAACCGGAGAATGCCGTGAAGACCAAGTCGCCCGCATATGGGTGGCGCGGGTGGACGGGCAACTGGTTGCACTCTTCCACGCACTTGCGCACGCTGTCGATGTCGGAGAAATCGAGGCCCGGGTGCACGCCTTGCGTGTACAAGTTCATCGCCAGGGTCACCAGGTCGACGTTGCCGGTGCGTTCGCCATTGCCGAACAAGCAGCCTTCCACGCGGTCGGCGCCGGCCATGACTGCCAGTTCTGCCGACGCGACTGCCGTGCCGCGATCGTTATGCGGGTGCACGCTGATGATGATGGAATCGCGGCGCGCCAACTTGCGCGACATCCATTCGATCTGGTCCGCATACACATTGGGCGTGCTGCACTCTACGGTCGATGGCAGGTTGATGATCATCTTGTTGGCCGGCGTCGGCTTCCAGATGGCGCTGACGGCGTCGCAGATATGCTTGGAGAAATCGAGTTCCGTGGTGGAGAACGATTCCGGCGTGTATTCAAAGCCCCATTGCGTTTGCGGGTGCTGCGCCACCAGCTGTTTCACGAGGGTGGTGCCGGTGGTGGCGATTTGCGTGATTTCCTCGCGCGACATGCCGAACACTACCTTGCGGAACACGGGCGCCACGGAATTGTACAGGTGGACGATGGCGCGCTTGGCGCCGACGACCGATTCCACCGTGCGGCGTATCAATTCTTCACGCGACTGCGTCAGCACGATGATGGTGACGTCGTCCGGGATGCGGCCTTCATCGACGAGTTTGCGCACGAAGTCGAAATCGGTCTGCGATGCCGATGGAAAACCCACTTCGATTTCCTTCAGGCCGATGGCGATCAACATCTCGAAAAACCGCAGCTTCTTTTCTGCGCTCATCGGTTCGATCAAGGATTGGTTGCCGTCGCGCAAGTCTGTGCTCATCCAGATAGGCGGTTTGCTGATGATCTGGTTCGGCCATTGGCGGTCGGTCAATTTGACGGGTGGAAAGGCGCGGTATTTGGAAGCAGGGTTTTGCAACATCATGATCGGGTACTCCTGAAGATAGGGGGAAATCAATGGTTGTGGCGCAAGCTTGCCGGGCGGCCACGTCATACTAGGCCAGGCAAGCGATCGGTAGTGTTAGCAGGCAAAGCAGGGCAACGGCGCCAGCGGTGGCGCTCGCGGCAGAAGTTACGGGTGTAGCGGGGAGTGGTGCAAACATCATCAAACCTTCCAGGGTTTTTGAAACACGCCGGCGTGTGGCCAGGCGAAGCAATGCGGCAAACTTATGCGCGTGCTAGCAGTAGTCGCGATAGCGACAGCAGGGAAGGGGAGGATTGTTTGAAAGAGGACATGCGCTTAATGTACGGGAAGTCGAACGCGGCTGTCAAGCGTTTCCGCTTTACCTGTGATGCACCTGCGCCAGGCTGGCTGGCATTTGGCGCGCGATGTTGCTATGGCGCAAGCATATCGTCGCAAGGGGCAGTCGATTCATCGTCACCACAAACATTTAAGGCCCGCTTCAGTGCCAGCGGCCCCGCTTGCGCTACAATCGGCCCTCCTTTGTTGTCACTGCCGCGCGCGGTTTTCTTTTGCCACTATGCTCCCTAAACGCCTGACCCTGCTTGCCCTGGCCGCCTTTGTACTGGCCGGCTGTGATACCACCGTGCCGAAACCGATACAAGTATTGACGCCACCGGAACCGATCGTTGTGCCGCCGCGCAAGATCAAGATCGGTCTGGCGCTGGGCGGCGGTGCGGCGCGCGGCTTTGCGCATATCGGCGTGATCAAGGCGCTCGAATCGCAGGGCATCCACGCCGACATCGTCACCGGCACCAGCGCCGGCAGCGTGGTGGGCGCCCTGTACGCGGCGGGCAACTCCGGTTTCGCCTTGCAAAAGATGGCCTTCGACATGGACGAGGCGGCCATTTCCGACTGGGCCTTGCCCTTGTTCGGCAAGTCGTCCGGCGTGCTCAAGGGGGAGGCCCTGCAAAGCTATGTTAACAAGGCTGTCGGTGGCGTGCCGCTGGAAAAACTCAAGATTGCGTTTGGCGTGGTGGCGACTGATTTGAAAAATGGCCAACCGATCCTGTTTCAGCGTGGCAACACCGGCATGGCAGTGCGCGCCTCGTCGGCCGTGCCCGGCGTGTTCCAGCCCGTGACGATCGCCGGCCACACCTACGTCGATGGCGGCCTGGTCGCTCCCGTGCCCGTGCGCTTTGCGCGCGACATGGGCGCTGACTTCATCATCGCCGTGAATATCTCGTCGCAAACGGATGCGCAAAAAGCCATCAGTTCGATGGAAGTGATCATGCAGACGTTTGCCATCATGGGCCAGCGCATCAACCAGTTCGAGCTTAAGGATGCGGATGTGGTGATCCAGCCCAGCCTGGGCAGCATGAAGGGCAACGATTTCAACAGCCGCAATCAGGCGATCCTGGCAGGCGAGCAGGCGACTTTTGCCGTCATGGCGCAGCTTAAGCAAAAGCTGAAGGCCAGGCGCGAGCAGTAAGCGCGAGTGCCGCTGTGCATTTCGTATACAATTTTGCTTCAACTTTGCTACAACATAACAAGGACGCATCATGCAATCGAAACCGATTTTGACCCTGGACGACGTAAAGAAAATCGCTGCCGCCGCCGAAGCGGAAGCGGTCAAGAATAACTGGGCGGTCGCGATCGCCATCGTCGACGACGGCGGCCACTTGCTGTGGCTGCAGCGCATGGATGGTGTGGCGCCGATCTCGTCGCACATTGCTCCATCGAAAGCCAAGACGGCCGCGCTGGGGCGCCGCGAATCGCGCATCTATGAAGAGATGATCAATGGCGGCCGCGTGTCGTTCCTGAGCGCGCCGGAAATCGACGGTTTGCTCGAAGGCGGCGTGCCTATCGTCGTCGATGGACATTACGTGGGTGCCGTCGGCGTCTCGGGCGTCAAGTCGGCGGAAGATGCGCAAATCGCCAAAGCCGGTATCGCCGCATTGGTATAACAGCTGGCCAAACCTGCTGCGCGCCGCGCAGTAGGTTTGGCCATGTGTTGCGACGTCAACGGTGATTTAAGTAATAACCGTAATTGCATCTCCAGAAGAATGAAGCAGCCGCACCGCGCAAGCCGGGCGGCTTTTTCATGGGGTGCCGGTTTTGTGTTGCTGCACAAAAAATGCCGCCCATAGTCTATTTTCTTCCTTGTGGAAAAGCACCCTTTTGGTTATAATTCAAAGGTTTAGCCAATCACACATATACCGTAGCGACTACCCATCCCCTCATTCAAAATGACCGTTGAAACACCCTGAGTGCATCTGGCTCGGGTACTACGGCGGTCGGTCTGACGTGGCGCAGCTACGGTAACTTTATCAGGAGTTGCCCTTGCCGCCATTTTTTTCTGGCCCTGCCGTTCCAGCCATATTAGCGCTTGCTGATGGAACGATCTTTAAAGGTTTTTCGATCGGTGCCGCCGGTCATACCACGGGCGAGGTTGTTTTCAATACCTCCATGACCGGGTATCAGGAAATCCTTACCGACCCCAGCTATTGCCGCCAGATGGTCACCCTGACCTATCCGCATATCGGCAATACGGGCGTCAATCCGGAAGATGTCGAATCTTCCAAGGTACACGCCGCTGGCCTCATCATCCGCGATCTGCCGCTGCTGGCATCCAATTTCCGTTCCACGCTCTCCCTGTCCGATTACCTGAAAGCTGAAAATATCGTCGCCATCGCCGGCATCGATACACGCAAGCTGACGCGCATCCTGCGTGAAAAAGGTGCGCAGGGCGGCGCCATCCTGGTCGGTACGCAAGGCAATGAGCCATCCGCCGCGCAAGCGCTGGAACTGGCCCGTTCCTTCCCCGGCCTGGCCGGCATGGACCTGGCCAAGGTAGTATCGAGCAAGGCAGCCTACGAGTACCGCGAAACAGAGTGGACACTGGGTGCAGGCTACGGCCAACTGGCCGACGCCGACGCGACATACCACGTCGTGGCCTTCGACTACGGCGTCAAGCGCAACATCTTGCGCATGCTGACGGCGCGCGGCTGCAAAGTCACCGTGCTGCCGGCGCAAGCGACGGCGGCCGACGCCCTGGCGTTGAATCCGGACGGCATCTTCCTGTCGAACGGCCCCGGCGACCCTGAACCGTGCGACTACGCCATTGCTGCTACCCGCGAGTTGATCGAGAAGGGTATTCCGACCTTCGGCATCTGCCTCGGCCACCAGATCATGGCGCTCGCTTCCGGCGCGAAGACCCTGAAGATGAAGTTCGGCCACCACGGCGCCAACCACCCGGTACAAGACCTGGAAACCAAGCAAGTCTTGATTACCTCGCAAAACCACGGTTTCGCAGTCGACGCGGCAACCCTGCCCGCGAATTGCCGCGTGACCCATGAATCGCTGTTCGACGGCTCCCTGCAGGGCTTTGCCCGCACGGACAAGCCGGCCTTCTGCTTCCAGGGCCACCCTGAAGCGTCGCCGGGCCCGATGGATGTTGCTTACCTGTTTGACCGCTTCATCAACTTGATGGCTGCGGAGGAGAAAAAGAAAAATGCCTAAACGTTTAGATATTAAAAGTATTCTGATTATTGGCGCTGGCCCGATCGTGATCGGCCAGGCCTGCGAGTTCGATTATTCCGGCGCGCAAGCGTGCAAGGCCCTGCGCGAAGAGGGCTACAAAGTCATCCTGGTCAACAGCAATCCTGCGACCATCATGACGGACCCGGAAATGGCCGACGTCACCTATATCGAGCCGATTACCTGGTCGGTTGTGGAGCGCATCATCGCCAAGGAACGTCCTGACGCTATCTTGCCGACGATGGGCGGCCAGACGGCGCTCAATTGCGCGCTCGACTTGTTCAACAATGGCGTGCTGGCGAAATACAACGTCGAGCTGATCGGCGCGTCGCCGGAAGCCATCGACAAGGCGGAAGACCGTTCCAAGTTCAAGGACGCGATGACCAAGATCGGCCTCGGTTCGGCCCGTTCCGGCGTGGCGCACTCGATGGAAGAAGCGTGGGCCGTGCAGCGCACGCTGGGTTTCCCGACCATCATCCGTCCATCGTTTACCATGGGTGGCTCCGGCGGCGGCATCGCCTACAACGAAGAAGAATTCGAAACCATCTGCAAGCGCGGCCTGGAAGCGTCGCCGACGAAAGAGTTGCTGATCGAAGAGTCGTTGCTGGGCTGGAAAGAGTACGAGATGGAAGTGGTGCGCGACAAGGCGGACAACTGCATCATCATTTGCTCGATCGAAAACCTCGATCCGATGGGCGTGCACACGGGCGACTCCATCACGGTGGCGCCAGCGCAAACGCTGACGGACAAGGAATACCAGATCATGCGCAATGCCAGTCTGGCAGTGCTGCGCGAGATCGGCGTCGACACCGGTGGCTCGAACGTGCAATTTTCGATCAATCCCGTCGATGGCCGCATGATCGTCATCGAAATGAATCCACGCGTATCGCGTTCGTCGGCGCTGGCATCGAAAGCGACCGGTTTCCCGATTGCCAAAATTGCCGCCAAGCTGGCCGTGGGTTTCACCCTGGACGAGCTGCGCAATGAAATCACGGGCGGCGCCACGCCGGCATCGTTCGAGCCATCGATCGATTACGTCGTCACGAAAATCCCCCGTTTTACGTTCGAGAAATTCCCGACCGCCGACCACCACCTGACGACGCAGATGAAATCGGTCGGCGAAGTGATGGCGATAGGCCGTACGTTCCAGGAATCGTTCCAGAAAGCCTTGCGTGGCCTGGAAGTGGGCGTGGACGGCATGAATGAAAAGACCAAGGACCGCGAAAAGATCGAAGAAGAACTGGGCGAGCCTGGTCCTGAGCGTATCTGGTATGTGGGCGATGCGTTCGCCCAGGGCTTTACCCTGGAAGAAGTGCACAATCTGACCAAGATCGACCCATGGTTCCTGATACAGATCAAGGAAATCGTCGACCTGGAACTGTGGCTCGACACGCAGAAGCTGGACAAGCTGGACAAGAACACCCTGTACAAGTTGAAACAAAAAGGCTTCTCGGACCGCCGCCTCGGTTTCCTGTTGCAGACGACCGACACGGCCGTGCGCCAGCAGCGCCATGCGCTAGGCATCCGTCCCGTCTACAAGCGCGTCGACACCTGCGCAGCGGAATTTTCGACCGACACGGCGTATATGTATTCCACTTATGACGAAGAGTGCGAATCGAAGCCGAGCGACAAGAAAAAGATCATGGTGCTGGGCGGTGGCCCGAACCGTATCGGCCAGGGTATCGAGTTTGACTATTGCTGCGTCCATGCCGCTCTCGCCATGCGCGAAGATGGCTACGAGACCATCATGGTCAATTGCAACCCAGAAACGGTTTCGACCGACTACGATACCTCGGACCGTTTGTACTTTGAGTCCTTGACGCTGGAAGACGTGCTGGAAATCGTCGCCATCGAAAAACCGGTGGGCGTGATCGTGCAGTACGGCGGCCAGACGCCATTGAAACTGGCGCTGGACCTGGAAGCGAATGGCGTGCCCATCATTGGTACCTCGCCCGACATGATCGATGCGGCCGAAGACCGCGAGCGTTTCCAGCAACTGTTGCACAAGCTGGAACTGCGCCAGCCGCCTAACCGCACCGCGCGCACCGAAGCCGACGCCCTGGCGCTGGCGCAGGAAATCGGCTACCCGCTGGTCGTGCGTCCATCGTACGTGCTGGGCGGGCGCGCCATGGAAATCGTCCATGAGCAACGCGACCTCGAGCGCTACATGCGCGAAGCGGTCAAGGTGTCGCACGATTCGCCGGTGCTGCTGGACCGCTTCCTGAACGACGCCATCGAGTGCGACGTCGATTGCATCTCCGACGGCGAAACGACGTTCATCGGCGGCGTGATGGAACACATCGAACAGGCCGGCGTGCACTCGGGCGACTCGGCTTGCTCGCTGCCACCGTATTCGCTGTCGCAAGAAACGATTGATGAACTGAAACGCCAGACGGCGCTGATGGCCAAGGGCTTGAACGTGGTCGGCCTGATGAACGTGCAGTTCGCGATCCAGAAGCAGGAAATCGATGGCGCGATGAAAGATGTCGTGTTCGTGCTGGAAGTCAACCCACGCGCTTCGCGTACCGTGCCTTTCGTCTCGAAAGCCACCGGTTTGCAACTGGCGAAGATCGCCGCGCGCTGCATGGTCGGTCAATCCTTGGCCTCGCAAGGCATCACGCAGGAAGTCGTGCCGCCGTATTTCAGCGTCAAGGAAGCCGTGTTCCCGTTCGTCAAGTTCCCGGGCGTAGACACTATCCTCGGCCCTGAAATGAAATCGACGGGCGAAGTTATGGGCGTAGGCCTGACGTTCGGCGAAGCATTCGTGAAGTCGCAATTGGGCGCCGGCGTGAACTTGCCAAAATCGGGCAAGGTCTTCATCAGTGTGAAAGCGTCGGACAAGCCGCGCGCCGTGCAAGTGGCGCGTGACCTGGTCGAGTCTGGCTTCACCGTGGTCGCCACCAAGGGTACCGCCGCCGTGATCGCTGCTGCCGGCATCGCCGTCACGCCAGTCAACAAGGTGATCGAAGGCCGTCCGCATATCGTCGACATGATCAAGAACCATGAAATCGTGCTGGTGATCAACACCGTCGAAGAAAAACGCAGCGCCATCGTCGATTCGCGGGCCATCCGCACTTCGGCCCTGGCCTCGCGCGTGACGACCTACACCACCATCGCCGGCGCGGAAGCGGCGGTCGAAGGCATCCGCCATCTGGATGAGCTGCGTGTGTACGATTTGCAAGGCTTGCACAAGACCTTGAACTAAGTGCGTTTGCAGTGACCGCCGTTAGGCGGTACACTGCATGCTTATCAACCACAGAGTTCCGTGCAGAGCAGCGCGCGGCCTCTGTGGTTTTCACTTGGTGCAGCCGTTAAGCGTGATAAAACACGGGCAACGGCGCCGATAACTAGCAGATAGTAGAGATAACATGACCTCAGTCCCATTGACCAAATACGGCGCAGAACTCTTGAAAGAAGAGCTGCATCATTTGAAGACCAAGGAACGCCGCATCGTCATCGATGCGATCGCCGAAGCGCGCTCGCACGGAGATTTGTCGGAAAATGCCGAGTATGATGCTGCCAAGGAACGCCAGGCCTTCGTCGAAGGGCGTATCGCCGAACTCGAAGGCAAGCTCGGTGCAGCGCAAATCATCGACCCCACCGCGCTCGACGCGGAAGGCCGCGTGGTGTTTGCCTCGACCGTGAATCTGGAAGACCTGGAGTCGGGCCAGAAAGTCACCTACCAGATCGTCGGTCTCGATGAAGCCGACCTGAAAAAGAATAAAGTGTCCGTCACGTCGCCGATCGCCCGCGCGCTGATCGGCAAGTACGCCGGCGACGTGGTGGAAGTGCAGGCGCCGTCTGGCCCGCGCGAATACGAAATTCTGGAAGTACTGTATATCTGATGCTGAGCCGCCTGCGCCTCCTGGTTGCCACCCTGTGGGCTGGCAGTTTGTGGACCATCGGTTTCATCGTGGCGCCCACGCTGTTTGGCACCCTGAGCGACCGTGTGCTGGCGGGTAATATCGCCGGCAGCATGTTCCGCGCCGAAGCCTGGTTGTCCTTCGCCTGCGCCGTAGTGCTGCTGGCCTTGCTGCAATGGGGTGCGGGCGCGCTGGAGCTCAAGCGCCGCCGTCTGCTGGCCGCGCTGGTGCTGTCTATGCTGGTGTGTGCGCTGCTCAGCCATTTCGGCATCACGCCCCTGATGGCCGCGCTCAAGGCGCAAGCGCAGGGTTCATCGGGTATCATGGACGAAGCCATGCGTAGCCGTTTCGGCATGCTGCATGGCGTATCGACCCTGATCTTTGCCGTGCAGAGCTTGCTGGCGGGCGTATTGATCTGGAAACAGCAATAATCGCTGCCGTGCTTGTCGGATTACGCGCTCGGCGCTAATCCGACCTACATGACAATACGTAGGTCGGATTAGCGAGGCCGTAGGCCACGCGTAATCCGACAAATGCCGTAGCGGCAATAAAAAAGCGGAGCAGGGGAAATCCCGTGCTCCGCTTCTTGTTTCAAGCCCGGCAGCCTTGCGGTTGCCGGGTGAACAGGCTTACTTGCTGCCCAGTGCGCTTTTCTTGGCGCTTTTCTGACGTGGCTTGGCACGCTTGATGGAACCGCCTTCGGTAACGCGCTCATTGCCCTTGATCATGACTTTCGTCACGCTAGGGCGCTTGGTGCCGCTGGCGCTGGCCTTGACGATGGTCACTTCGCGCATGCCTTTGCCGGCGCTGACCTTCTCCTTAACCACTTCTTTTTTCGGACGGTAGATTACCAGCAGTTTGCCAATATGTTGTACCGGGGCGGCGCCGAGATTGCCGCAAATCGTATCGTACATTCCGACGCGGGCTTCGCGGTCATCGCCGAACACGCGGACTTTAATCAGACCGTGCGAATCCAGGCCAAGGTCGATCTCTTTGAGCACAGCAGGTGTCAAGCCCGCTTCGCCAATGATGACGATAGGCTTCAGCGCGTGTGCTTCGGCGCGCAGTGCGCTGCGCTCTACGGGTGTAAGTTTTAGCATAATAATATTTAGTAATTCCCTTAAAAGCAGTATTCTACGCGAATGGCAAAGAAGAAATTAAACAAAAACTGGTTGCACGACCACATAAATGATCCTTATGTGAAGTTAGCGCAAAAAGAGGGCTACCGCGCCCGGGCAGCATACAAGCTGAAAGAAATCGATGAAGACGAAAAACTGATCAAACCTGGCCAGGTCATTGTCGACCTTGGGTGTACTCCTGGCAGCTGGGCCCAGTACGCGCGGCGCAAACTGGCCGGCAAGGATGGCGGCGGTGTTAATGGTACCCTGATTGGCCTCGATATGCTGGAAATGGAGCCAATCGCCGATTTTCATTTTATCCAGGGCGACTTCCGCGAGGCGCGCGTATTGCGCCAGCTGGAAGTGGTGTTGCAAGGACGCAAGGTCGACCTGGTTCTGTCGGACATGGCGCCCAACCTGTCGGGTATCGCCACGGCCGATGCGGCGCGCATGGAACACTTGATTGACCTGGCTCTCGAATTTTCGCAATTGCACCTGAAACCATCGGGCGTGCTGTTGGTGAAATGCTTCAAGGACATGGGTTTCAGCCAGATCGTGGAGAAATTCCGCGCTGAATTCAAGGTCGTGGTGCAGAAAAAACCCAAGGCCAGCCGCGATAAATCGTCAGAAATCTTCCTGATGGGGCGAGGAATCAAGAATCCGCTGAAAAATGCTGTGCAAGAAGATGATTCGGCCCTTGATATTTAAGGGGCGATCCGCACATGGGAACGAGAAGTGCAGTAGCGTCTGATGGCTTAAAAGCCTAAATTGTTTATACTGCATTTTTCATGTGTGCGCGTTGTTTCGCGCGCACGAATCGGCGGGCTTTGGCACGGCCCGCTTATTGCGAGTAAAATCGTGTTTCTAGCTATTGGTAAAGAGATGCGCACTGCATCCAAGGAGTCTTCGTGAATAACATGTTTTCCAAATCTGCCATCTGGGTAGTCGTATTGCTGCTGTTGTTTATGCTGTTCAAGCAATTCGACAGTCATGGCGCCACAGGCGGCAGCAAGGCCATCGCTTATTCCGATTTACTGGATGAAGTCAAAGCCAAGCGCGTCAAGGATGTTGTGATCGAAGGTTCGTCGATCACCGCCAAGCTGATGGACGATACCAAGGTGCGTACCACCGCCACCAGCCTCGACAAGGGTTTGATTGGCGACTTGCGCGACAACGGCGTGCATTTCGATGTGCGCCCGCCAGAGGAAGCGTCGTTCCTGCAAACTATTTTTGTATCCTGGTTCCCCATGCTGCTGTTGATCGGCGTCTGGGTGTTTTTCATGCGTCAGATGCAAGGCGGCGGCAAGGGCGGGGCATTCTCGTTCGGCAAGTCGAAGGCACGCATGATGGATGAAGCCAGCAACACCGTGACCTTTGCCGATGTCGCCGGTTGCGACGAAGCGAAAGAAGAAGTCAACGAAGTGGTCGACTTCCTCAAGGACCCGAGCAAGTTCCAGAAACTCGGTGGCCGCATTCCCCGCGGCGTGCTGATGGTCGGTCCGCCGGGCACGGGTAAAACCCTGCTGGCGCGTGCCATCGCCGGCGAAGCCAAGGTGCCGTTCTTCTCGATTTCCGGTTCCGACTTCGTGGAAATGTTCGTCGGCGTGGGCGCCTCGCGCGTGCGTGACATGTTTGAGAACGCGAAAAAGCATTCGCCATGCATCATTTTCATCGATGAGATTGACGCTGTTGGTCGTCACCGCGGTGCCGGCATGGGCGGCGGCAATGATGAGCGCGAACAGACCTTGAACCAGTTGCTGGTCGAGATGGACGGTTTTGAAGCGAACTCCGGTGTGATCGTCGTGGCCGCCACCAACCGCGCCGATGTACTCGACAAAGCCTTGCTGCGTCCCGGCCGTTTCGACCGCCAAGTCTCTGTCGGCTTGCCCGATATCCGCGGCCGCGAGCAGATCTTGAACGTGCACATGCGCAAGGTACCTATCAGTACCGATGTGAAAGCCGATATCCTGGCCCGTGGTACCCCTGGTTTCTCGGGTGCGGACCTGGCCAACCTGGTCAACGAGGCAGCCCTGTTTGCCGCCCGCCGCAGCAAGCGACTGGTGGAAATGGCCGACTTCGAAGACGCGAAAGACAAGATCTATATGGGTCCTGAGCGTAAGTCGATGATCATCCGCGAGGAAGAGCGTCGCAATACGGCTTACCATGAATCCGGTCACGCCGTCGTTGCCAAGTTGTTGCCGAAAGCTGATCCCGTGCACAAAGTGACGATCATGCCGCGCGGCTGGGCTCTGGGTCTGACCTGGCAGTTGCCGGAACACGACAACTTGTCTGCCTACAAGGACAAGATGCTGGAAGAGATTTCCATCCTGTTCGGTGGGCGTATCGCCGAAGAGATTTTCGTGGGACAAATGTCCACCGGTGCCTCGAATGACTTCTCGCGCGCTACCAAGCTGGCCCGCTCCATGGTGACCCGCTTCGGCATGTCCGACAGCATGGGCGTGATGGTCTACGAAGACAGCGAAAACGAAGGTTTCTTCGGTGGTGCTACCAAGACGATCTCGGAAGCGACCCAGCAAAAGGTCGACGCCGAAATCCGCAATATTCTTGACAAGCAATATGCTTTGGCGCGTAACTTGCTGGAAAGTAATCGCGACAAGGTGGAAATGATGACCAAAGCCTTGCTGGAATGGGAAACCATCGATGCACAGCAAATTAATGACATCATGGCCGGCCTCGAGCCGCATCCGCCGAAAGTCATCCCGCCACGCCGTAATGCGGGCGATAGCGACACGGGTGGCATTTCGCCAAACGTGACGGCGCCAGCTTAATAGCGCCAGCCGCTTGAGCGGCGGCGTGTTGTATGAAAGGGTAAGGAGCGATCCTTGCCCTTTTTCGTTGCCGCTGCAAATTTTTCCTGACGACTAAAAAGAGTTACATGCGACACTATTTGCAATTCGGCCGTTTCGGCTTCAACCTGCAGGGCACGCAGGCGCTGGTGATGGGCATCCTGAATATCACACCCGATTCATTTTCCGATGCAGGCCAGTATCAGCACCTGGAATTTGCCCTCTCGCGCGCCGAGCAGATGATGCTCGATGGCGTTGATATCATCGATATCGGCGGCGAATCGAGTCGCCCCGGCGCGCCGCCCTTGCCGCTGCAGGACGAGTTGCAGCGCGTTATGCCGGTGCTGTACGCTTTGCGCGACTGTGGCAAGCCGCTGTCGGTCGATACTTATAAACCGCAAGTGATGCGCGAAGCGATTCTGGCGGGCGCCGACATGATCAATGACATCAATGGTTTCCGCGCGCCTGGCGCCATCGAGGCGGTGCAGGGCAGCGACTGCGCGCTGTGTATCATGCACATGCAAAGCGTGCCACAAACCATGCAGGACCAGCCCCAGTATGACGATGTGGTACGCGAAGTGATTGCCTTCCTGCACGAACGCGTCGAGACGATGACGGCAGCGGGCATCGATCGTGAACGCCTGTGCGTCGATCCCGGCTTCGGCTTTGGCAAGACGGTGGAGCAGAACTACGCCCTGCTGCGCGCCACGCGCCAGTTGCGCAGCGAACTGGGCTTGCCGGTGCTGGCGGGGCTGTCGCGCAAGTCGATGATAGGCGCCGTTACTGGGCGTGCCGTGGAGCAGCGCCTGGCCGGTAGTGTTGCCGGGGCGCTAGCTGCGGTAGCGCAAGGCGCAGAAATTATCCGTGTGCATGATGTGGCTGAAACCGTCGATGCATTGAAGGTCTGGCGCATGTCACATTAATCTTGTAAAATTTATCATAAACAACAAAAAGAGAAATACGATGACGCGTAAATATTTTGGCACCGATGGCATCCGCGGTCTGGTGGGCACGGCTCCGATCACCCCCGATTTCGTCATGCGCCTCGGCTATGCGGCCGGCAAGGTGCTGGCCAAGTCGCAAGGTGGCAAGGTGCGCCCGACAGTGTTGATTGGCAAGGACACACGCATTTCCGGCTACATGCTGGAAGCGGCGCTGGAAGCGGGCCTGTCGGCCGCTGGCGTTGACGTGATGCTGGCCGGCCCCATGCCGACGCCGGCGATCGCTTACCTGACGCGGGCGCTGCGCCTGTCGGCCGGGGTGGTCATTTCCGCCTCGCACAATCCCTACCATGACAATGGCATCAAGTTCTTTTCCGCCCAGGGTAGCAAGCTGCCCGACAGCGTGGAACTGGAAATCGAGGCGACACTCGACGAACCGATGGCCTGCGTGCCATCGGACAAGCTGGGCCGCGCCAAGCGCTTGGACGATGCCCAGGGCCGCTACATCGAATTTTGCAAGAGCACCTTCCCGAACGAGCTGGACTTGCGTGGCATGAAGATCGTCGTCGATTGCGCGCATGGTGCCGCTTATCATATCGCGCCGCACGTGTTTCATGAGTTGGGTGCGGAAGTTATTGCCATCGGCAACAAGCCCGATGGCTTCAATATCAATGCGGGCTTTGGCGCCACGGCAACCAAGGCCATGGCTGCCGCTGTTGTCGAGCATGGCGCTGATCTCGGTATCGCCCTCGATGGCGACGCTGACCGCCTGATCATGTGCGATGCCACGGGGCGTTTGTATAACGGCGACGAGTTATTGTACGTGATGGTCAAGGATCGCCTGGCGACGGGCCCCGTGGCTGGCGCCGTGGGCACCCTGATGACGAATATGGCGCTGGAAGTGCTGTTCAAGCAGCAGGGCATCGGCTTTGCACGCGCCAAGGTAGGTGACCGCTACGTGCTGGAAGTCATGCAGGAAAAGGGCTGGATACTGGGCGGCGAAGGCTCCGGCCATTTGCTGTGCCTGGACCGCCACACGACGGGCGATGGCATCGTCTCCGCGCTGCAAGTATTGTCCGCACTCAAGCGCAGCGGCCAGAACCTGCAGCAGTGCCTGGCTGAGCTGGTGCTGTTCCCGCAAACCCTGATCAACCTGCGCGTAGCGCCCGGTTTCG
This sequence comes from Janthinobacterium paucivorans, assembly GCF_051380805.1. Classification (NCBI taxonomy): domain Bacteria; kingdom Pseudomonadati; phylum Pseudomonadota; class Betaproteobacteria; order Burkholderiales; family Oxalobacteraceae; genus Janthinobacterium; species Janthinobacterium paucivorans. Next base: position 132,003 of record NZ_JBNYXR010000010.1, read on the forward strand.
ACTGGCAGAAAAATGCCGCCATGGTGGCCGAGAAAGAAATGGTCGAGGCCGAATTGGGCGACACGGGCCGCGTGCTGATCCGCGCTTCGGGCACCGAACCGTTGATACGCGTCATGGTGGAAGCCAAGCATAAGGACAAGGCCGAGTCGATGGCGCGCCGCATTGCCGATAAAGTCAGCGCTTAAGCAGGAAAGTGCTGGACAGGCCAGGGCAGGGCAGGCGCGATAGTTATTTCCATCTAATTCGTCTATGCCAATTGACGAAATTGCTTGGGGGCGTTATTATCTTGTCTTCGGAGTGTGGCGCAGCCCGGTAGCGCACCTGGTTTGGGACCAGGGGGTCCAAGGTTCGAATCCTTGTACTCCGACCAAAGTCATAAGCGGGCTGTCAGAAATGACAGCCCGTTTTCTATTCTGCGCAGGCATTTCATGGCTGGCGCATGAATTAAAATACTGCACCTTTCCGCCCATCGTTCAACGGATAGGACAACGGTCTTCTAAACCGTGAATGGGGGTTCGATTCCCTCTGGGCGGACCAGTTCATACTGGTCACACAGCATGCGCCATGAGCCGGCCGCACTGCATCTTCCCCTCGTGATTTGCGTTTCGCGTATCAGCTTACGGCTGCGCAAACAGCAGCACGCTCAATAAATACACCAGCGGCGCCGCGCATAGCAGGGCAGACAATACCGACAGCTTTTTCTTGCTCGCCCGACGCGCGAGGCGCAGCCGTTCTCGTGCCGGCAAATGCTCGCGTAGCACGCTACGTGCGCGAGACTGGAATGGGGATTCATGCATGGATGCTCCTTCGCAAGGTTGGCTGTCGTGCCAACGAGCATAGCCAGAGCGGTATAAAGATGGTGTAAATAGTCAGCTGCTGCGCGTATGCGGCGTGTATACGTGGTGGCGCTGCAGGCGCATGCGGGCCTTATTTTTCGTCGTCGTGGGAGCTCTTGCCGAACAGGCGGTCCTTGGCATTGAGCAGCTTTTGCATCTTGGCGCCCATTTTCATCAGTTGCGCCATCGATTCGGGCGACAGGCGCTGCAAGTCGTCGAACCAGGTGTTGGCCAGGTTAACCAGTTCATACATTTCGCGCATGCGCTCTTGCGCGTACTGGTCGCCGGCTTGCGTGGCCGGTGCCAGCAGCGATTCGCGCAGCACCGTCAGGGTCGGTGCCACTTCGCGGCGGCGCCGTTCGGCGGCCACGACGCGGAAGATTTGCCATACATCGCCCAGCGAGGAAAAATACTCGCGTCGGTCGCCCGGAATGCGCGACTGGCGTATCAAGCCCCAGCCCTGCAACTCCTTCAAGCCGATGCTGACGTTCGAGCGGGAAAAACTCAGGTGCTCCGCAATTTCGTCCGCGTGCAAAGGATGCTCTGCGACAAATAACAAGGCATACACTTGCCCCACCGTACGGTTAAAGCCCCAGCGGCTGCCCATCTCGCCGAAATGGCTGACAAAGGTCAGGATCAGCGGCGTCATTTGAATATGTTGAGTTTTCATAATTATCTGGATTTTTTCACGCCATTCGGGTGGGGTCAATTGATATATGTCATGTTTCGCAGTATTATACTAAGAATCGAATTTACAGAAAATTCTGAAAACTCAAGAAGTATAGATATGCCTAACCTGTCACCACTGCCGTCCCCGCCCCTATCCTTGCCCCGCTTTGTTCTTCCCCGTGTCGCCAGCCTGGCGCAAGGTGGCGCCGCCTTGCTGTGGCTGCCGCAAGCGGCCTTGCTGGCCTGGGCCGTACAAGCCATGCAGGGCGGTGCACTCTGGCGCGCGGCCCTGCTGCCGGCCGCTGGCGTGCTGCTGCTGGGCGTGCTGCGCGCCGGCTGCGAAGCGTGGGGTGCGCGGCGCATGTATGCGGCGGCGCGCGAGCACCTGTCTACCTTGCGCGTCCAGGTGGCGCAAGCGCTGGCGCGCCGTTCGCCGCTCGATCGCCAGCGCGCGCAGTCGGGCCAGGCGGCCAGCGTCATCGCCGAGCAGGCCGAAGCCATCGTGCCCTACCTGGTGCGCTACAAGCCGGCGCGCTGGAAAGTGTTGCTCGTGCCGCTAGTGATCCTTGCCGTGGTGACACCGCTGTCGTGGATTGCCGCCTTGATCTTGCTCGTTGCCGCCCCCCTGATTCCCGTCTTCATGGCGCTGGTGGGCATGGGCGCGCAAGCGGCCAGCCGCGCGCAGATGGTGGAAATGGGCAGCATGAACGCCTTCCTGCTGGATCGGCTGCGCGGCCTGGCCACTCTGCGCGCCTTGGGCGCCGTCGACGCCACGGCCGAGCGGCTCGATGCCTCGTCGCAATCGGTGCGTCGGCGCACGATGCTCGTGCTGCGCATCGCCTTCCTGTCGTCCGCCGTGCTGGAACTGTTTTCCGCGCTGGGCGTGGCCATGGCGGCGGCGTTTATTGGCTTCTCCTTGCTCGGCAGCATCAATTTCGGCACCTGGGGCCGGGAACTCAGCCTGGGGCAGGGCTTGTTCATCTTGCTGCTGGCGCCCGCATTCTTCGAGCCGCTGCGCGAGCTGGCCGCCGTCTGGCACGACAAGGCGGCCGGCGAAGCGGGGCTGGCCGGTTTGCATGACCTGGTGGCCGATGGCGTGCCCCTGCCTGGCGCCGGCATGCCAGCAGCTGCCGTCTCCGCCGCCGCCATGGCGCTGGCGCCGCCGCCCGCCGTCGACGTCCGTGAGCTGCGCTTTGCTCACCCTGGCGAAGCGCGCGTATTCGACGGCTTCGATTTGACCGTGCATGCCGGCGAACACGTGGCCTTGCTCGGTGCCAGCGGCGCCGGCAAGACCACCTTGCTCTCGTTGTTGGCTGGCTTGCTGCCCGCCAGCGGCGGCGAGATCCGCATCGGCGGCGTGCGCCTGAACGACAGCACGGTCAATACTTTGCGCCAGCGCATGGCCTGGATGGGCCAGCGTGCGCACGTGTTTGCCGCCTCCGTCAGCCAGAACGTGACGCTGGGCCGCGCTGGCGCGAACGCCGCGCAAGTGACGCAGGCTTTGCATCTGGCCGACCTGGCCACCGTGGCTCAGGCGCAACCGGCCGTCATGCTCAGCGATGGGGGCCAGGGCCTGTCCGGCGGCGAAGCGGTGCGCCTGGCGTTGGCCCGCGTGGCCCTGCACCCGCATGCCGACCTGTTGCTGGTCGATGAACCGACGGCCCACCTCGATAGTGAGACGGCGGCGCGCGTCACGGACGCCTTGCTGGCGTTGGCAAGGGGCAAAACCATGATCGTCGCCACGCATGACCCCGTGCTGGCTGGCCGCTTGCAGCGCACGGTGCAGGTCGATGTGCCGGCGCACATGCAGGCGCAGCCGCAGCCGCAGGCACAGAAGGAAGAAGGACGCGCATGAAAACTTCCTTCATGCGCCATCGCGTCCTGCGGCAATTGCTGCTGGCCCAGCCCGGCAAATTGATCGCTGGCGCCATGCTGGCGGCCCTGACGGCGGTAGCCGGCATGGCCTTGCTGGGTTTGTCTGGCTGGTTCATCACTGCCACCTCGCTTGCTGGCCTGCATGCGTCCACCGCCGTCCTGTTCGACGTGTTCGGCCCGTCGGCCGGCATCCGCCTGCTCGCCATCGGCCGCACGGGCTCGCGCTATGCGGAGCGTCTCGTCACGCACGACGCCACCTTCGCCGCCCTGGCCAGCATCCGCGTGCAACTGTTCCGTGCCTGGTCGCGCCCGGAAGCGGCCAGTCGCTTGCTGCGCCAGCCTGCCAAGCTGCTGTTCCGCTTGACGGCCGATATCGATGCGCTCGAAGCGCTGTATTTGCGCCTGCTGGTGCCGGCCTTTACGGCGCTGTGCGTGGCCTTGCTGGCCGGCATCGCGCTGGGCGTGCTGCAGTGGCAGCTGGGCTTGGGCCTGGCCGCGTGGCTGCTGGCGGCCGGCGGCGGCATCAGCTCGGTTGTGGCGCAGCGTGCCCGCCGTCCCGCCATCGTGCGCTCGCGCGCCATCGAAAAATTACGTTCCGGCAGCATCGACCTGGTGGCCGGCCAGACGGACCTGGTGATGGCGGGCCGCATCGAGGCCCAATGCGCGGCGCTGGGACAGATCGACCGCTCGCTGGCGCAAGCCGATTTCGCCTTGCTGCGCCTCGATACGGCGGCCAGTGCCGCGTATGGCGTGGCCGCCAGCGTGACCTTGGCCGGCGTGCTGCTGGCCGTGGCCGCGCTGGTGCAGCAGCAGGCGCTGAACCTGCCGCTGGCGGCGCTGGCCTTGCTGATTGCCCTGACGGCCGTGGAACCGTTTGCGGGACTGCGCCGTGGCGCGCTGGAAGCGGGTCGCATGCTGCTGGCCATGCGCCGTCTGGCGCCGTGCCTGGCAAGCCTGGAACAGTCACCGCTGTCGCCCGCCGCAGCCGCAAACGGCTTGCGCCTGGAACGCGTCAGTGCCGCGCATGCGGGCAGCGATGTCGCCATTTTGCATGACGTCTCGCTGCACATCGCGCACGGTGAGCGCGTGGCCTTGATCGGTCCCAGTGGCGCGGGCAAGTCGACATTGCTGGCCATCGCCGCGCGCGAGCTGGCACCGCTGTCGGGGATCGTCAGCGCCTCGCGCGCCTGTCTGTTCACGCAGAAGACGGAACTATTCCAGGACAGCCTGCGCGACAATCTGCGCCTGGCCGACCCGTCCGCCAGCGATGCGCAGCTGTGGGCGGCGCTGCAGGCGGCCGGCCTGGAGGGGGACGTGCGGGCCTTGGCGGGCGGCCTCGATACGCTGCTGGGCGAGGGCGGCCTGGGCTTGTCGGGTGGCCAGGCGCGGCGCTTGGCGTTGGCGCGCCTGTGCCTGCACGAATCGACCTTGTGGCTGCTGGACGAAGCCACCGAGGCACTCGATGCAGCGGTGGCAATCGATGTCTTGCAGCGCCTGCGCGCGCGCAGCGACGGGCGCACTCTGCTGATCGCCACCCACTTGCGGCGCGAGGCGGCGCTGGCGGACCGGCTGCTCAGCCTGCGCGATGGCCGCATCGTCGCTGACGTGCGCCGTGGCACGCCGGATTTCGAGGCAGCGCTGGCGCGCTTGCGCGGCGATTGAAGAACGATAGGGGAGACACAGGCGGCGCTGCTCGGCAGTTTTGCCACATCGACGTCTATCGACTAGCAACAGAAAAATGTCAATTTTGCAATTAAAGTAGGGAAACACCAAGGAAATTATATGGACTTCGATATTGTCGCTTTATCCAGACTGCAGTTCGCGCTGACAGCTTTGTACCATTTTATATTTGTTCCGCTGACCTTAGGCCTGTCCGTGATCCTCGCCATCATGGAGACGGTCTACGTGATGACAAACCGTACCATTTGGCGCGACATGACCAAGTTCTGGGGTGTCTTGTTCGGTATTAACTTCGCCATGGGCGTGGCGACGGGCATCGTCATGGAATTCCAGTTCGGCATGAACTGGAGCTATTACAGCCACTATGTGGGCGATATTTTCGGCGCGCCGCTGGCCATCGAGGGCTTGATGGCCTTCTTCCTGGAAGCGACCTTCGTCGGCCTGTTCTTCTTCGGCTGGGACAAGCTGTCCAAGCGCGGCCACCTGGTCACGACCTGGCTGGTGGCCATCGGCTCGAACTTCTCGGCCCTGTGGATATTGATTGCCAACGGCTGGATGCAAAATCCCGTCGGTGCGGCCTTCAATCCACAGACCATGCGTATGGAAGTGACCGATTTCGGTGCCGTGCTGACGAATCCTGTCGCCCAAGCGAAATTCGTCCATACCGTTTCGGCCGGTTACACGGCAGCGGCGATTTTCGTGCTGGGTATTTCCGCCTGGTATCTGTTGAAGGGCCGTCACGTACAACTGGCCAAGCGCTCGATGACGGTGGCTGCCTCGTTCGGCCTGGCCGCCACGCTGTCGGTACTGGTGCTGGGCGATGAAAGCGGCTACCTGTCGTCCGAACATCAAAAGATGAAACTGGCCGCCATCGAAGCGATGTGGACCACGGAGCCGGCGCCCGCCGCCTTCACCGCCTTCGGTTTTCCTGACGCGACAGCGCGCGAGACGCATTACGCGGTGCACATCCCGATGGTGATGGGCTTGATCGGCACGCGTTCGCTGACGACGGAGATTCCCGGCATCGAGCAGTTGGTCGAGCGCGGCCAATTGCTGATCCAGGATGGCATCAAGGCGTATGACGCGCTGCAAACCATCCGCAGCGTGGCGCCGGGCGCGCCCGTGCCGCAGGAGGCGAGCGATATGTTCGAGTCGAAAGGCCATTCCCTGGGCTATGCCTTGCTGCTGAAACGCTATGTCGATGACCCGCGCCTGGCCACGCCAGAGCAGATCCACAAGGCCGCGCTCGATACCGTGCCGCCCGTAGCACCGCTGTTCTGGTCCTTCCGCGTGATGGTGGGTCTGGGCATGTTCTTTATCTTGCTCACCGGCACGTTCTTCATCCTGTCGACGCGCCGTACGCTGGACAAGCACCGCTGGCTGCTGAAAGTGGCCGTGTTTTCCATCCCGCTGCCGTGGGTGGCGATTGAAGCGGGCTGGATCGTGGCCGAACTGGGCCGTCAGCCGTGGGTGATCGAAGGCGTGCTGCCAACGGCCGTGGCGGTCTCTAACTTGGGCGCGACCACCTTGCTGATCACGATTGCCGGCTTTGCCGCCATCTACACCGTGCTGTTGCTCATTGAAATGAAGCTCATGCTCAAGGCCATCCGCAAGGGGCCGGAAGAGACGGCGCCGTCTCCCGTGCCAGCAGGCGCAGCCATTCATACTCAACGCGCCTAAGGAGGGCCAGACCATGATTTTGCATGACATGATTTCTTACGAAACACTGCGCCTGATCTGGTGGCTGCTGATCGGCATCTTGCTGGTGGGCTTTGCCATCACCGACGGCTTCGATCTGGGTACGGGAATGTTACTGCCGTTTGCCGGCAAGACCGACCTCGAGCGCCGCGTCATCATCAACAGTATCGGTCCCGTGTGGGAAGGCAACCAGGTGTGGCTGATCCTCGGTGGCGGTGCCATCTTTGCCGCCTGGCCGCAGCTGTACGCGGTCTCGTTTTCGGGCTTTTACCTGGCCATGTTCGCCATCCTGGTGGCGCTGATCGTGCGCCCCGTGGCGTTCAAATTTCGCAGCAAGCGCGAAGACCCGCGCTGGCGCGCCCGCTGGGATGCGGCCCTGTTCGTGGGTGGCTTCGTACCGGCCCTGATCTGCGGCGTGGCGATCGGCAATGTGCTGCAGGGCGTGCCGTTCCGTTTCTCGTCGGATATGCACATTTTCTATGACGGCAGCTTCTTTGCGCTGCTCAACCCGTTTGCCGTGCTGTGCGGCCTGGTCTCGGTCGCCATGCTGGTGATGCACGGCGCCACCTGGCTGCAAGTGAAAACGGACGGCGCCGTGGCCGACCGTTCGCGCCGCTACGGCAGCGTCGCCGCGCTTGCGACAGTCGTGCTGTATGCACTGGCCGGCGTGGCCCTGTGGCTGTGGGTGGATGGCTACCGTGTCACCAGCGCCGTCGTCGTCGATGGCCCGTCGAACCCGATGCTGAAAACGGCGCAAGTGCACGTGGGCGCCTGGTTGCTCAATTTTGCCGCCCATCCGTGGACCGCGATTGCCCCCGTAGTGGGCTTGCTCGGCCCCTTGCTGGCGTTCGCCCTGCTGCGTGCGCGCCGCGAAGTGCCCGCCTTGCTGGCCAGCGCGGCCGGCATCGCCGGCATCATCCTCAGTGTGGGCGCGGCCATGTTCCCGTTCATCCTGCCATCGTCGATCGATCCGCGCGCCAGCCTGACGGTGTGGGATGCCTCGTCGAGCCACATGACCCTGTTCATCATGCTGGTCGCCACGGCCGTCTTCATTCCCCTCATCGTCGCGTACACGACCTGGGTCTATAAAGTGCTGTGGGGCAAGGTTGATGCCAAAGCCATCACGGACGACAGCGCTCACGCTTACTAAGAATTAAGGAAAGGTTATAACTATGTGGTATTTCGCCTGGATACTCGGTCTTCCGCTGGCGGCGACCTTCGCCGTACTCAATGCGATGTGGTATGAAATTGCCGATGGCGACACGTCGCCCGCGCAGCAACGCGACACACCAAAATAGGCGTATGTCGGCTTGACTTGCCCCGCCCGGTGCTTGAGCGCCCGGCGGGGATTTTACTTTTCTGTCACAGCAAAATGAAGCCGCCGCGGATGCGCAGCATCATGTCGCGCGGTGCGTCGGCGCCCGCCGCCACGGCCCAGGCCGTGATCCATTGCGCGCAGCGTTGCCGTTCGACCTTATCGTGCACGTGCTGCATGCGTGCGTCTGCCTGGTCGATGCGCTGCGCCAGGTACAGGCGTTGGTCCGTGGGATTCGTCTTTTTGCTGTAATGCTGCATGTCGATTCCTTTGCGCGTAGTAACTTAAGTTGCTCATGGTATATTCATCTACGCGCGGGCGGGGCAGATGGATTCAGCTTTTACAAAATAAAGAAGCCACCCAAAAAGGTGGCTGATGCGGTGTGCTCTCAGGCGCGCGCACTGCCCGACGGTTTGGCGGTGGCAATGGCAATCGGATCGCTGGCCGGAAAGCTTTCCTTGAGCGCCTCATCAAGCGCTTGCTCGGCATGGCTTTCGCTGGCCGGCGTGGGTGAATCGCGTTCAGGTGGTGGGGCGGGCGCGGTAGCGGCATTGGTGCTCGGATGCATGATCATGTCCTTGCTGTGGTGCGCCAGGGGGCCGCAATGGCCATCGCGCTTGTTGATGCTCTGAAGCTGCCAGCCTAGCACATGACGCAAAAAGAGCGCGCCCGCTGCGCTTGCCCAAGCCGGCAATGATGGCAGCGGCGGTCGTGTCTGCTACACTGCGTCCCACTTTTATCAACGGAACTGCCATGACTTCCCTATCCCTGCCGTACCGCGCCACCGCCGTTGAAGCCTGTGCCTGGCTAGCGCAACAGACAGGCACGCCATGGAGCCTGGCACGCCTGCTGGAGCAGGGGGGCTTGCCGTACGTCTGGCTCGATTACAGCGACACGTGGGCCGAGCTGTTCCATGACGGCGTGACGCGCTATGCGGCGCCCGTCGTGTTCATCGGCGACAAGCAGCACCTGGTCTCCGGCGCTGCGGATGTCTGGCTGCGTTTTACGCGCGACTCCGGCAATATCGCCATCGAACTGAAGGCGCCGGGCTTGCGCGTGCCGCTCGATGGCTTGCACTTCCAGGAACGCGATCTGTTGCGTTTGCTCAAGGAGTTGCAGCAGCCGCAGCCGCCAGAGGCAGAGCTTGACAAGGCGCCGGTGGTCTTGCCGAGTGCCCTCAAAGGCCTGGGGCGCGAACAGATCTTGATTGCCTTTGCCGGCGTGGGCAAGGTCAACCTGGACCAGGGGCTGGCCAGTGGCGTGGGCATCTTTGGCGACGACGGGGCGCGCGTGCGCAAGAATTCGCGTGGCGGCAAGAACAGCCACCTGTGGCATCCCGTTACCCTCGCTTTCGGCTTGCACGATGTGCATCGCGTACCGATGGCGCACCTGAAGAAGGCGTTTGCCACGCAGCCTTTGTTGCGCGAATGGAAGGCGGATTGGCTGGAATCGCTGCGCCTGCTGGGCGAGTGAGGCGACCGGCAGTCCTACAACTCGATGGGCGCCACCTCGGTGCCGATATCGGGCGCAGCGTAATGCATGCTGAAATACACGAAAGCGGCAATATTGAGGGCGACGGTGAGCCAGAACAGCACGCGGAACGAGCGCTTGCTGGACTTGTGGCGCAGCCATTGCTGCGCCAGTACCGCGCCCGGCCAGCCGCACAGCAGTCCTAGCAGTAACAGGGTGCGTTCCGAAGTGCGCCAGCGCCCCTGTCGGGCGGCCGACTTGTCGATCGCGTAGGCGACGAAACAGCTGAGGCTGAGCACGCCATATGCGAGAGCGACCAGGGCGGGAATGTGGAAAAAGAATGTGGCCAGCAAATACAACAGGCTAAATAACAGGATGGACAGGTAGGGCATGGTGTGTGATGTCGAGACAGTCGTCTTGCAGTTTCTTGCTTGATCAGATAGCGCCAGTGTAGCAGGATGGCGCCAGTGCGCCTATGGCATGGCTAGGCCGGCAGTTCCAGCGCAAGGCCAGGCGCGGCGTAGCGGCCTCCCTTCTGCGATAATGCGGGGCCGACAAAAAATATTCTCTTCAGTGAAAGAAATGCATGCGTATATGGATCGCTTGTGCCGGATGGTGGTGTCTCATGTCGCTGGGCCAGGCTCAGGCCCAGGATCACGCGGCAGCGCCGGCTGTTTCGGCGCCGCTGCGCAGTGCCAGCGTGCCACCGGTCAGCGATGCCATGCCGCCGCCCGCTGTGCCCACAGCTACTGCCACAGTTGCCACGGCAGCCACACCAGCCACACCAGCGGAACAGGCCTTGCCCTCGCAAACGGTGACGATCACCGCTAGCAGCGACGCCAAGGCGCCGCGCATACGTTTCACGGCTTACCGCGAGAGTTATCTGACAGCCAGGAAAGTGTGGCAAGTGTCGAGCGGCAGCGTGGTCATGGCCCTGCGCCTGATTCCGGCCAAGCTGAACGCCAGCATCGACGATGTGCGCGTGGCCTTGATCGGCACTGGCGCACCCGTGCCGATCAAGGTCTCGGACGGCGGCGTGTTTGTGGTGCCGCTCAACGAGGACATCGCCGCACAGGATGGCATGTTTTTGGTGAACAAGGGCAGCGGTGAGCTGACGGCCAATATCGTGCTCCAGCCGTCCGTGGCGCGCGATGCGTGGAGTGTCACGCGCGTGGGACAAGTGCTGCGCGACGCGCGGCGCGCCGTGCGGGCCATCACGCCGTGGTACAAGCGGCCGTTCGCCAACGACGTGCAATCGCTGGCCTTTTGCGCGATCGAGCGCGGTTACGCCTTGCAGTTGATGGATGGCGAGCAACTGATCGCCACCTTGCCCATGAAGGAGCCTGCCGTCAATGACATCAATCAGCCCGTGTTTTGCAAGATTTTTGACGGTGAAGACAAATATCCGGGACACTACCGCGTCGTCTTGCCCGAGCAAGCCACGGTGCTGCTGCTGTAGAGACTATTTCGGCTGGGGCTGCACCAGTTCGAGTGCCGCCGCCAGTGCCAGGTCCATGGTGGCCTGGTGGAAAATCAGCCATTGCGGCAAGAGCGACAGTGCATGGCGACCCTGTTCCATGTCGCCCTGATCGACGGCGGCCCAGGCATGGTGCAAGCCGCTGAGCAAGCGCGCATGCTGTTCGCGGTGCTTGGCTAGCGAGGGAAAGTCGATTTGTTCCATCAAATCCTCTTCCTCGCGAAAATCGCGTTCGACGGCCGCAATCAGCTCGCGAAACGCGACGCTAAAATGCTGGTCACTCAACTGCCCCAGCCGCGCCAGCTCCTGAAACAGCGCCTCATGTGCCTCGTCGATGGCGGGAACGCCCAGCGCCATCTCATCCTTCCAAGCAGATATACCCATGCCGATGCCCCCCAGTTAAGTCCGTCTCGATGCGAAGCGGACCGTGCCAGTGTGGCCGCAGTGCAGGTGAAAATCCATGATCTGGATCAAAAGGATGGTGAAGAGCGCAGATGTGGGTGGTGGATCTATTCAACGCAAAACGGGCAACAAATTGTCACCCGCAAGTAGTAATGCCGTTCAGTTAAAGGTTTTGGCGTGATTGATGAGCGCCAGTAAATTCGCTAACCCCAGAGGCACAAAGAGCAGGGGTCGGTCACTTCGTGATCGGAATGTGCTCCATTGAAGCACATTCCCCCTCAGGGTCCGACCCCTGTCCTAGTTCTTGGGCTAAAAATAGCATCACTAACACACTAACTGAACGGCATTACCCCGCAAGTAGTCGCTTTTGTTCCGGCGGCAGCGCAGGGATGCGCCGGCTGCCGGTCACTGCCTCGCTTCTTTCATTGCGCACTAGCATAATCGCAGGGTGGTTGATCTGCTTGACACTACAACTAATTGCTGTGTTGCGCTGCATCAGTTAGCAGTTATCAGCTGTATCAGCTGTATCAGCCCTTGCCGTGGCGTCTGCCCACATGGCCCGATCGTGCCGGCGGCGCTCTGCTGTCGCTCAACGATCTCGTTCACCGCTGTCGTTCACTGATCTCGCTCAATACACGTCGCGGCGATAACGTCCGGCCGCCAGCAGGACATCGTAGCCCTCCTGCCCCAGTGTTTCTTGCAGTACTGCATCGATTCCTGTTGCCATGCCTTGCAAACTGCCGCACACGTAGACGATGGCGCCTTGCGCCAGCCAGTTGCGCAAGATGTTGGCGTTGGCGCGCAGGCGGTCCTGCACATACTCGCGTGTTTCAGCATCGCGCGAAAAGACGCGGTCCAGGCGTGCCAGGTGGCCATCGGCGACCCAGGCGTCGAGTTCAGCAGCGCAGATGCTGTCCACGGCTTGCTGGCGCTCGCCGAACAGCAGCCAGTTGCGTGCCAGTCCTGCCCGCTTGCGTGCGCGCAGGTGCGCCCGCAAGCCAGCCAGGCCGGAACCGTTGCCGATATAAATGCAGGGCAGATCGACCAGGGTGGGGGCGAAGGCGCGATTGGCTTGCAGGCGCAGGCGGATGCTGGCGCCTGGCGGCGCGAAGCGCGTGAGCCAGCCCGAACAAATGCCATAGCCCTGGTTATTCTTGCCCGCGTGGCGTTCCTGGCGCACCAGCAACTGCAGTTCTCCATCGGAAGGCAGCGACGCGAGCGAGTAGCTGCGCGGCGCATGCTGCGCCGTATGCGTACCATGCGTACCATGCGCGTCGGCATCGCTGCCGTCCGCGTTGCAGCCCATGATTTCGGCCAGCGCACCGGCTTCCCAAGTGGCGCCGGCCGGCCCAGTTAAGGTGATCTCATACAGTTCGCCGCCCAGGCTGCCGGGATTGAGCAGCACGCGGCGCAGCAAACGCCAGTCTTCGTATGAGGTCTGCTCCTGCACGCCGATGGCCTCGATGGCGCTGCCGCTGCAGCGCGCCAGCGCTTGCGACCAGTCGGCCAGGGCGGCGCTGTCGTGCTGGTCGACTTCGATCAGCGGGAACAATGGCGTCGCGCCCAGCGCGCGCAATTGCCGCTCCAGCACATGGCCAAAGGCGCAGAAGTGGCTGTAATGACGGTCGCCCAGGGCCAGCAAGCCCAATTCAAGGCCTGCCAGCGGCGTTCCCGATGTTTGTTGCAACAGGCGCGCGAAGCGGCGCGTGCCGTCCGGCGCCTCGCCTTCGCCAAAGGTGCTGGCAACGATCAGGACCCGTTCGTACTGGCGCAATTGCGCAGGATCGAAGTGGTTCAGCGATTGCACGTCGACGGCCACCCCTGCCTGCTGCAGGGCGCGCGCACTTTCCAGGGCCAGGCGCTCGGCCTGGCCCGACTGGCTGGCGTAGGCCACCAGGGTGGGCAAGCCGGTATCTTGCTTGCCCGCAATGCCAGCCAGCAGAGCCCGCTGCGCCTGCACAGCGCGCCTGGCCTTGCGGCGGCCCAGGTACAGCATCGAGCCCGTGATGGCGAACAGGGGCAGGCCCAGGCTGGCTACGGTGACGATGATGCGGCCCGTCAAGCCGAAATAGGTGCCCATGTGCAGCGGATAAATGATGTTGACGAGGCGCGCGCCCAGCGCCTGCTGGCTGTAGGGCGCGTTTTCCGTGACGCTGCCATCGGCCGGTGCAATGCTCAAGCGGCTGCGTGCGCGCTCATGCGGCGCATCGCTGGCCAGCCAGGTAAATTGCACGGCTTCGCCCGCACGTGTGGGCAGGCGCACGCTGGCCAGGGTCCAGCCGGCGGCGTGTTGCTGGAAAACGCTCCACGCCAGGCCGATGTCGACGGCGGGCGATTGCTCCTTGGGCGCGTCTTTCTTGCCCGGTGCTTGCGATACCCGTGGCGGCTTGCCGGCCCAAGCATCGATATTGTCGCGCACCACGTCATAGCTCCAGTAAATGCCCGTCAGGGTCAGTGCCACGTAGACGAGCAGGCACCAGGTGCCGGCTACGGCGTGCAAATTCCACAGCAAGGAGCGACCCTTCAGGGCCGGGTCAAAGGTCAGCCAGGTGCGCCAGTCCAGCGCACGGCGGGGCCAGCGCAGATACAGGCCGGAAAGCGCCAGGCCCAGCAGGCACAAGGCCAGTGCGCCTGCCACTTGGCGGCCCGGATCGCGGGGCAGCAGCAGCCAGCGGTGCAGCGATTCCATCCACTCGAAAAATTGCGCCCCCGTCAACGCCGGCTGGGTGACGCCCGTGTACGGATGCAGATAGATGGACGCGCCGCGCCGCTGGCCGTCTTTCGGTGCGAACAGCAGCCGTGGGGCAGCGCCCGCCTGTGCATACATGGTGATGGATGCGATGCGCTGGCCGTGTTCGGTGGCAGCGATGCTGGTCAACTGGGCCGGCGTCAGCGGCGTACGTGTTTCCACAGGCACATGACGCACGCCAGGGTTCATGACATCGAGCAATTCATCGTTGAAGGCCAGGATGGCGCCGCTGATACCGATGATCACCAGCACCGTGCCGGCCGTGATGCCGATGAACCAGTGTAATTGAAACCATAGCTGCCTCCAGCTCCAGTGCCAGCGCTTTTGTCGCGGCGCGGTGGCAAGTGGGCGCTGCTGGCGGGTCTCAGGCGCAGCGTTGGCGCTGGCGCGCAGCTGGGCTTGTGCAAGGGAGGATGTCGTCATGGCAGCTTTCGATAGCGCTGCCATGCGGGGTGCCTGGCATGGCAGGGAAGAAGGAAGGCTGATATATTAACGCAAACTAATGCAAACAAGAATCATTCGCAAAATCGGGCGCGAGTTTTTGCGCAGCGGGGCCGCTGTCTTGCCCATTCTGGTTTGCCTGATGGGGCACTATAGGCGCTATAGGCGCTACAATAGGGATACTGTTCACTCGTTACTATTGCCGCCATGACCACTTCCACACCGAATCTCATCGTCACGCCATCCGCCCACCCCTTGTCCGATGCCGAGCGCGCCGCGCGCATGGTCAATCCCGCCTTCGGGCGCATCTTCACGGACCACATGGTGGTGATTCCTTACCGTGACGGCAAGTGGCAGCAGGGCGAACTGAAGGCTTACGGCCCGTTGATGCTGGACCCGTCCGCTTCGTCGCTGCACTACGGCCAGGCCATTTTCGAAGGTTACAAAGCGTTTGCGCAGCCCGATGGCAGTATCAAGACTTTCCGTCCGGAACAAAATGCCGAGCGCTTCAATCGCAGCGCCGCGCGCCTGGCCATGCCGGCCATCCCTGCCGCGCTGTTCCTGGAAGCGGGCGACGCGCTCATCGCGCAAGACCGCAACTGGGTGCCGAAGAACACGGGCGAGAGCCTGTACATGCGTCCGCTGATGATCGCCACCGATCCTTACCTGGGCGTGCGTCCGTCGGAAGAATATCTGTTCGTGCTGTTCGCCTCGCCGGCTGGTGCCTATTTCCCGAAAGGCGTGAAACCGGTCACCGTGTGGATCAGCGAAGACTTCGTGCGCGCCGCGCCGGGCGGCACCGGTGAAGCCAAATGCGCGGGCAACTATGCGGCCAGCCTGATGGCCCAGTCGCAAGCACAGGAAAAGGGCTGCGACCAGGTCGTGTGGCTGGACGCCGTACAACGTGAATTCATCGAAGAGATGGGCGGCATGAATCTGTTCTTCGTCTACCAGGATGGCGAAAAGGTCACCGTCGTGACGCCGGAACTGACGGGCACCTTGCTGCCAGGCATTACCCGCCGCAGTCTGCTGGAAATGGCAAAAGACCTCGGCTATGCCACGGAAGAGCGTAAATTGTCGGTCCAGCAATGGCGCGACGATATCGCTTCGGGCCGCATGACCGAAGTGTTTGCCTGCGGCACAGCGGCCGTCATCACGCCGGTGGGCGTGGCCAAGGCCAAGGGCTTTGAAATGACCATCAATAACAACGAAAACGGCGCCGTCACCCTGGCCCTGCGCGAAGCGTTGCTGGGCTTGCAGCATGGCACCGCACCGGACACGCACGGCTGGATGCATAAGGTTTGCTGATCAACTTGTTTGATTGAGACATCGCCGGCACGCAGTTGCCGGCGTTTTTATATCTTGAACGGGAAACCCGATGCCATTACGAACTGTCTTGCCGGCGCTGGCCGCCGTTTTCTTCAGCCTGTCAGCCGGCGCCGTCCACGCGGCCGAGGCCACGTGCGCCATCCCGCGCAACGTCAGTTACAACGATTATGACGTCAAGCCGTCGGACGAGAAAAACACTTGCTACAAGCAAAGCACGAACGTGCCCACCGATTACTTCATGCTGGCACTATCGTGGTCGCCCGGTTTTTGCGACAGCCAGCGCCGCCGTGGCGCAGTGTCAAAGAAAGCTGCCTTCCAGTGCGCCGAGAGTAATCACTTCGGCTGGATCGTGCATGGCTTATGGGCGCAGTCCAATCGCCCGGCTACTTGTGTAGACATTTCCGTGACGCCGCCGCGCAAGACGGAACTGCATCCGCGCTATTGCAAGGGCAACTTGCCGAAACTGGCACCGTCGGACATCTTGCCGTATATGTGCATGCAGCCCGGTGAAGCCTTGCTGCAGGGCGAATGGGAAAAGCATGGCGCCTGCGATTTCGCGACGGCCAGGGAGTATTTCGAGAAAGAGCGCGAACTGTTCCAAGCCTTGAAATTGCCGGACAGCAGCATGCCTAAAAACGCGCTGTTCCAGTGGATGAAGCAGCACAACCCGCAACTGAAGGGCCGCTGGCTCAATTATGAACAGCATACGGGCGAATTGCGCATCTGCTATTCGAAGGACTACAAGGTCATCGACTGCCAGAAATGATGATGCGGCGGCAAGACAGGGGAGACGCCAGGGAGCAAGGCGTCGCGGTGGGCGAGGATGGCTTGCCGCCCGGTGCCCGCTTATGGGCCATGCTGGCGCTGGCCATCGGCGTGGGCATGGCCTCGCTCGATACGGCGATTGCCAACACAGCCTTGCCGGGCATCGCCAGCGAGCTGCGCACGACGCCGGCCGCCTCCGTCTGGATCGTGAATGTGTATCAGCTGGCCATGGTGGCGACGCTGCTGCCATTGTCTGCCCTCGGCGAGATCGCCGGTTACCGCCGTGTGTTTATCGCGGGCATGCTGCTATTTACCCTCGCTTCGCTCGCTTGCGCGCTGGCCTGGTCCTTGCCCTCGCTGGTGGTAGCACGGCTTTTTCAAGGTGTCGGCGCCAGCGCCATGATGAGCGTGAATACGGCGCTGCTGCGCGCCCTGTACCCCAAGCATTTGCTGGGACGCGCGTTCGGCAATAATGCGCTGGTGGTAGCCGTGGCGTTCGCCATCGGTCCCACGGCGGCCTCGCTGATATTGGCGACGGCTTCATGGCCATGGTTGTTCGCTATCAACGTGCCGCTGGGCGTGATTGGTTTTTTCCTCGCCAGGCGCATGTTGCCGGCGACAAAACTCTCGGGGCACACGCTGGACGGGCGCACGGCGCTGTACAACGTGGGTGCTTTTGGCTTGCTCATTTTATTTTTTGGCGACGCCGCCCATCATGCGTCCAGCACCGTGCTGCTGCCGGAACTGCTGGCTGCAGCTGTATTCTTTTGCTTGCTGCTGCGCCGCCAGGCCGGGCATGCGGCGCCCATGCTGCCCATCGACCTGTTTCGCCGCCCGCTGTTTTTGTTGTCGTCGCTGACGGCCATCTGTACCTTTGCGGCGCAGGGGCTGGCGTTCGTCTCGCTACCATTCTATTTTGAAGTGACACTGGGCCGCTCTCCCATCGAGACGGGCTTTTTGATGACGCCGTGGGCCGTGCTGGTAGCGGTGATGGCGCCCGTGGCCGGGCGTTTGAGCGAGCGTTATTCACCGGGCATGCTGGGCGGCATCGGCCTGGCCGCGCTGGCCGGCGGCTTGCTGACATTGGTGTGGATGCCGGCCCATCCGGGCGCTGTTGACATCGGCTGGCGCATGGCCTTGTGCGGCATCGGTTTCGGCTTTTTCCAGGCGCCCAATTTGCAAGCCATCATGGGTAGCGCGCCGCCCGAGCGCGCTGGCGGTGCCAGCGGCGTGGTGGCCACCTCGCGCCTGCTCGGGCAAGCCATGGGCGCGGCACTGGTCGCCTATTGCTTTACCGTTTCTGCCGTCCAAGGCACGACGTATGCGCTGTGCCTGGCGGCAGGATTTGCCGCCGTGGCCAGCCTCGCCAGCTTTGCGCGACTGACGGTGGCGCAGCCGGCGTGGCCGACAGACAAGAGGGACTGATCAAGGGCGACTGAACCAGGACGACTGAATCAGGACGACTGAATCAGGACGACTGAACCAGGACGAGGATCAGACGTCGATGGCCTTGTCCGACTGCATGCGCTTGCGCAATTCGAACTTCTGGATCTTGCCCGTCGAGGTGCGCGGTAGCGGACCAAAATAGATGGCTTTCGGCACCTTGAAGCCAGCCAGGTTGTTCTTGCAGAAGGCCATCAGTTCTTCTGCCGTCACGCTGGCGCCTTCACGCAGCTCGACGAAGGCGCACGGGGTCTCGCCCCATTTCTCGTCCGGCTGGGCGATGACGGCGGCGGCCAGCACTTGCGGGTGGTGGTACAGCGCATCTTCGACTTCCACGCTGGAAATATTCTCGCCACCGGAAATGATGATGTCCTTGCTGCGGTCCTTCAGTTTGATATAGCCGTCCGCGTACAGGACGCCCAGGTCGCCCGTATGGAACCAGCCACCGGCGAATGCTTCCTGCGTCGCCTTTTCATTCTTCAGGTAACCCTTCATGCAGATGTTGCCTCGAAACATGATTTCACCGATCTGCTCGCCGTCAGCCGCGACCGGCTGCATGGTTTCCGGGTCCAGCACGGCGACAGCGCTTTGCAAGTGGTAGCGCACGCCCTGGCGCGACTTGAAGACGGCGCGCTCTTCCTGGCTCAGCGCTGCCCACGCATCTTGCTCGGCGCAGATGGCGGCCGGGCCATACACTTCGGTCAAACCATACGAGTGAATCAAGTCAAAGCCCATGGCATCGATCTTGGCCAGCATCGCTGCTGGCGGCGGCGCGCCAGCGACCATGCCGCGCACGGTCCAGTCGATTCCTGCGCGCCAGTTGGCGGGCGCGTTGGCCAGCGCCGCGTGCACGATGGGCGCCGCGCAATAGTGGGTGACGCGTAATTCGCGCATCAGGTCGAATACCAGTTTCGGTTCGAACTTGCGCAGGCACACGTTGACGCCGGCGCGCGCGGCGATGGTCCACGGGAAGCACCAGCCATTGCAGTGGAACATCGGCAAGGTCCATAAATACACGGCATGCTTGGGCATGTCCCATTCCAGGATGTTAGACAGGGCGTTCAGGGCCGCTCCCCGGTGGTGGTAGACCACGCCTTTCGGGTCGCCCGTGGTGCCGGACGTGTAGTTGAGGGCGATGGCATCCCATTCATCGGCCGGCCGCGGCCAGTCGTAATCAGGGTCGCCGCTGGCCAGCAGGCTTTCATAGTCGAGGTCGGAAAAGGCTGCCACTTCCGGTCCCAGCACGTCATTGACCTGGATCACGCGCAAGCCGGGAATTTGCGCCGCCATCTGGCGCGCCAGTTCGGCAAACTCTGTGTCGGCCAGCAGCACCTTCGCCTGGCCGTGGCGCAGCATGAAGATCAAGGAGGCCAGATCGAGACGAATATTGAGGGCATTGAGGACGGCGCCGGCCATGGGCACGCCAAAGCTCGCTTCCACCATGGCGGGCGTGTTCGGCAGCATCACGGCCACCGTGTCGCCCGTGCCCACGCCCAGCGTGGCGAGAGCCGATGCCAGGCGGCGCGTGCGCGCGTAGGTGACGCTCCATGTCTGGCGCACGGCGCCATGTGCAATTGCCAGGCGATTGCCATATACTGCCGCTGCCCTGGCGATATAGTCGAGCGGGGTGAGGGCGGCGTAGTTGGCGCTGTTTTTGCCGAGTCCGGTGTTGAAGTCAGGTGTCATGCTTGTCTCCTGGTAAAAAATCGCTAGCTCCCTGTTGCGGGATTGATGCCGGTCAGCATAGCACCGACGCTTGAAAATCACTGTCATCTTAGTGACAGGTTTGAAAGATAGAATGGATAGCAACGATAGTGTAGACCGTGTGGTGAGCGAACTCGATAGCCACGACTGGTTCGCGGCCCTCGATGCCAGGCATCAGAACTTGTTGCGTGCCGGCAGCGTGGTCCGGCATTACGCGGCCGGTGGCTTCATCGCGCGGCGCGGCGAACCGTCGGCGCACTGGATCGGCGTGCACACGGGCTTGATCAAGCTGGCCGTGTATAGCGCCGATGGCCGCGCTGCCACCTTTTCCGGCGTGCCGGCAGGTGGCTGGTGTGGCGAGGGCAGCGTACTCAAGCGCGAACTGCGCCGCTACGACGTGGTGGCCGTGCGCGCCGCGAACATCATCCTGGTGCCGCTGGACTTGTTTCATCTGCTGCTGGCCGAGAGTCTTTCCTTCAATGCCTACGTCATCCGCCAGTTAAATGAACGCATGGGCCAATTCATCGCCACCATCCAGAACCAACGCCTGCTGGCCGTCGACGCGCAAGTGGCGCAAGCGATTGCGCAGCTATTCCATCCCATGTTGTATCCGCGCACCTCCAGCGTGCTTGCGCTGTCGCAGGAAGAAATAGGTTTGCTGACCGGTATTTCGCGTCAGAGGGTGAACCTGGCCCTGGGCCGTCTGGCTGAATTGCAACTGATCAGCATTGCTTACCAAGCCATCCGCGTGGTGGATCTCGATGGCTTGCACCGCTATGGCGTGGCGTCGCTGTGATGACAGACTGCTTGCGCGATGTGTGGCATGCTGGGAGTTTATTGTCCACATTGACCTGACGCATGGCCCTCGTTTCCGATCATCCTTTGCACTTGTTGGGTTTGCGCTTTCCACTCAGGCTGCGCGTCACCGTGCGCCAGGGTTTTGTGACTTTGCATAATGAAATCACCACCAAGAAACTGGGTAGCGGCGAGAGTTTTGTCGTGCCAGCCTTTCTGCGCTTTGCCTGCGACGTGATGCCGGGGCGGGGCAAGCCGGCCGTATTTAGCCTGGCGCTGGAAGGCGATGCAAGCGATGTCGGCCACGGCAGCGGCAAGCGCTGGAGCCAGGCGCTGGCGCTGCATATCTTCGCTACGCCGCAAGGAAAATGGACGGCGGCGCGCCTGGCGAGCCTGTGGCAAGTGACGCCGCACAAAGCCAGGGCGCGCCTGTTTGCCGAGGGCGAGGCATTGCTCAGTCTGGTACGCGAACAGCGCCTCGCGCATGCGCTGCACACGGCGGCGCAAGCGGGCGCCGATGGCGAAGGCGGCGAGCGCGACCTGGCGCAAGTAGCGGCCGGCTCCGGCTTTGCCTCTATCCCCGCATTTTGCGACGCTTGCGTGGACGTGGCCGGCGTGCGCCCCAGTGTGTTCCTGCGCGGCCAGGCGGGCGCGCCCGCGCAACGCGAAAGCCATACTCCGCTATAATCGGACGCATGGGATCTTCGTTCAAGCGCAAGCGGTGGCATCTGTGGTTGGCCTGTATGGCGATACTGCTTAATGCACTGTCGCCGTCGTTGTCGTATGCGTTTGCCTCGCTGCATGCAAACGCGAACAGTACCGCCGTCGAAATGTGCTCGGCCAGCGGCACCGTCTACACGCAAGCGTACCTGGCGCCAGCCGCCAAATCGACCACCGATTCCGTATTGCTGCACATCGAGCATTGTGCTTTCTGTATCAGTCACGCTGGCAGCGTGGGCTTGCCGCCATCGTCATCGTCGCCGCTGGCCGTCATCCCGGGCCACGAGCATTATCCGCCATTGTTCTTTCAGGCACCGCGAGCGCCGTTCGCGTGGCTCGGCGCCAGCCCGCGCGGCCCGCCGGAGCTTGCCTGAATAGCGCTGTTCTGCCTGCCGCATTGCGGCATGGCATTTGCATCCCAACTTGTATCAACTACGCCCATTGGGCCGGAATTACCATGAAACGTCGTCTTTTTCTTCTCGCCGGCACGGCAGGATTGCTCACGCTTGCCGCTTGCGAACAAGCACCGAAGCCCCATTACAACGGTCTCGATTTGACGGGAGGCGATTACAAGCCCGACTTCACATTGAGTGGCCCCGACGGCAAGGTCTATACCCTGGCTGACTTCAAGGGCAAATATGTGATGGTCTTCTTTGGCTTCACGCAATGCCCGGACGTGTGCCCGACGGCCCTGTCGCGGGCGCTGGAAATCCGCCAGAAACTGGGCGCCGATGCGGAGAAGCTGCAAGTGATCTTCATCAGCATCGATCCCGAGCGCGACACGCCGCAGTTGCTGGGCGAGTATATGCGCGCCTTCGACCCGAGTTTCCTGGGCTTGCGCACGGACCCCAAGGCGACGGCGCAGACGGCCTTCAACTACAAGGTCTTCTACCGCCGTGTGCCGAGCGGCAGTTCTTACACCATGGATCATACGGCCATCAGCTATGTGCTCGATGCGCAGGGGCGCATGCGCCTGGGCTTGAAACACCAGTTGACGGGCGACGAGTGCGTGCAAGACATCAAGACCCTGATGCAATCGAAATACACCTTATAAGCAATCATAACCAGACCGAGGAAACAAGCATGACCCACCTGAAAACCCTGCTGGCCACGGCCCTGACCGTGCTGTCCTTCTCCGCCATCGCACAAAGCAGCGTGCAGATTTCCGACCCGTGGGTGCGCGCCACCGTGCCGCAGCAAAAAGCCACGGGCGCCTTCATGCAGATTACGGCGCCGAAAGCCATGCGCCTGCTGGAAGTACGCTCGTCCGTGGCCGGCGTGGCGGAAATCCATGAAATGAGCATGACGGACAATATGATGCGCATGCGCCAGGTTAAGGAAATTGCCTTGCCAGCGGGCAAAGCCGTCGAATTGAAACCTGGCGGCTACCACGTGATGCTGCTCGAACTCAAAGGTCAGGTCAAGGCGGGCGACAAGATCCCGCTGACCCTGGTGCTTGAGGGCGAGGACAAGCACCGCGAAACGATAGAAATCAATGCCGTAGCGCGTCCGCTGGGAGCGACGAGCACGCCGGCAATGAAGCATTAAATTTGCCGCAAGGTCCTTGAAAAGCCCGGTTCGCCGGGTTTTTTTGCGTCTGTTTGAGCGTAAAACGGCTGTTTGATGCAAGGCTGAACAAGGGTGCACGGCGGCATACATCGTGGGCGTGGCATGAAGCAAGAGCGGGCAAGCGACAAGGCTGGCGCAGCGGGGGCGGGCGCATCGGGCTGGTGTTTGCGCTGGTGTCCGCTTTTGTCGCAGCCTGGCTGTGCGATCGTATTTGTAAAATGGCGCTGGGACAGGCTTCGGTCGAATTGATCAAAAAACATGACTTTCCTGTGAAAAAGTCGGCATGCTTTCTGCTTTGTTACACTGTGACAATCAGACCCGTGCTGCGCGCGCCACTGCACGCGCGCCGGTCTAAGCAGTTTTACAACTTTACCTTTGGCTATCATGCACTTGATTAACTCCAGTTTGAACCACGCCTTGCGCGTGCCGCTGGCTGCGGAAATCCACTCGCGGCCCTTCCTGCAGCTCGACGCCCCCGAGCTGATCACCCATCTGGCCGTGTATAAAGACGACAGCGCGGCGCCGGGCGCGTCGAATATGGCGGCCCAGCACGCCACGTTGGCGGCCCTGTGCACGCATTTCGGCGTCACGCCCCCAACTGCCGAAGCCAAGTATTTTTATTACGATTTTGGTCGCTTCCGCCTGAAATGGGAGTGCCACACGGAATTTGCCACGTTCACCTTCGCCGAGCATCCAGGTGCCGCCTTGCCGCTGGAGCAGGCGTTCGAGCGCATGCCTTTGGCGCAATTGCCACAGCAATGGCTTGCGGGCTTGAAGGGCAAGCTGATGGTGGCCGCGCACGTGGTGCTGGAGCAGGCGAACGATCCGGCCGAGATCTTCATGCAGGGCTTGTCGCGCGTGTTCGAAGGCAATACCCTGGCCGGCAGCAAGGTGCTGCAGGGCGGCGAATTGTGGACCGATTTCACCATCCAGTCTGACGGCTTCAGCCGTTTCGTCATCCGCGACGCGGGCATGCGCTCGCAGCAGTCCGGCCGTCTGGTACAGCGCGTGCTGGAAATCGAAACCTACCGCATGATGGCCTTGCTGGGCTTGCCCTACGCCATGCAGGCGGCACCATCGTTGAACGCCATCGAAAACGAACTGGCGACCCTGGCTGCCGCCATGGTCGATACGGATGATGCACCGGGCCTGGCCAAGGCCGACGAGGGCCTTGCCGAGCAAGCCTTGCTCGACCGCATCACGCGCCTGGCAGCCCGCATAGAAAAGCTGTCACTTGACAATAGCTACCGTTTTTCCGCCTCGAAAGCCTATATGGGTCTGGTCAAGGCGCGCATCGAGGAGTTGCGCGAAGTGCGCATCGAAGGCATCCCCACGGTCGAGGAATTCATGGACCGCCGCCTGACGCCAGCCATGAATACCTGCGAAGCGATGGCCAGCCGCCAGGAAGCGATGGCGCAGCGCATCGCCAACACCAACGATTTGCTGCGCACGCGCGTGGGCATCGTGCAGGAATTACAAAACCGTCAAATCCTGCAATCGATGAACGCCCGCGCGGCGCAGCAGCTGCGCTTGCAGCAGGCGGTGGAAGGCCTGTCCGTGGCGGCCATTTCGTATTATGTGATCGGCCTGTTCAGCTACACGGGCAAGGCGGCCAAGGTGCTCGGTTTACCCGTGAACCCGGAAATCCTCGTCGGCGCGCTGGTGCCGTTCGTGGCGGGGGCCGTCTGGCTGGGGCTGCGGCGCATGCATCACAAGCTGCATAGCGATTGAGCCGTACTCATTATGCTACTAGAAAAAAAGTTCTAGATATTTAGTTCTAGAACTGTTAATCTGGTCGCATGTTAAAAAATACCAGCACCCCCCATCCCACCGCCGCCGAACTCGACTTGTTGCGCATCCTGTGGCGGTGCGGTCCCTCGGATGCCCGGGCCGTGTACGACGCCCTGGCCGAAGAGCGTGCCGACGCCAGTTATGCCACCGTACTGCGTCAGCTGCAATTGATGCATGGCAAGGGCCTCTTGAGCCGCGATGAAAGCCAGCGGCCACAGCTGTATGCTGCCGTCGAGGCGCAGGAAAAGCTGCAAACGAGTTTGCTCAAGGACTTGATCGGCAAGGTTTTTTCCGGTTCTGGCAAGGCGCTGGTGCTCACGGCGCTGCGCGAGCATGTGAGCGAGGCGGAACGCCTGGAAATTGAAAAGATATTGCGTAGCAAGGATGGCAAGGCGCCATGAACTTGGAGACAAGCTTGGTCAACGATGTGGGCCACTTGGTCCCGGCGCTGGGCTGGGTTTTGCTGTATTTTGTCTGGCAGGGCGTGATCGTCGGTGCCGTCGGCGCTGTCCTGCTTTGGCTGCTGCGCCACGCCAGCGCGCGCAGTCGCTATGGCGTCTGCGCGCTGGCGTTGCTGCTGTGCCTGTGTATTCCCATACTGCATCTGCTCGCACTCCTGTCGGACGCGGGCGCCGCGTCGGCCCCGCTGGCGCTGGCGCTGGCTGCACCGCCCGCCTGGCACCCTGCGCTGCAAGCGTGGATGCCGGCCCTGGTGCTGGCCTGGGGCGCCGGTGTCTGCTTGATGAGCTTACGCCTGTGCCTGGGCCTGGCCTGGGTCGGCAAGCTGCGCCGCCAGGCAGTCGAGGCGCCGGCCATCTGGCAGGCACGCCTCGATGCGCTGGCGCTGCGCATGGGCTTGCGCTTGCGCGGCAGTCAGCAAGTGCCGCTGAAGCTGCATGCGCGACTGTCCAGCCCCGTGACCGTGGGCTTCTGGCGCCCCGTCATCGTGCTGCCGGCCGCCTTGTTGAGCGGCATGCCCGTCGCCTTGCTCGAAGCGCTGCTGGCGCATGAATTGGCGCACGTGCGGCGCTGGGATTACCTGCTCAATTTGCTACAAAGCGTGGCCGAGGCGCTGCTGTTCTTCCATCCCGTCGTCTGGTGGCTGTCGGCGCGCATGCGCACCGAACGGGAACAGGTAGCCGATGCCCTGGCGGCACAGTCACTGCAAGACCCGCGGCAACTGGCCACGGCCCTGCATGCGCTATCGCTGCACGCGGCTGGCCCCAGCCAGCCCGGCTTGCTGATGTCGGCCCGTGGCGGAGCGCTGCTGACGCGCATCGAACGCCTGATGCTGCGCGGTGTCGGCCCCGGCACCGACACTGGCAGTTGGAAGCTGGCCGTGCCCGCTTTGTTGCTGGCCTGTGCCATCTTGCTGCTGCAGGCGCAGGGCAAGCCTGCTGTCAACGGGGCGGCCTTGGCCGATGCCGCCAGCGCGATGCTGGCATTGCCCGTCAGCGCCAAGCATATGCTGGTATTTGACGATAGCACAGGCCAGGTATTGATGGCCAAGGATGCCGATGCCGTGGTGCCGATCGCCTCGATCACCAAGCTGATGACGGCCATGGTGGTGCTGGACGCGGGGCTAGACGCGGATGAAAAGTTGCGCATTGTGCGCGCCGATGGCGATGCTGCGCCGCAGCGCCACAGCTTGTTGGCCGATGGCGTGGCGGTGTCGCGCGGGGCGCTATTGCAACTGGCGCTGCTGCCGTCCGATAACCGCGCCGCCGCCGCACTGGCGCGCACTTATCCCGGTGGCAGTGCGGCTTTTCAGCAGGCATTGCAAGCGAAGATACATAGCCTGGGCCTCGTGCGCACCAGCTTGACGGACCCGGTCGGCAGTTCGCCCGCGAATACTTCCACGGCAAACGAGGTGGCGAAAATCGTCGCAGCGGCAGCGCGCTATCCGGACATTACCCGCATCACTAGCCACCCGCAGGCTAGCGTGGCCGTGAATGGCAAGACGCGCACCTTGCACAACAGCAACGCGCTGGTGGGTGGCAAGGGCTGGGATATTTTGCTATCGAAGACGGGCAGCAGCAACGCGGCCGGCAGTTGCCTGAGCATGCACATGCGCAGTGGCGACAAGCAAGTTACCGTGGTGCTGCTGGACGCCGACGGCGCGCAGCGGCGCTCGCTCGATGCCGGACATATCCGCGACGCCCTGGCCGGCAGTACAGATCACATGCATTGATACCCCCCCCGGGCGCGCCGCCGAGCACGCCCTTTTTTACACTCTGGAGATGAAGATGACACTATTGGCGAAGTTGATGCTGGCGACGGTTGCGACTGTTGCGACCGTTGCGACTATGGCGGCAGGCACAGTGCAGGCAAAGACGCTGGCACCGATGCAGGATAAACCTGTTATTTGCGATAATTGCAAGCAGTGGAATGCGCCCGTCCAGCCATTCAATCTGTATGGCAATAGCTGGTATGTGGGCACGGCGGGGCTGTCCGCCGTGCTGGTGACGAGTCCGCAGGGCCATATCTTGCTCGACGGCGCGCTGCCGCAATCGGCGCCGCTGATCGTGGCAAGCATCAAGGCGCTGGGTTTTCGCATCGAAGATGTGAAGTTCATTTTGAATTCCCACGCGCATTGGGACCATGCAGGCGGTATTGCTGCACTACAACGCGCCAGCGGCGCCACGGTAGTGGCCAGTGCATCGGGCGCGCTGGCGCTGCAAAGCGGCACCAATGGCAAGGATGACCCGCAATACCAGGCCGACCCCGTCGTGCATGTCGCGAAAGTGGCCAAGGTCAAGGTGGTGGGCGAGGGCGATAGCGTCCAACTGGGGCCTGTGGTGCTAAGCGCCCACATGACGCCTGGCCACACGCCCGGCGGCACGACGTGGACCTGGACCTCGTGCGAAGGCGCGCGCTGCCTGAGCATGGTGTACGCCGATAGCCTGAACCCGTATGCCAGCGGCGATTTCACGTATACGGGAAAAGGCGCTGGCAAGGGCAAGGCTAATGCTGCCGACATTTCGGCCGCGTTCGAAGCGAGCATCGCCAAGGTGGCCGCCTTGCCATGCGACATCATCATCCCCGTGCATCCGGGCACGACAGATTTGCTGGGCAAGGCCGCCAAGCGCAGCGGCACGGACCACCCCCTGGTCGACGCCAACGCCTGCCGCGCCTATGCGGCGCAAGCGGGCGGCTTGCTGGCCAAGCGCCTGGCGACAGAGCGGGGCGAGGCGACGCCTGTGCAGGCCAAGGGCGCCGCGCACGCGCATTAGGGCGCCTTGGCCGGCCGCCTGGCGCTGTTTTTTCCCGCGTATCAGCAATACCCGGGCCACAGCGTAGCGGGGCGCTGTCACGTCCCTGCGCCAGCAGTTTTTCCAGTTTTTCACGCACCCCGGCTCCAGATTAATATGCAAGTTATTTCTTGCACATTAATGCCTGGGGCGTTTGTCCGCAAAGCTATCGTTGGCCTGCGGTACTCAGCCTATGCGCTGAGTTTTTTCCATGTGCGGTGCTGCGGCGCAGGCAGGCTGGTTCGCTAGCCGGGCGGCAATTGAGGCAGGCAAGTCTTTTAATGAGAGTTGATTATCATTTATAATGCAATTCATTTGCATTATAAATCTCTTTTGGGAATCTCCATGCTCCACTCTTTACCGCGTCCGATGGCGCTGCTGCTGGCCGCCGCCAGTCCGCTGGCCCTGGCGGACGGACTCGCTGCGCAAGATGTCGTCACCGTCAGCTCAGAGCGCCAGCATTACCGCAGCCTGTCCGCCACGGGCGCCACCAAGACGGATGCCTCGCTGATGGACTTGCCGCAAAGCGTGCGCGTGCTCACCAGCGACCTGCTGCGCGACGCGGGCGTGACGACACTGGCCGGTGCGCTGGACCTGGCCAGCGGCATTGCGAAGCAAAGCTCGCTGGGCGGCCTGTGGGACAGCTACGCCATGCGTGGCTTCACGGGCGACCCGAATTTTGGGTCCGACTACATGGTCAATGGCTTCAGTAGCAGCCGTGGCTACAACGGCATGCGCGATGCCGGCAATACGCAGACGGTCGAAGTGCTGAAAGGCCCCGCTTCGGCCCTGTACGGCCGGGGCGAGCCGGGCGGCACGGTGAACATCACTACCAAGAAGCCGAAGTTCGCGCCCGAATACAGCGCCGATCTGTCCTTAGGCAGTTTCCAGACGCGCCGCGCCGCGTTGGACTTGACGGGACCGTTGAGCCAGACCGTTGCCTATCGCCTCAACGCGGCGCATGAAGAAGGACACAGCTTTCGCGACACGCTGCACGTCGAGCGCAGCCTGTTTTCTCCGTCCTTCCTGTGGCTGATTGGCGAGCATACGACCGTGTCGTATGAAATCGAAGCGGTACAGCAGCGCGCACCGTTCGACCGGGGCGTGGTGGCCGTGCATGGCAAGCTCGGTCTTGTTCCCGTCGCGCGCTTCCTGGGCGAACCGGGCGATGGTCGCATGACGGTCAAGTCGCTGGGGCAGCAGTTATTTATCCATCACGGGCTGTCCGACGACTGGACGTTGCAGGCGGGCGCCTCTTATCGCGACAGCGAATTGAACGGCTATTCGACCGAGGCGAACAAATTGCTGGCCGATGGCCGCACCTTGAACCGCCAGCGCCGCCACCGCGATTTTACGGCCACCGACGTGTCGGCCCGCGTCGAGCTGCTGGGCAAGTTCAAAACCGGTGCGCTGGCGCACGAGGTGCTGGCCGGTGTCGACGCCTATCACTTCGACGACCACAGGGTACAGCTGCGCCGCAATCCCGGCGCCGCGAATGCCTATGCCGTCGACATTTTCAATCCCGTGTATGGCGGCCAGGCCGCGCCACTGGCCCTGTCCATCGATACGCAGGAAGGGCAACAGGCACGCGGCCTGTATGTGCAAGATCAACTGGACCTGGGGGCCCAGTGGAAGGCGCTGGTCGGCGTGCGCCGCGACACGTACACGCAGGATGTCGTGAACAATCGCCTCAACGTGAGCAACCGCCAGTCGCTGTCAGCCACCAGCCCCCGCGCGGGCCTCGTCTACCAGCCGTCAAAAAACTGGTCGCTGTATGCGAGTGCGGCCAAGGGCTTCCGGCCCAACAGTGGCATCAGCATCGACAACCAGGCCTTCCCTGCAGAGCGCAGCCGCTCGTATGAACTGGGCGCGAAGCTGGAAACGGGTAGGCTGACGGGCACCGTGGCCGTGTATGACATCCGCAAGAGCAATGTGCTGACGACGAATCGTGCCAACACGGATTTCGCGATTGCGGCGGGCGAGGTGGGCAGCCGGGGCCTGGAACTGGACGTGGCGGGCGAAGTGGCGCGCCGTTTGCGCGTCTCTGGCGCCTATGCGTACACGGATGCCACCGTCACGCGCGGCGACAACACCATCGTCACGGGCAGCCGCTTTGCCAACGTGCCGCGCCACAGCGCCAAGCTGCTGGCCACGCAGCAGTTCACCATGGGCACGGGCACGGCCAGCGTGGGCGGTGGCGTGCATTATGTGGGTGAGCGCCAGGGCGACGTGGCCGTCAGCAGCAGCTTTACCCTGCCTGCCTACACGACAGCCCAATTGCTGGCATCGTACTCGCCCAATGCTCAATTGCGCCTGGCGTTGAGCGTGGAAAATCTGTTCAACCGCAGCTACTATGCCAGTTCCTACAGCCCCCTGTGGGTGGCACCGGGGGCTGAGCGCACGCTCACTGTGCATGCACATTACCGTTTTTAAGCGATGGCCATGACCTTGACTCTCCCCGCCACCTTGCGCACCCGCATCGCCGTCATCGACGTAATGCGCGGCCTCGTCATGCTGATCATGCTGTTCGACCATGTGCGCGAAACGGTCTTCCTGCACCACCAGGTCAGTGACCCCATGGATGCGGCTCATGTCGATCCGGCCCTGTTCTTTACGCGCCTGGCCGCGCACTTTTGCGCGCCCATGTTCGTCTTCTTGACGGGCTTGTCGGCCTGGCTGTATGCGCATCCGGCTGCCGGAAACCGCAGCGCTGCCGGCTTTTTGTTCAAGCGGGGCTTGCTGCTGGTGCTGCTGGAGTTGGTATTTGTCAACTTCGCCTGGAGTGGCGCGTTTCCGCCCGCCGTGCTGTACTTGCAGGTGATCTGGGTCATTGGCCTGGCCATGATGGCGTTGGCCGTGCTGCACCAGTTGCCGTTGAGGTTGCTGGTGCTGCTCGGCTTGGCGATTATTGCGGGTCAGCATCTGCTCACGGGCCTACACGCGAAACAGGGTAGTCTGGCCTATGATGTATTGACTGTGTTGCTGCAACGCGGTTATCTGGTGGCGGACGGCGCCATGAAAATCAAGGTCAGCTATCCGCTGTTGCCGTGGATAGGCGTCATTGTGCTCGGCTATGCGGCCGGCCCCTTGTATGCGCGCGGGCTGTCTGTCGAAAGGCGTCGCCGCCTGCTGCTGGCGCTAGGCACGGGAAGCTTGCTGCTGCTGGCAGTGCTGCGCGGCTTCAACATCTACGGCGAAACCTTGCCATGGGTGGAGGGTGACACGGCCTTGCGCACGGCCATGAGCGTGCTGAACTTTACCAAGTATCCGCCGTCGCTGGACTTTTTGCTGTTCACCCTGGGCTTCGGCTTGTTGGGCCTGGCCTGGCTAGAGTCACTGGACAACTGGTTCACACGCGCTTGCGCCACCTTTGGCGGCGCGCCCATGTTTTATTATCTGCTGCACTTGTATCTGTTGCTGGCCATCGGCATCACCTTGACGGCGGTGCTGGGCGCCAATCACGGTGCCCGCTACGGCGTCGCGCACATCTGGCAAGTCTGGCTGATCGCGTTGACCCTGATGCCCATGCTGTACTTTCCCTGCCGCGCGTTTGCCAATTACAAGCGCGCCTCAAAGCAGGCATGGGTGCGCTACTTCTGAGCTCGCCTATTTGCAGTAGAGGCGGTCAATGCTGTGCGATGACGCCAGGTAATGCCGCGTCTGCCAAGCAATCGCCACACGGTAGGCGCACGGTGGGTCGAGTGCCACGTTGACGGGAAAACCGCCATTGTTGCCTGACAGATGAGGCCCGCCCGCGCCGCCGCGCAACAGATAGTTGCTCGTTGGTGGTGGCGGCGTGAAGCTGGCGGCCGGCAACGGTGGAGGCGGGTGCGCGATGCCGTTGTTGTTCGATATCGTGATATTGAAAAAGCGCAGATGCGGGTGGTCGATCGTGTATAGGATATGCACGAGGCCGCCCGCGATGGGCTTGCAGGCATTGCTGCGCAACTCTTCCAGGTCCAGCGCCACGATGACGGGCGAGTTGTCGAAGACGATGGAATCGAGCCCATCCGTGGCTACGGTGGCCAGGGTGTTGCCGTCGCGCACCTCGAAGCCCAGGCGGTAGCGGCGTATCGGTTCGCTCTCGTCCGCGCTCAGGCTGCGGCCCGCTACGACGATGGGCAAGCCGCCCGGCAGCTTGGTCGGATGCAGGCTGGTGATGGCGGGCGTATTTATGGTCAGCAAGTCAAAGGTGCGCAGGAAGGTGTTGGGCGCCACGTTGACGATGGCCGTCGTGCCATCGCGCATGTCCACGGTGACGTTTTTGCCGTCCACGCGTATCCAGCCGCCCGGTTGTAAGTCGCCCGCATCGACGATCACCTGTGCCGAGTCGGCGAGGCCCAGTCCATTCGTATAAAACACATAGCCGACGAGGGTGCCGAGCACTTGCGTCAGCGGTGCCATGCTGGTCGGCGCCATCGTGGGGATGGCTGTCGGGTCGTCGCTGCCGCCGGGCCAGGACCATAGGCCGATCAGGAAACGGTATTCGAGCGGGTTGGCGGGGTTGGCGCTGTTGCGCAGCGGACAATTGCCTTTCAGTGTGACGCCGCCGCCGAACACGTAGGACGCGCCGGCGCCGCCCGCATAGCCTTGCGCAGAAAAGCCGGCCAGCGAGGGGAACGGGTGGATATCGAACACTTCGACCTGTTGCCAGTGGGGTACGCCTTCCACATCGGGCGGCAAGACGTTTTTTGAACACAATTCCACGCAGAAACAGTGGCCCACGTTTTCGCGCCCCGGCTGGTGCCCGTTGGCCTGCGTTTCCGACAGGATGGTCACGCTGCCCAGCTGCGCCGTGAAATACACGTCGGGGCCGCTAGCAAACTCGACGTTGATGAACGGTGAAAACGGCGTCAGCGTGAAGTCCGACGTCAGGTAATCGATGCGGAAGCGCCCGCTGACATCTGTCACGGCCACGCCCAGCGCATCGTCCTGCAGCCAGTCCGCATCGAAGGCCCGCACGGTGGCGCCGGCGATCGGCGTGTGGGGCGCATCGCAGGTGCGCAGCCGGCCGCAGATGGTCCAGGCGCCGAAGTGCGCGCGCACCAGGCACCAGAAGCGTTGCGGCAGGCAATAGTCCCAGACGGCGAGGAAAGCGTTGTCGGCCTGGCGCCAGCGCGGCTGGATGGTGGTGATGGAAAATTGCAGTGGCACGGGGTCTTTCGGCCCCGGCTTCAGCTGCGGCACGGTGGGGCACAGGATGTCGACCTCGACGGCCTCGCCCTGATAATCGCCTTCCAGCCTAAAACTATAGTTGCCATCGTCATCGGTGCGCGCTTCGGCCAGCAAAAACGGCGCTTTCGCCGGCACTTCGTCGTCCGTGAGGATGGCAAAGGTTTCCTTGGCGCTGGCCACGGCCAGGGCCGTGACGTTTTGCGCCGCGCGCGGGCGGTACAGGCGCACGATGACGTGCGACAAGGCTTCAGGACACTCGGCACAGATCAAGCCGCATAGTTTTCCCCGCAGGATATAGGCCATGATGGTTCTCCAGCTCAGTTCGACAGTTGTACCGCTCACCATGGCGGCGCTGTTGCCAAGTTAGCCAATGCATAGTCGTCGGGCTTGATCTTGCGTAAAGGAGTGGCTATTTGATCAGCGCCAATACCTCGCGAAAGCGCGGGTGCTTGCAGTCGCGCAGCCATTCAAAGGCCAGCATTTCTACCGTCACCAGGTGCGCGCCCAGCTTGTCCAGGCGCGCCAGCGCGGCGTCGCGGCTGGCAGCCTGGCGCGAACCGACGGCGTCGATGGCGATGATTACTTCATAGCCCAGCTCCAGCAAGCCGATGGCCGTCTGCAGCATGCACACATGGGCTTCGCAGCCCGTGACGACGATCTGCTTTCGTCCGGGCGGCAGGATGGCTTGCAAGCCATCGGCACAGGCGCCGAAATGCGTCTTGTGCAAGGTTTGCTGGCACAGGGCCGCGATTTCCTCGACGTTCGGCCCCAACCCCTGGCGGTTTTGCTCCGTGCCCAGCACGGGCACGTCGAGCAGCCGCGCGATGTGTGCCAGGCGCAGGTTTTGCGCCAGCACCAGGCCGGCATCGTGGATGGCTGGCATCAACCGGCCTTGCAGGTCGACGATGAGCAGTACGGCCTGGCTTGCATTCATCAGCATGGCATTGTCCTTGAGTGAGTCGATGGCGACAGTGTAGCGTGCAGTCAGCTTGGCCAGCTGGGCGAGCTCGTTTCGCCCATCAGATAGGCGTGATTGAGTTCGATGGCGCCACGCAGATAGTTCCACAGGGCGCTGACGCGCGCGATGTTGCGCCGCTCGCTAGGTGAAATCATCCAGAAGGCGCGCAACAAATCGATCTCGCCGTCGAGCACGGCCACCAGTTCATTGGACTGCTGGGCCACGAAGCAGGGCAGAATCGCCAGTGCCTGGCCCGCGCGCGCCGCGTGGTACTGGGCGATCACGCTGGTGCTGCGAAACGCGCGCAGGGAATCGGGTGCCACATTGTCCATGTAGCGCAGCTCGGCGCTGAAGACCAGGTCATCGACGTAGCCGATGATGGCGTGCTGCGCCAGTTGCGCCACGCTGGTAATGGGGGCGTGGCGCGCCAGGTAGCTTGGGGTGGCGTACAGTTTCAAGCGGTAGTCGGACAGCTTCGTCACGACATACGGGCCAGAGAGCGGGCGCTCGATGGAAATGGCCACATCGGCCTCGCGTTTGGACAGGCTGACGAAACGCGGCACGGCGATCAAGTCCACGCTGATGTGCGGGTAGTGCCCACAAAACTGCGCCAGGTGGGGCGCCAGCACGATGGCGCCGAAGCCTTCCGTGGCGCCCAGGCGCACTTGCCCCGAGAGCAATCGGTTGTGTTCTCCCAGCTCCTCGGTGGCGGCAAACACCGTGCTTTCCATGCTTTCCGCATATTCCATCAGGCGGTGGCCTTCCGGCGTCAGCTGGTAGCCCACGTAATTGCGATCGAACAGCTGCGTACCCACCTGCTCTTCGAACTTGCGCATGCGCCGCGACACGGTGGAATGGTCGATGCCGAGTTTTTTCGCCGCATCGACGAGGCCGGCGCTGCGCGTCAGTTCCAGGAAGACTCTTACATTGTCCCAATCGAGCATGGCAGCAATCCTTTGTGCATTTTTGCAAAGGAATTATGCATTAATTTCACTTGAGTGCATATTTTTACACATGCAGAATGCGTCGATACCTATAAATATCCATCCACCTGGAGACAAGTATGAAAAAACCCGTTCTGGCCATGGGCGCGCTGGCGCTTTGCCTCGCATTTGGCGGCGCGCAAGCGCAGATTTCCGATGGCGTCGTCAAGGTCGGCATCCTGACCGACATGTCCGGCCCGTATTCGGCCATGGGCGGGCGCGGCTCCGTCGTTGCCAGCCAGATGGCCGTCGAGGATTGCCTGAAGGCCGAATGCAAGGGCATGAAGATCGAAATCGTCTCGGCCGACCATTTGAACAAGGCCGATATCGCCGCCTCCAAGGCGCGCGAGTGGATAGACCGCGACAAGGTCGACGCCATCGCCGATCTGACCAATTCCTCGGTGGCGCTGTCGGTGCAAAAGCTGATGAAAGAGAAGGGTGGCATCGCCATGTTCAGCGGCCCCGCCACCACGCGATTGACGAATGAAGACTGCTCGCCAAACGGTTTTCACTGGATGTTCGACACCTATTCGCAGGCCGCTGGCACGGCGGCGGCGCTGACCAAATTGGGGCAAAAATCCTGGTACTTCGTCACCGTCGATTACGCCTTCGGCCATTCGCTGGAAAAGGATGCGAGCGAAGTCGTCAAGCGCAATGGCGGC
This sequence comes from Janthinobacterium paucivorans, assembly GCF_051380805.1. Classification (NCBI taxonomy): domain Bacteria; kingdom Pseudomonadati; phylum Pseudomonadota; class Betaproteobacteria; order Burkholderiales; family Oxalobacteraceae; genus Janthinobacterium; species Janthinobacterium paucivorans. The sequence continues at coordinate 167,760 of NZ_JBNYXR010000010.1, forward strand.
ACGCTGCTGGGCGCGGTGCGCCATCCGCTCAACGCCTCTGACTTCTCGTCCTTCCTGGTGCAGGCGCAAGGCTCGAAAGCGCAGGTGATCGGCCTGGCCAATGGTGGCGCCGACACGGTATCGGCCATCAAACAGGCGCGCGAGTTCCACATCGGCAGCGGCAAGGACCAGCGCCTGGCCGCCTTGCTGGTATTTCTCTCCGACGTGCATGCGCTGGGGCTGGAAACGGCGCAGGGCCTGGTCTATGCGGACGGCTTTTACTGGGATTACGATGAGCGCAGCCGTGCCTTCGCCAAGCGCTTCGAGGCACTCAACAAGGGCGCCAAGCCGACCATGGTGCAGGCGGGCGTGTATTCCAGCGTCTACCACTACCTGAAATCGGTGGCGGCGGCGAAGAGCGACGATGCCAAGCTCGTGGGCCAGAAAATGCGCGAGCTGCCCATCATGGATTTTGTGATGAACAACGCATCGATCCGCCCCGACGGCCGCGTCATCCACGACATGTATTTGGTGCAGGTGAAGACCCCGGCCGAATCGAAGGGGGCTTGGGATTACCTGAAAGTGCTGTCGACCATCCCCGCCGAGCAAGCCTTCAAGACTATGGATGCGGCCGCGTGCAATCTCGTTAAAAAATAATTTTCACCCCTAACGGCGAAAAGGCCGGGGTAACTGATCAATCACGGAGCCAAACAAATGAACCAAGCCCTCACCTCGGTCCCCGCCATCGCCCTGCACATCGGCGGCCAGCATCACGCATCATCGAGCACCGAGTGGCGCGACGTCGTCAACCCGGCGACGCAGGAAATCGTCGCCAGGGTGCCGTTTTCCACGCCGGACGAAGTCAAGCTGGCCGTCGCCACCGCCAAGGAAGCCTTTAACACCTGGCGCAATACCCCGCTGGCCGCGCGCATGCGCATCATGCTCAAATACCAGCACCTGATCCGCGAAAATATCGGTGCGCTGGCCGCGCTGATCACGCGTGAGCATGGCAAGACCTTGCCCGACGCGGAAGGGGAAGTCATGCGCGGCCTGGAAGTGGTGGAGCACGCGTGCTCGATCGCCACCCTGCAGCTGGGAGAAATTGCGGAAAACGCGGCCACGGGTGTCGATGTCTACAATATTTACCAGCCGCTGGGCGTGGGCGCCGGCATCACGGCCTTCAACTTCCCCGTCATGCTGCCGTGCTTCATGTTCCCGATTGCTATCGCCTGCGGCAATACCTTCGTGCTGAAACCATCGGAGCAAGATCCATCATCGACGATGTACCTGGTCGAATTGATGTATCAGGCGGGTTTGCCGGCCGGCGTGCTGAACGTCGTGCATGGTGGCGCCGATGTCGTCAACATGCTGTGCGACCATCCCGACATCAAGGCCGTGTCCTTCATCGGCTCGACCCATGTGGGCACGCATGTGTACCGTCGCGCCAGCGAATCGGGCAAGCGCGCGCAATCGATGATGGGCGCGAAAAACCATTGCGTGGTGCTGGCCGACGCCAACAAGGAGCAAGCGATCAATAATCTGATCGGCGCGGCGTTCGGCGCAGCCGGCCAGCGCTGCATGGCCAATTCCGTGGTGGTGCTGGTGGGCCAGGCGCGCGCCTGGCTGCCCGAGATCGTCGCCCGTTCGCAAGCGCTGAAAGTGGGGCCGGGCAGCGACCGCACGGCCGACCTGGGCCCAATGGTGTCGAAAGCGGCCATGCAGCGCGCGGAAAAACTGATACAGGCGGGCGTGGATGAAGGTGCGCAGCTGCTGCTCGATGGCCGTGGCCTCAAGGTGGCCGGCTACGAGGGCGGCAACTTCATGGGGCCGACGATTTTTGCGAACGTGGCAGCATCGAACTCGGTCTACACGCAAGAGATTTTCGGCCCCGCCATGTGCGTCGTCGAGACCGATACGCTGGACCAGGCCATCGCTTTTATCAACGCCAACCCGAACGGCAATGGCACCTCGATCTTCACCTCTTCCGGCTGGGCGGGGCGCAAATTCCAGAACGAGATCGACGTCGGCCATGTGGGCATCAACGTGGCCATCCCCGTGCCCGTGGCCTACTTCAGCTTCACCGGCTCGCGCGCCTCGAAACTGGGCGACCTGGGGCCGAACGGCAAGCAAGCCTTGTACTTCTGGACGCAAACCAAGACCGTCACGGCGCGCTGGTTCGCTCCTGACGATGGCGGCAGCGGCATCAATACCACCATTTCGATGAAATAAGGGGCGCCGATCGGCAGCCTGTCGCGCAATCTGTATGGCTTGCGCGGCAAGACTGGCTTGGGTGCGCTGGACGCTTCCAGCACTGATCCGCCGCTCGGTGACGCCGCTTAAGGCTGTTGCGCTTGCAAGGCGGCCAGTTCCGCCTTGGCCTTTTCCAGCTTGCCTTCCAGCTTGGCGATTTTCTTCGGCTCTTTATTGGCTTCCTGGGCCAGGCGCAGCGAACGCTCCGTCTGGTTCATCTTCGCCTGCGCCTTCAGTACCTTCTTGTTGTGACGCTCGACCAGCACCGTGTCGCTGCAACGAGCGTTGACTTCAGCGAGCGCGCGCGTGAGGCCAGCGACCTTGTCGGACAAGCCTTGTTGCTGCGCCTGGTGTAATTGGCTGCGGATGCTGTCGCGCTTGGCGGCGCAGACTGTCAGCGTGGTGTCTGCGGCGCTGGCGGCAGCGCTGGTGGCGAGGGCGACGAGCAAGCTCAAGGCGGTTTTCGAGAAGCGATGCATGCTACTCCTGTGTCAGTGATGGGCTCGTGCAATGTAAGCCTTCGGAAGTGCCGTGTCAAACATCGCCTGCAGTGCAGCCGTTACAGCTGGCGCTGTGGCGTGAAAAGCACCGGCTGGCCGAGCCACCCTGGCTGGGTATGACGGCGTGGGGACGCCATGCTATGATGATTGTTATCGATAACAATATAATGAGACCATCATGCATCCTAATTTTCGCTCCAGGGAAATGCTCGAAAAGCACATCTTGCACACGATGCATTTTTACCACCCGCGCGCCCTCGATGCGAGCGGCGGCTTTTATCACTTCTTCCTCGATGATGGCACGGTGTACGACGCCAGCACCCGCCACCTGGTCAGCAGCACGCGCTTCATCTTCAATTACGCCATGGCTTACCGCCATTTCGGCGATAACGATTACCAGGCGGCGCTGCGCCACGGCGTGGCCTTCCTGCGCGACGTGCACCGCGACCCGCTTACGGGTGGCTACGCCTGGCAACTCAAATGGCAAGACGGCGTCAAGACGGTGGAAGACGGCGCCAACCACTGCTACGGCCTGGCCTTCGTGCTGCTCGCGTATGCACACGCCTTGCAGGCGGGGATGCAGGAAGCGCGCGCTTATCTGGACGAGACGTTTGAACTGATGGAGCAGCGCTTCTGGCTACCCGAGCACGGCCTGTATGCGGACGTGGCCAGCGCCGACTGGGCCACCCTGGACGGCTACCGCGGCCAGAACGCCAATATGCACGCCTGCGAAGCCATGCTGGCCGCGTTTGAAGCGACCGGTGAGGCGCGCTACCTGCATCGCGCGGAGACACTGGCACACAACATCTGCGTGCGTCAGGCGGCCCTGGCCAATGGCATGATCTGGGAACACTACCAACCCGACTGGTCGATTGACTGGGACTACAACCTGCACGACAAGAGCAATATCTTTCGCCCCTGGGGTTACCAGCCCGGCCACTTCACGGAGTGGGCCAAGCTGCTGCTGATCATGGAGCGCCACGCGACATTCATGGCCGGCCCGTCCGAGTGGCTGCTGCCGCGCGCGCGCGCCCTGTACGACATGGCACTGTCCAAGGCCTGGGACAGCGCACATGGCGGCATCCACTACGGTTTCGGTCCGCACGATGAAATCTGCGACGGCGACAAATACTTCTGGGTGCAGGCGGAAAGCTTCGCCGCCGCCGCCGTGCTGGCCGCGCGCACCGGCGACGACGCCTATTGGCGCAGCTACGACAAGATATGGGATTACAGCTGGACGCATTTTGTCGACCATGAGCACGGCGCCTGGTATCGCATTTTAACGCCCGAGAACGGCAAGATTAGCGCGCATAAAAGCCCGGCTGGCAAGGTCGATTACCACACCATGGGCGCTTGCTATGAAGTGTTGAACGTGCTTGGCGGTGCCGCATGAACGCCGTGCATTTGCCACGTTTTGTGTCGGCCGGCGAAGCGCTGACGGATATGCTGCGCACGGGCGCGCACGCCTGGAGCAGCCAGGTGGGCGGCTCGACCTGGAATGTGGCGCGCGTGATGGCGCGCCTGGGCCTGCCCAGCGCCTTTGCCGGCGCCGTCAGTCTCGACGTCTTCGGCGATGCGCTGGCCGCTGCCACCGACTCGGCGGGCCTGGACATGCGCTTTTTGCAGCGTCATCCGAAGTCGCCGCTGCTGGCCATCGTGCATGAACTGCATCCGCCCAGCTATTACTTCATCGGTGACGACAGCGCCGACCTGCATTTCGACGCCGCGCTCTTGCCTGCCGGCTGGATGCAGGCGGTGCAATGGGTGCATTTCGGCGGCATCAGCCTGGCGCGCGAACCGCTGGCGGGCAAGCTGGTGGCGCTGGCGCGGACATTGAAGGCCGCTGGCGTGAACATCAGCTACGACCCGAATTTCCGCACCCTGATGGATGAGCGCTACGACGCCACCTTGCGTTGCATGGTGGAACTGGCCGACGTCGTCAAAGTGTCGGACGAAGACCTGGCGGGCCTGTTCCGCCATGACGACATCGATGGCGCGTTTGCCACACTGCGCAGCTGGAATCGGCACGCCACGTATTTGTATACGCGCGGCGCACAGGGGGCGGCCCTGGTGCAGGGCGAACAGACATGGCAGGCGGCACCGCCCGTCATCGAGGTCGTCGATTCGGTAGGGGCGGGCGACGCCAGCATCGGCGGCTTGCTATACAGCCTGATGTGCCGGCCCGATGCTGACGGCGGCCAGCACTTGCGCTTCGCCGTCGCGGCCGGCGCTGGCGCTTGCCTGGCCGCCGGCGCCGCGCCGCCGTCGGTGGAGCTGGTGGAGTCGCTGGCGCAGCACACGGTGGTGCGCTAGCGGCTGCTTAGCGGGGGCGCCATGGCCCCGACGATGCCCGCTCCATCAGCGTAAATTCCAGCAGGCGATGCGTGGCGGGCGCCGCTGCTCCCGCGCGGCGCTGGCGTATCTCGTCGATGACGAGATTGACGGCGGCGCGCGCCATGTCGGCGATAGGCTGGTGGATCGTGCTCAGCTCCGGCCAGACGGTGGTAGCGACCGGTGTATCGTCGAAGCCGCACACGCTCAAGTCCTGCGGTATCTGCAAGCCCATGCCGTGCGCCACGGCCAGGGTGGCGGCTGCCATGTCGTCGTTGCTGGCGAAAATAGCGCTCGGTCGCGGTTGCTGCGCCAATAGCTGGCGCGCTGCATCGAGTCCCGAACGATACGTGAAATAACCTTGCGCCACCCTGTGCGGCGGTGCCGGCAAGCCCGCTTCGCGCATGGCGTGTTCGAACGCTTGGCGGCGCAGCAGGGCGGGCGTGTGCGCCGGATCGCCTTCGATGAAGCCGATGTCGCGGTGGCCCAGCGCAAGCAGATAGCGCGTCATGGCCAGCGCGCCCTCATAGTCGTCGATGCGTACTGCCGACACGTCGGGCGAGGGGCGCGCCGTGGCGACGGCGATGGCCGGGATGCCCATTTGATTGAGCTGCGCCAGCACTGCGGGCGAATCGCACAGGGGTGGTGGCACCAGGATGCCGTCCACGCCAGCGGCCACCAGGCAGCTAATGCCGGCGCGCTGGCTATCGAGGTCGTCGCAGCGCTCGAGCAGCAGTTGGCCGCCGCTCTGGCGACACTGATCCATCGCGCCGACCAGGAATTCGCTGAGGAAGGCCGCACTGGGGTTGCTGTATAGCAGGCCGATGCGCAGGGTGCCCGTGCGGGCCGCCCTGGCCGCCAGGTTGGGCTGGTAGCGCAGGCTGGTGATCGCCGCCGCGACCTTGTCGCGCGTGGCCGCACTGACGCTGGCGCGCCCGTTGATCACGCGCGAAACCGTCATGGCCGACACGCCGGCCAGGCGCGCCACGTCGTGCACGGTGGCGCCGCTGGCGGGGTCGGAGGAGGCGGGGGCGGCGTGCGCCGCCTTATTCGAGATGTCCACCGAATTTCAGCTTGCCGCTGATGCGCATGCCGTGCAATTGTCCTGCTTCCAGTTCAGTAGCGCTGGTGCGCTGCGCCGTGTCGCGCCGCGCCAGTCCCACCGACAAGATATCTAGCATCATCAGCTGCAGCAGGCGCACGATCATGGGCACAAAATTGAGGTTGCCTTCCGGGTGGTTCAGGGTCAGCAGCACGTCGGCCAGCCTGGCCAGTGGCGAACCGCTGGCTGTAATGGCCAGCACGCGCGCGCCGCAGCCCTGCGCTACCTTGACGGTGTGCAGCAGGTCGGGCAGGGTGCCGGAACGGGAAATGACCAGCGCAACGTCGCCCGGCTTGAGCATGGCCGCGCTCATTTCCTGCGCCTGCGGATCGGCAAAGAAGCTGCTGACGATGCCCAGGTTGAGCAGCTTTTGCTGCATGTCGTCGGCCACCACGCGGGCGCTGCCCACGGCCAGCAATTCTACGCGCTGCGCGCCGCGCAGCAGTTCAATGGCCGCTGTCAGTGCCTTCACGTCGAGCATGTCGCGCAGGGCCAGCGCGGCCGAGGCGTTATTGCCCAGCACCTTGCGCGCCAGTTCGGCGTCGGAGTCCGAGATCTCCACGTGGCAGTGCGCCACCGTGATGGCGCCACCCGTCAGGCCGGAGGCGAGCTTCAATTTGAAATCGGCCAGGCCCTGGACCCCGATCGAGCGGCAAAAGCGCATCACCGTGGGCTGGCTGACGCCGACCCGTTGGGCGATTTCGGCGATCGGCAGGGTCAGCATGGCGTTCGGCTCTTTGAGTACCCAGTCGGCCACCTTGCATTCCGATGGGCTCATGCGCACGCGCGCCTGGCGCACCGATTCGAGCACGGGCGCACCGGAATGGGCGCGCTTGAGCTTTTGCGAGAGGATGGCAGCGATGCCCAGGAACGTGGGCAGTTCGGCCGTAATCAGGAAGGTGGGGATCTGTGCCAGGTAGTCGTTCAGGCGGCCCTTTTGCTCGAAGCGGGCGCGGAACTGCGACTGTTCGAATAGGTGACCAAGGCGCGGCACGATGCCTCCGCCTATATAGATACCGCCCAGCGCACCGAGTGTCATGGCGACGTTGCCGGCGATGGAGCCGAGGATGGCGCAAAAGCAGTCCACCGCTTCCAGGCACACGTCGCATTCATTGTTCAGGGCGCGGCTGGTGATGTCGGCCGCCAGCAGCGGCGGCGCATCGGGCTTGCCGGCGCGCTCGGACAGGGCGCGGTAGATCAGTTCCAGCCCGCGCCCGGAGGCGAGGCGCTCGGCTGAAACGTGCGACAGTTCGCGCCAGGCGAAGGACAGCACATTCATCTCGCGCTCGTCGCAAGGGGCGAAGCTGACGTGGCCGCCTTCGCTACCGAGTGCGATCCAGCGATCTTCGGCGGGGATCATGCCCGACACGCCCAGGCCGGTGCCCGAGCCGAGCAGGCCGATGACGCTATCGGCGCGCGCCATGCCGCCGCCGATCTGCAGGCGCTGGTCGGACCGCAGATACGGCAGGGCCATGGCCAGCGCCGTGAAGTCGTTGACTACCAAGAGCGTGTCGAGGCCCAGCGCGGCGCGCATCGCCTCGATCGAGAAGAACCAGTGATGGTTCATCATGCGGATATTGTCGTCGTCGATAGGATTGGCGATGGCGATGGCCGCATGGCGCACGCGCGCCGAACCGGCGGCGCGCGCCTCGCTGCTAGCCATGTAGGCGGTGATGGCGTCGAGCAGCGAAGCGTAGTCGTCGCAGGGCAGCACCGCTACCGCTTCCAGGTGGCCCTGGCGCGTTTCGAGCACGAAGCGGGCATTGGTGCCGCCGATGTCTGCCAGCAGGCGCGGCCCGTCACTGAAACGCTCCGCCGGATCGCTGCCTGCTACTTCAATTTTCTCATCAATTTTCATGGCGCTGCTTTGTCTCGTTTGCGTGCGCTGTCGTGGCGGCGCACTGTCGTTATGGGCAAAAACCAAGGATTTTAATTCGTATACGTGCCGCGTGCCGAAAAAAGCAGGGTGCCCGCGCAAATGCCTTTCCATCGTGCCTGATGGGGTGGCGCCAGCGGGAAAAACCGGGCTTGAACTCGCTTGTCGTTACGCAAATAAAGTGTCGCAGACTAGTCGTAGGATTACAACATAATATGTTGATATTTGTTCGTAGTATAGTTACTATGTCCCTGCTGGAAAGAATTCTGGCCAGTCCATTCGGCCAAGAATGACTAGATAAAAAATAACTACTGAGGAGACTTACCATGCTGCATCGCACCATGCTGAAGGCCGTATTGAAAACATTGCCAGCTGCCATCGTCTTAGCCATCGCCAGCGGTTCCGCTGCCGCCGATCCCATGTATCCATCCGACGCCGAAGGCTTCCACGGCTACCTGCGCGCCGGCGCCGGCAGCAATACCTCGGGCGACGGCGGTTCGCAAGGCTGCTTCGGCCTGGGTGGCAA
>NZ_JBNYXR010000011.1:0-167527 GCF_051380805.1 Janthinobacterium paucivorans
GACCACCATGCCAAGTCCAGCGAGATATTCGGCCACCTTTTCCCAGTAGGTTCCGGTCGCTTCCATGCATACGCGCGGACTGCTGGCATCCTGCTTGAGCAGCCATTCGCTGAGTGCGATGAATCCTTTGTGATTGTTTTCTACTACTTTGTTACGGTGTTTTCCGTTAGGCAGGCGCAGCGCGCAGTCGAGCTTCGCTTTGGCAACGTCGATTCCTAAATTAAACATGCTGTGGTCCTCTTGCGATCTACCTTGTGAATGCGGGCTAACCGGCATGCCGGTGCCAAAGATACTGTCCGATCTTGACATTGAGGATGGGTAACTGGTGCGAGATCTACGAAACTGGCTCGAAGCCTAAGGGCGGATACAGCATCCAGTTACCCGGTCTTGATATGCCTACCAAGATTTTGACAGCGGTCGATACCGTTCGCAATATCACGAACGGCATGAAGGGAATAATACAAGGTCGGATTAGCGCAGCGTAATCCGACACCACCACCGCAGCACCCGCGTTACAGCTTCAGCCGCGCGCGCGCCGCATCGTATTCGGCCTTCAGGCGCGCCACCATCTCTTCTACGCTTGGCACGTCGTCCATCAAACCCACGCCCTGGCCAGCACCCCAGATATCGCGCCAGGCCTTGGCGCTGCCCGAGCCAAAGTTCATCGAACTCTTGTCCGCTTCGGGCAAGGCTTCCGGATCAAGTCCTGCAGCGACGATCGATTTTTTCAGGTAGTTGCCGTGCACGCCCGTAAACAAATTCGTATAGACGATGTCCGCAGCGCTTGAATCCACAATGGCGTCGCGGTAACCGTCGCTGACGTTCGATTCCTTGGTCGCCAGCCAACGCGAGCCTATGTAGGCAAAGTCGGCACCCATGGCTTGTGCTGCCAGCACGGCGTCGCCCGTGGCGATGGAGCCGGACAGCGCCAGCGGACCGTCAAAGAATTTGCGCACTTCGCCCACCAGCGCGAATGGCGACAAGGTGCCCGCATGGCCGCCAGCGCCGGTGGCCACCAGTATCAAGCCGTCGACACCGGCCTCCAGCGCCTTTTTTGCGTGGCGGATCGAAATCACATCATGCAGCACGATGCCGCCATAGCTGTGGATGGCGTCGAGCATTTCTTTGGGCGGCGCACGCAGCGAGGAAATGATGATGGGAATCTGGTGTTTCACGCACACTTCCACGTCATGTGCCAGGCGGTCGTTCGACTGGTGCACGATCTGGTTGACAGCAATCGGCCCCACTTTTTTGTCGGGATTGGCGGCCTGGAAGGCTGCCAGCTCGACTCGCAAATCCGTGAGCCAGGTGTCGAGCAATTCAGCGGGACGCGCGTTCAGCGCCGGGAAGGAACCGACGATGCCGGCCTTGCACTGTGCCGCGACGAGGGCCGGGCCGCTGGCGATAAACATCGGCGAGGCGATAACGGGTAAGGAAAGGTTTTGCAACGCAACAGGCAATGCCATGGCGGACTCGCTGGAAAGTTGATCGGGATGAAAGACACACTGAACGTTAATTATAGTGCAGAAAAAGTACGGTCGTGCTGAATTTGTTAGCTATCCGTGTCCAGGCTCATTGAGCAAGTACTCACCCTCGACATGTGCCGCGCAAGCTCTGCATAGCTGCGCGACAGCCCACTCGGCCAACGCAACCGTCTCCTGGCGCAGGAAGCGCCGGTTGGCCTCTTCGAAGATGGGCATGCCGCGCAACAGCGCGGGTATCGTGGCGATGGCGATGCGCTGACGCTCGAGCAGCAAAAATTTCAGCAGCACCTTGACCGCATTCTGCGCATTGCGCACGGGGTCCGACGACAGGTAGTCGAGGCGCGAATAGGCGCGCTGCAGGGCCCCGGCGGCATCCTGAAACGGCCGCCCGTGGCCGGGGATGACGACGCGCACGTCCAGGCTGGCGATCAGGTCCAGCGTGGCGCGCGCCTCGCTAAAACCGGAGCGGCCGTCGAGTTCGGGGAAGATCACGCCAAAACCGTTTTCCCACAGGGCGTCGGCGGAAATGAGGATGCCCTCGTCGGCGCAGTAAAAAATCAGCGAGTGCGGGTCGTGACCCGGTGCACCCAGCGCCTGCCAGGCCATATCGGCCAAGGTCAAGGTGTCACCGGGAGAAATGGTGGCATCAAAGCCGAAGCGCGGGCATTGCTGGCCCGTGGCCTGGAAGCTGAGCGCATCGACATCCCACACTCGCACCTTGTCCGCTTCAGATACGGGAATGGCCGTGTGGCAGCCGTATGCGGACTGCAGCAGCGCATTACCGCCGCAATGGTCGGAGTGCAAATGGGTGTTGAACAAGCGCTCCAACGGCCGGCCAGCCAAGCTATGGCGCAGCAAGGCCAGTGTTTGCGGCGCGTGCGTGACATAACCGCTGTCGATCAGGGCCGTGTCATCCTTGCCCTTGAACAGGATGTTGTTCGACGATAGCCAGCCGCGTTCGAACACCTGAATGGCATCGGGGAACAGCGCTGGTGATCGCGGCATGGGTTTCCTCAGTAGTCGGGCTCGAAATCGAGCAGGGATACACGGCCCGGCAACTGGGCCAGCACGGCGCGCTTGAAGTCGTCATCTGCCTTGCTCCAGGCGATGATCTCGTCGAGCGTGCGCATACAGCCTTCGCACAAAGCGCTGTTGGGATTGATCTTGCACAGGCTGACACAGGGCGAAGGCACCGGTGACGGCAGGGGGAGCGGAACGGCTGGCGGAGGTGGGGTAGCGACCATCATGGAGCGGCATCGGTAAACGTCGAGGCTTTCATTATGCCGCGAAACCAACCTGGCGAGGCGATGGCATCGCCATGCAATGTTTCTGTAAATATATTGACAAGAAAAATCATATCAAAAAATCATCCTCCTGAAATTTTTTACAGTCCATACTCACTCTACGGGTATCCGTCCTACAACACGATCAGGCCAAATCCTGCTTGACTTAAGATATTTCATAACTATACTACCATCCATACAGATGGCAAATGGATGCCGCGGAGAGTTTTTGGAGACTTATGGCCAAGCAAGACAGCAAACCCAAAATTGGGGAATCCGAAAAAATCACGATCAACCTCGGTTTGATCGACCTGGGGCAGATCGATTTGCTGGTCCAGGAGGGTTTTTATTCCAACCGCACGGATCTGATCCGGACGGCGATCCGCAACCAGCTGGGCGCCCACGCCGACGTGGTCAAGCAAACCGTCGCCCGTAAAAGCCTGGTACTGGGCATGCAGCATTATTCGCGCGCCGACCTGGAAGCGATCCAGGCAGCCGGCCAGCGCCTGCAAATCCAGGTTCTGGGACTGGCCAGCATCGCCAGCGACGTCTCCGTGGAACTGGCACTGGCCACCATCGAGTCGATTTTCGTATTAGGTGCCCTGCATGCCAGCAGCGTCGTCAAGACCGCGCTCGCAGGGCGAATTCACTAGCGTATTGGTTCGTGGCGATGCCCCGACCGATGCGCAGCACCGTTAAGGATAGTCATGAAACTCCCTCTCAACATGTTGGCGCAGATGCGCGCCGCAAGCCGTAATCTGATGGGCCAAAGTCCCGCCGCCGCCGCAGCCATCGAGCAGGCGCTGGCCGCGGCTGGCCTGGTGCCGCAGGCAGCGCCCAAACAGCAGCCGTCACCACAGCCCATGCGCGATATTAATCAGCCACCTGCGCCATCACCGGCACCAGCATCAGCATCAGCGCAGGCCCGAGCCGCGCAGCCGCAAGCCGATGCTACGCCGGAAACGGCTGCCGTGCCGCCCACGCCCGCGCAGGTGGCCCAGGAGTTCGCACAAGATTTCATGGCGCGTCTGGGCGTGCCGGCAGGCCTGAGACAGCATAGCTTCGACATGCCCACCTTCGAGCTGCCGAATTTCCATCCGCCCGGTTTCAATGCGCCAGCGAGCACGCCGGCGCAGATGCCCGCTGGCGCGCAGTTCATCGACGGCGTATACCGCAACCATGCGGGTACGCGCTCCTACAAACTGTACATTCCCAGCAGCTATCATGGCCAAGCCATGCCGCTGATCGTGATGCTGCATGGCTGCACGCAAAATCCCGACGATTTCGCGGCAGGCACCCAAATGAATGCGCTGGCCGAAGAAAAGGAATGTTTTGTCGTCTACCCGGCGCAAACACAGGGAGCCAACAGTTCGCGCTGCTGGAACTGGTTCAATGCCATCGACCAGCAGCGCGACCAGGGCGAACCGTCGCTGATCGCCGGTATCGCGCGGCAAGTGATCGACGACTACCCGGTGAATGAACGCGAAGTGTTCGTCGCCGGCCTGTCGGCGGGCGGCGCCATGGCCGTCATTGTCGGCACCTTGTACCCGGATTTGTTCGCCGCCGTCGGCGTGCATTCGGGCCTGCCGTTCGCCTCGGCACAGGACTTGCCGTCGGCGCTGGCCGCCATGAAAGGCGGCGCCATGCCCAATGCCCAGCGCAAGGCACCGGCAGGCGGCGTGCCCATCATCGTTTTCCATGGCGACCGCGACACCACCGTCAACCCGCGCAATGGCGATGAACTGATTGCCCAGGGCGTACGCAGCCAAGCTGGCGGCAAGGCTGCCAAGGCCGCTTCCATCGATGGCAGCGTACCAAATGGCCACCGCTACACGCGCACCACGCATAGCCAGGCAGATGGATCACCGCTGGGGGAACACTGGGTCATCCACGGCGCCGGCCATGCCTGGTCCGGCGGCAGCGGCAACGGTAGTTATACAGACGGCAAAGGCCCGGACGCCAGCAGAGAGATGCTGCGCTTCTTCAAAACCGTCAGCTGACCACTTATCTTGAGCTGAGATGCACGGTGCCGGCCATGCCTGGTCCGGCGGCAGCGGCAGTCCTAAGCAGACGGCAAAGGCCCGGACGCCAGCCGACGACCGTAAAATGCTGCTGCGCTTCTTCAAGACCGTCAGCTGATGTTTTCGACGAACGGCGCGATTTGCCGCTGCTTGTCGGCGATCTCGCAGATACCGTCGGCATAGCGGCTGGAGATGGCGATGAACTGGTCCTGAATTTCCAGGAAAGCATCGACGATCTCGGCGTCAAAGTGCGAACCGCGACCCTCGATGATGATCTGCACGGCCTGCGCATGCTCCATACCCTGCTTGTAGATGCGTCGGCTGATCAAGGCGTCATAGACGTCGGCCAGCGCCATCAGGCGTGCCGAAATCGGAATTTCTTCGCCTGCGAGTCCTTGCGGGTAGCCGCTGCCATCCCATTTTTCATGGTGGCTATAGGCGATCTCCTTGGCGTACTTGAGGAAATCGACTTCGATGCCCAGCTCTTGCTCGGCTGCCAGGATGGCGTCGCGCCCCAGCGTGGTGTGCGTCTTCATGATGGCCATTTCGTGCGGTTCAAAACGCCCCGGCTTGAGCAAAATATGGTCGGGGATGCCCACCTTGCCGATATCGTGCAGCGGCGCAGTCTTGAACAGCAGTTCGATATTCTTGTCCGTCAAAAAAGCCCGGAAACGTGGCAAGCCGCGTACCTTCTCTGCCAGCGCTTTCAGGTAGTGCGAGGTGCGGCGGATATGGTTACCCGTTTCGCTGTCGCGCGTCTCGGCCAGCGAAGCCATGGCGTGGATGGTGACATCCTGCAGCGCCTTGACTTCCTGCACCCGTCGCTCCACTTCCGTTTCCAGATACTGGTTCTGGTCGCGCAAGAAATCCTGCATCTGCTTCATCGCCAACTGCGTCTTGATGCGCGCCAGTACGATGGGCGACGAAATCGGCTTGGTGATGTAGTCGACGGCGCCCAAAGCCAGGCCCAGCTGCTCGTCGGCCACCTCGCTCATGGCAGTCACAAACATGACGGGTATGCCAGCCGTGACGGGATCGGCCTTCAGCGCGCGGCACACATCGTAGCCGCTCATGCCCGGCATCATGATGTCGAGCAGAATCAGGTCCGGCTGGTCGCCGCCAGCGGCGATCTTCAGGGCGCGCTCGCCATTGACGGCAATCTTGGTCCGGTAATCGTCTTCCAGCACCGCACGCAACAGGTCGATATTGTCTGGCGTGTCGTCGACCACCAGGATGGTTGGCTTGCTTGCTGGCGCTTTCATATCTGTCCTTCGTTCTGCATATCTATACCTGTCACAGTGTCAGCTCCAGCGCCTCGGCTACCTCACCGAGCTGCGCCAGCGCACCTTCGAAATCGTATTGTCCGAGCATGCGCTTCAACTGGCGCGCATGTTCCGCCTGCCCGGCCGCGGCCAGCACGGGAGCGATACCGTCAAGATGCCTGACGGCCTGCGCATCGTCCTGCTGCAGCAGCTGTGACAGTTCGCGCAAGCCCGCCTCCAAGTGTGCCCGCTCCACTGGTGCCACGACAGCGTTGCCTGGCTCGGCCACATTGCTGCGCGACTGCATGGCCAACACAATCTTCGGCACCAGTTCGTCGAGCGCCAGGGTGCAGGCCGCAAGCGCCTGCGGCAAACCGTCATGCGATCCCAGACTAAGTAAATGCTCGACCCGCGCCGCGCTGTCGGCCAGGCCACCGGCACCGATATTGCCAGCCAGGCCCTTGAGGGTATGCGCTTCTCGGATTGCCGTCTCGAGCTGGTTGTTCTCGATGGCGGTGACGATGCGCTGCATGGCATCGAACTGTGTTTCCACAAAACGCTCCAGCAGTTTTCGCATCAAAGGAATATTACCGCCCACGCGCCGTATGGTCTCCGCCATCTTTAGGCCGGCGATCACAGGCAGCTCCGCTTCAGGCTGCGGCTGCGGCTGCGGCTGCGCCGCCGTCGCCTCCTGAGGCGCAGCCGGCGTGATCCAGCGCGCCAGCGTACCGAACAGC
This sequence comes from Janthinobacterium paucivorans, assembly GCF_051380805.1. NCBI lineage: Bacteria > Pseudomonadati > Pseudomonadota > Betaproteobacteria > Burkholderiales > Oxalobacteraceae > Janthinobacterium > Janthinobacterium paucivorans. Next base: position 6,788 of record NZ_JBNYXR010000011.1, read on the forward strand.
TGCGCCACGTTGATCGGCTTGGCAATGAAATCGTTCATGCCGGCGTCCAGGCATTTTTCCTTATCGCCAACCATGGCATTGGCCGTCATGGCGATCACGGGCAAATTCGAATAGCGGGGATCCTGGCGCAGCTTGCGGGTAGCCTGGTAACCATCCATCACCGGCATCTGGCAATCCATCAGCACACCGTCATAGGCATTTTCCTCGATCTTCGCCAACGCGATGGCGCCATTGCTGGCGATGTCAACACGAATACCGGCGTCGTTGAGAATTTGCTGCGCCACTTCCTGATTAACCTCATTGTCTTCAACCAGCAGCAGCCAGGCGCCGCGCAGGGCGCGCTCGTCATCGCGGTAGCTGCTCTGGCGCTGCGTCTTGCGGCTTTGCCCTGTCACGCCGCCAAACACGAACGATATCTGGTCAAGCAAGGTCGAGGCGCTGACCGGCTTGTTCAATACGCCATCGAGCGGCAATTCGCGCTGGCGTGCCGCCTCCAGCAGCGCTTCGCGATGGAAGGCCGTGACCATGATGCAGGCCGGCGTCGCATGGATGCCGGCGGCATCGGCGCGGATACCAGCCAGCGTATCGAGGCCATTCATGCCTGGCATTTTCCAGTCCATCAGCACCAGCCCGTACGGGCGCCCCTCGGCACGCGCCTGCGCCACGGCGCCGATGGCTAGCACGCCGCTAAACACCGCACGCGCCTCGAAACCGAGCGCTGTCAGCATGCTGACGAAGATTTCCCGCGCGCTGGGGTTGTCGTCAACCACCAGCACACGCAGGCCCTGGAACTGCGGCACCACTGGCAGGCTGTCGCGCGGCACGGCGGCCAGGCCGAAACGCGCCGTAAAGAAAAAAGTACTGCCCCTACCCGCTTCGCTGACCAGGTCAATCTCGCCTTCCATCATTTCCACCAGGCGCTTGCTGATGGTCAGCCCCAGGCCGGTGCCGCCATGGTGGCGCGTAGTCGACGTGTCGGCCTGGGTAAATGCCTGGAACAATTTGCTGCGCTGGGGCGGAGTCAGGCCGATGCCAGTGTCACGCACGTCCACGCGCAAGACGGCCGCATGTTCCTCAAGCTGTTGCAGACGGATGCTGACGACGATCTCACCCTTGTCCGTAAACTTGATAGCGTTATTGGTCAGGTTGATCAGTACCTGGCCCAGGCGCAGCGGGTCACCCTGCAATGCATTTGGTACGTCGGGGGCGATGTCGAACAGCAGCTCGAGCCCCTTGTCCTGCGCACGCATCACGGACAGGTCGGCGATCTGCGCCAGCACGTCCTCGAGAAAAAAATCGACTTTTTCAAAGGCCATCTTGCCCGCCTCGATCTTCGAGAAATCGAGGATATCGTCGATGATGGCCAGCAGGTTCTTCGAAGCCGACTCGACCTTCTCGAGGTAGTTGCGCTGGGTCGAGGTGAGCTCGGTCTGCAGCGCCAGGTGGGTCATGCCGATGATGCCGTTCATCGGCGTGCGGATCTCGTGCGACATATTGGCCAGGAAGTCCGACTTCATCTTGGTCGCATCTTCGGCCACTTCGACGGCATGGCGCAGGTCCTGCTCAACGGCCAGGTTGGTGCTCATGTTTTTCAGCGCCTGCAGCAATTCGCCCGTCTCGTCGCGCGACGTCACTTCAATGACGGAACTGAAGTCGCCATCGGCCACGCGCGTGGCGATCGCCACCGCCTCGCCCAGCGGGCGCGTAATCGAGCGCGCCGACCAGGCAAAGGCCAGGCCTATCAGCAGGGCTACCAGCCCGATGCCGCCCATCAGCATCAGCGACGTATCGATATCGTTGCGTATCCCGGCGGCGCTGTCGCGTATCAAGTGCTGCTGCAAGTCATCGAGCTGGCCCACATGCAGCAGCACTTTTTCCAGCACCGGCAAGGTTTGCGTCTGCACGGCCAGCTCTGCGCCAGCATCGTCACCGCGCTCGGCCAGTTCGAACGTCGTCTTGAGCGTCACGTAGTAATCGGCGCGTGCAAGGCGCATCTGTTCGAGCAGGCGCCGTTGTTCCGGCCGCGTATCGAGACCATCGAGAATGCGCACCTGCTCGTCGATGGCTTGCTTGATCGCTTCCAGGCGCGCCTGATTCGCCTGGCGGCGTGCCAACTCGTGCTGGTTCGGCAAGCTGCCTATGCGCGCGGCAGCCTCGCGCGCTAGCCCATAGATCTTGCTGGTGGCCTTGGCCGCGATCCAATCGCGCTGCAAAATATCGTCGGTCTCGGCGCGGATGGCATAGATACAACTGCTCGCAAGGGCAATGACGACCAGCATCAGCACGATCAAAATGGCATAACCGGCATTGATACGCACGCCGATGCGGATATCCCTGAAGCGCATGACTTTCCTGTCAGAAATTCTTAAAAATCGAAGTCTGAACGTATTCCCCTACGGAAAGCAAGGTTTATTACAAAGCAATTTATACTGCAGCGCTTAATCAGCCAACGTGACCGCTATTGCGAGCGGGGCAGGGTAGCGATATGCGCTTGCAGGCAGGCTGGGCACCAGCAACCGACGACGCGACTGCCGGGCACGGGTATGGCGGGCGGCAAGACCATGCACCAGCATGCTGCGCCGGCCTGCGGGTCAGTCTGGCCGCACTGGAAGGTGGCGCCGCAGAGAGTGCACTGGCTCATGGCTGTGTTTGAATTAACAAGTGTGTGTCATGCTGCACCGGGGTGTGACGCAGATGTAACGGGCAGTAAAAGGGCTGGCTGGCGGACATATCGGACCAGACTATAGGATCATCAGGGAAAATACAACAAGATCGCCCTATAATGCCGCCAAGATTTTCTTCTTCACTGTAAAATCTCACAAATCTATTTTCCGGACTCGCCATGAATCAACTAGCTAACTTGAACCTGGACATGAATGACGACTTGACGGCGGTGTCGCCACAAATCAAGGCGCAGATTCTGGCCGAGGCCCTTCCCTACATTCGCAATTTCCATGGCAAGACCATCGTCATCAAATACGGTGGCAATGCCATGACGGACGAACGCCTGAAGCACGGCTTCGCGCGCGACGTCATTTTGCTCAAGCTGGTCGGCATGAACCCGGTCGTGGTGCACGGCGGCGGACCGCAGATCGACAACGCACTGAAAAAAATCGGCAAGCAAGGCACCTTTGTGCAAGGCATGCGCATCACTGATGAAGAAACCATGGAAGTGGTGGAGTGGGTACTGGGCGGCGAAGTGCAACAGGATATCGTCATGCTGATCAACCATTACGGCGGCCAGGCAGTTGGCTTGACGGGCAAGGATGGCGGCTTGATCCGGGCGCGCAAGATGCAGATGCCAGACCGCGAACATCCGGGCGAATTCCTCGACATCGGCTTTGTGGGCGAGATCGACGCGATCAATCCGGCCGTCGTCAAGGCGCTGCAGGACGATGCCTTCATTCCCATCATCTCGCCTATCGGTTTCGGCCAGGATGGCCAGGCCTACAACATCAACGCCGACGTCGTGGCGGGCAAGATCGCGGAAATCCTGAAAGCGGAAAAGCTGATCATGATGACCAACATCGCCGGCGTCCAGGACAAGCAGGGCAATCTGGTGACCGACCTGTCCGCGCGCGAAATCGACGAGATGTTTGCCGACGGCACGATCTCGGGCGGCATGCTGCCAAAGATCTCGTCCGCGCTCGACGCCGCCAAGTCCGGCGTCAACACGGTGCACATCATCGATGGCCGCATCGAACACTCATTATTGCTGGAAGTGTTGACCGAGCAGGCTTTTGGTACTATGATCCGTTCGCACTAAAGATTAATTCGGCGCAATTCACCCAGCGCCGATTTTTTATGCCCTTGTAGCTCAGTGGTAGAGCACTCCCTTGGTAAGGGAGAGGCCACGTGTTCGATCCACGTCAAGGGCACCATCGAGTTATCCCCGTATCTGCCGTCATCTCCCCATAGCAAAACTGTCCATGGCTGCGTTGCCTCGCCTCGCCGACCATGCGTACTGTCTTCGTCAAGACGACTTGCCCTGAACACTCCCCATCTACTCTGCCGCGTGTTTTGCGCGGCTGAGCTGCCGTCATCGCTTCTGCCGTTCAATAAATCCGCTCGACCTTCAATCCCCTTTGACGCAACAGCTCCGGCACGCTTTTCGTTCCCACCAGATGCAGTATGCCGATAGCGGCCAGGCTATTTTTTTCGCGCGCCAGTAGTTGCGCGATGCCCTCGGCGAGGGCCGGGTTGCGGCCATCTAACAACACCTTTTGCACGAACTGCGCGGCAAACGACGGGTCTTGCGCCGCCTTTGCCGCCAGCGTATCGAAGGCCGCCGCGTCGGCCGTACGCCAGGCGTCGGCGATCGCGCGCGCTTCCTGACTTTGTTCCTGCTCCTCGATCGAGACTACGCTGTCTTCCAGGAAACGACACTGCTCAAGCGGTGTCATGGCGCCAAACAGTGCCATCTGGCCTTCCATCGATTCGAGTGCCAGCACGGGAATCTTGCGCGCCTTGGCCTGCTGCGCCAGATAATTGTCGACCGCCAGGTCGGAGCGGTAGCCGAGGCTGGAAAATTCGCCGATGGCCAGCATGCTGGCCAGCATCCACGGCTTCATCGGCGCCACCGATTCGGCTGGAATCGCGTATTTTTGCAACAGCGGCGCCAGACGCGGTGCCAGGGTCTGACGGCAATCAGCCGGCACTTTGCTGCCCGGCGCCTCCATGCCATATTTCAGTATGGCGCCCACGGCGGCGCGCGGATCGGCGCCGGGATCGATCTCCAGCGCCAGCGCCCCGGCGTCTTCCAATGCCTGCGTCACCAACGGCTCGAGCGGATAGAAATCAGGCGCGCCGACATGGATGGTGCCGAACAGATACAGAGTGTGGCTGGCGTCCTGCACCTTGAACAAGGCGCCCCGATTTTGTACCAAGGGCGACGCGTCGGCGAGGGCCGCCTGCAACGGCAGCAAGAATAATCCGCAAAACATCACTATAATCTGGCGTCGCATGGTTTTCCTGATTGTTGAATTTTTCATCTTCTCTCGCTAGCAAAGACTCTTGTGCCTGTGTCCCATCTTAACCGCTCGTCGCCGGTCTGGCTGTTTGACCTCGACAACACGCTGCACAATGCATCGCATGCCATTTTCCCCACCATCACGGCCAATATGAACACGTATATTGCCCGCGTACTGGGCGACGGCGTGACGCCGGCCGACGCCGCCATCGTCAATGCGGCGCGCGCGGGCTACTGGCGCCGCTATGGCGCCACCTTGCTGGGCATGGTCAAGCACCACCAGGTGCAGGCAGCGCATTTTTTGCACGAGACGCATACCTTCGACGATTTGCGCGCCATGATACGCGCCGAGCGGGGGCTGGGGGCTTTACTCAAACGCCTGCCTGGCCGTAAAATTTTGCTCACCAACGCGCCGCTGCGCTATTCGAGCGACGTGATGCGCCACCTGGGCTTGCAGCGACACTTTGCGCAGCATATCGCCATCGAGGCGATGCATGTGCACCGCCAGTTGCGGCCCAAGCCATCGACCCTGATGCTGCGCAAACTGATGCGCAAGCACCACATCCGCCCTGGCCGCTGCATCCTGGTGGAAGACACCCTGGCCAACTTGCGGGGCGCAAAAAAACTGGGGCTGCGCACGGCCTGGATTACGCAATACCTGAAAATGGCTGATCCGATCGGCGTGGCAAAGTTGCCAAAGGCGTTAAATCGCCCCGCTTACGTCGATGTCAAAGTAAAATCTGTCCGGCATTTGGCACGCCGCCTTCACCGTCTTCGCTGAAGGGGGCTCCTAGGCTTCCGGTTGACGCCGGGGGCCGCACCGCTAGCGGCGGTGACGGACCTCCTCATCAAGGCAGCATTTTTTTAACGACAAGAGAAAATATGGCAAGCACACCGCCGGGCCAACGCAGGCTACAAATTCTTCAGGCCCTCGCCGCAATGCTGGAGCAGCCGAAAGGCGAAAAAATCACCACTGCCGCACTGGCCGCCAGACTGGCCGTGTCGGAAGCGGCCCTGTACCGCCATTTCGCCAGCAAGGCGCAAATGTTCGAAGGGCTGATCGAGTTCATCGAGTCGAGCGTCTTCGGCCTGATCAACCAGATCGCGGACAAGCACAGCGACGGCATGACGCAGACGCGCGACATCATCGGCATGCTGCTCAATTTTGCCATCAGCAATCCGGGCATGACGCGCGTGCTGATCGGCGATGCGCTGGTGAATGAGGACGAACGCTTGCAAGTACGCATGAACCAGTTCTACGACCGCGTGGAGCTGGCGCTCAAGCAGGCCTTGCGCGTGGCCGCCGCCGAAGGCCATGGCAAGGAAAGCGAAGTGGCGGCGCGCGCCACCCTGATCATCAGCTTCGTCATCGGGCGCTGGCACCGCTATGCCAAGAGCGGCTTCAAGATCAATCCGTCCCAGGAAGCGGCGCTGCAAATCGCCATGCTGCTGGGATAAATCATCGCCGCCGCTGTCCCTATGCACACCGACTGTTTCGCCCTGCTCGATGACGCCAGCACGCCAGGCGCCAGTTCGCGCCTGTACACGGGTCTGGTAGAGGTCTTGCAGTGCACCGACGGCGATAGCTGGCCAGCCCTGCTCGAAGGGCTGCAAGGGGCCTTGCAACGCGGCCAGTACGCCGTCAGCGTGTGCAGCTATGAGCTGGGGGCGCACTTGCTGGCCATGCCACCACGTGCGGCAGGCATCGACGCCGCGCCGCTGGCGCAGGTGCTGGTCTTTGAACATTGCAGCCAGCTGTCACAGGAGGCGGTGCTGCAGTGGCTGGCTGAACGGACGCCAGCGGCGGACACGCCGGCCGGTATCGCCGGCATACACGCAAATGTGGATCGTAGCCAATTCACGCGCGCGCTGAACCGCATCCACGACTACATCGTGGCTGGCGACACCTACCAAATCAACTACACATACCGTTTGCGCTTCGACGCCTTCGGCTCGCCCTTGGCGCTGTATGCACGGCTGCGCGCGCGCCAGCCGGTGCCGTATGGCGCGCTGATAATGCTGCCCGATGGCGGTGCCCTGCTGTCGCTGTCGCCGGAGCTGTTCGTGCGCCATGCGCAGGGCGAGCTGACGGCGCGTCCCATGAAAGGCACGGCGCCGGCCGCCCCTGCCGAACAGGTGGAAGAAAACGCGCATCGTGCCAGCGCCCTGGCCAATGATACGAAGAACCGCGCGGAAAACCTGATGATCGTCGACCTGCTGCGCAACGACATCGGCCGCATCGCCGTCACGGGTTCGGTCAAGGTGCCGGCACTGTTCCAGGTGACGCGCTACAGCAGCGTGCTGCAAATGACGTCCACCGTGCAAGCGCGTTTGCGCGACGATGCCAGCCTGCCTGATATCTTCCAGGCCTTGTACCCTTGCGGTTCGATCACGGGCGCGCCCAAGCGGCGCAGCATGGAAATCATCGCCGAACTGGAAGCGGCGCCACGCGGCATCTACACGGGCGCCATCGGCTGGTTCGATCCGCCAGCCATCGGCGCTGTCCACGCGGTGGGCGACTTCTGCATGTCCGTACCGATCCGCACCCTGGCGCTGCAGCCGGCTGGCCCTGGCGCTGGCAGTATCCGGCGCGGCGAAATGGGCGTGGGCGCCGGCATCGTACTCGACAGCGATGCGCAAGAGGAATTTGCCGAGTGTCAGCTCAAGGCCCGCTTCCTGACCGGCTTGAGCAACGACTTTGAACTGTTCGAGACCCTGCACGCCAGCCGCGCCGATGGCTGCCGCCAGCAAGAGCGCCACTTGGCGCGCCTGGCCGCTTCCAGCGCCTACTTCGGTTTTACCTGGGATGACAATGCTGCCCGCGCAGCACTGCAGGCGGCCTGCGCGCAACGATCCGACGATGCGCCATTCCGCCTGCGCCTGGCGCTACGCCAGGACGGCAAATACACGCTGCAGAGTGGTGCTCTCAGCGCCTTGCCGGAGAGCGTAACAGTCATGCTGGCGCCCGAAGCCACCACGGCAGACGACCTGTTCCTGCGCCACAAGAGCAGCCTGCGCACGCGCTATGACGCCGCCTGGCGCGCTGCCGAAGCGCAGGGCTGCTTCGACATGCTGTTCTTTAACGAGCGGGGAGAGCTGACGGAAGGTGGACGCAGCAATGTCTTCGTGCAGCTCGATACGCGCTGGCACACGCCGCCGCTGTCCTGCGGCGTGCTGCCCGGCGTGCAGCGTGCAGCCATGCTGGCCGATCCCGCCTGGAACGCGCAGGAAACCATCATCACGCGCGCCATGCTGGCGCGCGCCGAAGCGATCGTCGTGTGCAATGCGCTGCGCGGCGCACTGCCGGCCAAGCTCATCGATTAAGCGTCTATCCGCATCGTGTCATCACCGTAGGATGGGCTTGCGGTAGGAGACCCCAAGGACATCGACATACGCCATGATGCTCTGCTTGCCGCCGCTTGTGACTAAGCCGGACAAGCAGCGCCGGCCAATGGTGGCAAACCAACAGGCACAGCATCAAAAAAATGCAGGCGCGCAGGCTTGCTGGTATAGCGACAACTTACAGCGCCAGCGCTTTTTCTACGGCACCCAGCAGTTTCTTGTCGTCCGGCGTCACCTTGCTGGGGAAGCTTTCCACCACTTTACCGTTGCGGTCGATCAGGTATTTATGAAAATTCCAGCCCGGCGTCTTGCCCGTCTGCTTGATCAGCTCCGCGTACAGCGGATTCGGTGCCGGCCCCGATACCACCGATTTGGCAAACATGGGGAACTTCACGCCATAGGTGTTGTAGCAAAGATCAGCGATTTCCTTGCTGTTGCCAGGCTCCTGCTTGCCAAAATCGTTCGACGGGAAGCCCAGCACCACCAGACCCTTGCTGCCATATTTGGCGTACAGCGCTTCCAGCCCTTGGTATTGATTGGTAAAACCACAGTAACTGGCCGTGTTCACCACCAGCACGACCTTGCCCGCGTACTGGCACAAGTTTTGCGGCGCTTCATCTTGCAAGCGGTTGAAGGTCTGCTTGAGAATGGCGGGACAGGCGGGCGCTGCGGCAATCGTGGCAGCCGCGGTTTCGGCAGCATGGGCCGGCACGACCAGACTGGCGCTGGCGGCAAGGGTGGCGAAGGCAAAAAACTGGGCAAGGGTCTTGGACATGAGGGGCACCATGGTCGAAAAGTAAAAAAACCATTCTATGCCAAACGCCGCACACGCGTATGAGGGCCACCGCAACAGCGATTACTTGAGCGATTACTTGAGCGATATCAAGAACGATGCAGTACTTGCCCAAGGCACAGTTTTTTTACCTATGCTCGGCCTTCCTGCCCTTGCCCCGTGGAGTAGCCATGTCCTTCCTGCACCTGAGCGCATTACCCACCACCGTGCTGGCCGCCAGCCTGCTCGTCCTGGCGCCAGACGGCGCGCACGCTGCCAAGGCTGTCACGGCCGTCAAGGCGGCTAGCGCGCACAAGAACGCCCCCGCCCTGCCCGCCTACCAGGCCGACTTGAGCCAGACCAGCGTATCGGGCCTGTCCTCGGGCGGTTTCATGGCGGCGCAATTTGCCGTTGCCTACTCGGCCACTGTGGCCGGCGCCGGCATCATCGCTGGCGGGCCGTACTTCTGCTCGGGCCAGCCGGGTCGCTTCCCTTTCATTGCCTACCTGACCAATGCCCTGACCACCTGCATGAATCCTGGCAGCGCGCAGGTGGCGCCGCCCGTAGCGAGCGAATTGCTGCGCGCCGCGAACGATTTTGCGCGTGCCCGTCTCATCGACGATACGGCCAACCTGAAACGTCAGCGCGTGTATCTGTTCAGTGGCACGAAAGACCAGACCGTGACGCGGCCGGTGGTGGAGCAGGTGGAAAAGTTCTATCAACTGGCGGGCACGCCGGCGGCGCAGATCCGCTTCATTGACACGCTAGTCGCGGGCCACGCCATCCTGACCGACAGCAATCAGGACAAGCCCTGCGCCACAACGGAATCGCCGTTCATCAACGACTGCGACTACGTGCAGGCAGGCGACATCTTGCAGCACCTATACCCCGACTTGCAGCCCGCGTCGAACGCCCTGACGGGCAAGCTGATCGCCTTCAACCAACGCAGCTTCATCCAGAACGCGTACTCCAGCATGCACCATACGGGCTACGCCTACATCCCGAAAGCCTGCGACAGCGAGAGTTGCCGCGTGCACGTGGTGTTCCACGGCTGCCTGCAAACGACGCAAGCGATCGGCGACCGTTTCTATACCAGCACCGGCTACAACCAGGTAGCCGATGCCAACAAGATCATCGTGCTGTATCCGCAGGTCGAACCGAGCCCGGTCTACCCCTACAACCCGAAAGGCTGCTGGGATTTTTGGGGCTACACCAGCATCAATCCGATCGACCCGAATTTTTACCGCAAGAGCGGCACGCAGATGGCAGCGGTCAAGGGCATGCTCGATCGTTTGGCTGCGCGCCGCGGCTCACGCTAGCTTGCCTTAAATACCGCCCATGCAGATGTATTTGATGACCAGGTAGTCATCGATACCGTAGGTCGAGCCTTCACGGCCCAGGCCCGATTGCTTGACGCCGCCGAACGGTGCGATCTCGTTCGAGATCAAGCCGGTGTTGACGCCAACCATGCCCGTTTCCAGGCCTTCGGCCACACGCCAGATGCGACCGATATCGCGCGAATAGAAGTAGGCGGCCAGGCCGAATTCCGTATTGTTGGCCAAGGCGATGACTTCATCATCGGTCTTGAAGCGGAACAGCGGTGCCAGCGGGCCGAAGGTTTCTTCCGTGGCCACGCGCATGTCATTCGTCACGTCGGCGATGATGGTCGGCTCGAAGAAGCCATTGCCCAGCGCATGGCGCTTGCCACCGGCCAGCAGGCGGCCGCCCTTGGCCAATGCATCGGCCACGTGCTCTTCCACCTTGGCGACAGCCTTGCCATCAATCAGCGGGCCTTGCGTGACGCCCGCCTCGATGCCATTGCCGACCTTCAGCTTGGCGACGGCGGCCACCAGCTTCTCGGCGAAGGCGTCATAGACACTGTCTTGCACGTACAGACGGTTGGCGCAAACGCAGGTCTGGCCAGCATTGCGGTATTTAGAGGCGATAGCGCCTTCCACGGCAGCGTCCAAGTCGGCGTCATCGAAGACGATGAAGGGCGCATTGCCGCCCAGTTCCAGCGACAGCTTCTTGATCGTTGGAGCGCATTGCTCGGCCAGCAAACGGCCCACCTGGGTCGAGCCCGTAAACGTCAGCTTGCGCACGATGGGGTTCGAGGTCATTTCGCCGCCGATGTCTTTGGGCGCACCGGTGACGATGCTAAATACGCCCGCAGGCACGCCAGCACGCTCGGCCAGCACGGCCAGCGCCAGCGCGGAAAATGGTGTCGCTTCGGCCGGTTTCAACACCATCGGGCAGCCGGCGGCCAGGGCCGGACCGACTTTGCGGGTGATCATGGCGGCGGGGAAATTCCACGGCGTGATGGCAGCACACACGCCGATAGGCTCTTTAGTGACGACCAGGCGACGGTCCGGCCACGGCGATTGCAGGGTCTCTCCCGCGACGCGCTTGCCTTCTTCGGCAAACCACTCGATGAACGAGGCGCCGAACTGCACTTCGCCTTTCGCTTCCGGCAAAGGCTTGCCCTGTTCGGTGGTCATGATCAGCGCCAGGTCGTCGGCGTTTTCCAGAATCAGGTCATGCCAGCGGCGCAGCACGGCCGCGCGCTCCTTGGCCGTCTTCTTGCGCCACGCAGGCCAGGCGACATTGGCCGCCTCGATGGCGCGGCGCGTTTCGGCAGCACCCATCAGGGGTACCGTGCCGATATGCTCGCCGGTGGCGGGATTGCTCACATTAATTGTCTGGCCAGCGTCGGCATCCGTCCAGGCTCCATTCACGTAAGCCTGGTGGCGCAACAAGGTAGGATCTTTCAACTGCAGCATATGCATCTCCGGTCTGGTTTGAATTATCGACGAAGGATACTATGCCACAGCACGGTCGATTCCGCAGGCAAAGTACGGAACTACTCGACCTTGAAAGATGACAGTTTCGGCACCGGTGGCGGATAGCCCAGCTGCATGCCCTGTAGCGTTTCCAGCAGCAATGAAGCCACCACCAAGTTGCGCTGGGTCTTGGAATTGGACGGCACCACGTACCACGGCGCGTGATCGGCGTCGGTCTCGCGGATCGCCGTTTCGTAGGCACGCTGGTAGCCATCCCACTTCTTGCGCTGGGCAATATCATTAGGGTCGAACTTCCACTGGCGGTCGGGGTCATCGAGCCGCTCCTGCAGCCGTCCCCGCTGTTCCTCCTTGGAGATATGCAAGAACACTTTCAGGATGACGGTGCCCGTTTCGCTCAGCATGCGCTCGAAATCGCGGATCTGCGCATAACGGCGCTGACATTCTGCCTTGTCGATCATGTCCTGCACGCGCGTGATCAGCACATCCTCGTAGTGGCTACGGTTGAAGATGGCGATCTCGCCCTTGACGGGCACATGCTGGTGTACGCGCCAAAGGTAATCGTGTGCCAGCTCGATATCGGTGGGCCCTTTGAATGCCACGGCACGGATGCCCATCGGATTGATGTTGCTGAAAATCGCCTTGACGGTACCATCCTTGCCCGACGTATCCATGCCCTGCAACACCAGCAGCACCTTTTTCTTGTGCTGTGCATACAGCATGCTCTGGCACTCGGCGATCTGCGCCGTCAACGCCATGGTTTCCTCGATATCCAGGGCTTTGCACTGGGCCGCTGTCAGCTTTTTATTCGCCGCCTTGGAAGCAGCACCCAGCAGGCGCTTGCCGGCGAATTCCTCGTTCAGGTGCAAGCCCTGGCCGGCACGGAATTGCTTGCGCGCCTTCATGCTGCCAGCGCCAGCTTGCGGTGCTCGATTTTCGTGCAGTGATCCATGACCACCGCCAGCCCAGCGGCACGCGCCAGTTGCGCCGCAGCCTCGTTGATAATATCGAGCTGCAGCCACAAACAGCCTGCCTTGACGGCGATGGCTTCCTCGGCGATGGGCACGATATCCTCGGACTTGCGGAAACAATCGACGATGTCGATGCGCGCCGGAGCGACAAAGGCAGCAGCTTCGCTCAGACTGGCATGAACACGCTGGCCCAGCACTTCCTTGCCAGCGAGTGCAGGATTGACGGGCAGTACACGGTAGCCATGCTGCAGCAAGTAGTCAGCTACTTCGTGGCTGGCGCGTTCGGGCTTGTCGGACATGCCGACGATGGCGATGATGCGGCTGTCTTGCAAAATGCGGGCGATGTTGGACATATTCTGGTCGTGGTTAGGCGTGCGACATTGCCCGCCTAGCGTAGCAGAATTATCCCGCTGCGGGAGCTAGCAAGAAGATCCTGCCGTGCGCAGCAACGCCATCTTTGCCACAAATTCGGACGCGCGATCCTGACACGCGGGCCCGTCGGCTGCACAGCCACGCCGAAAGCCGGTGCCGACTTCAAACTGGACGTGATCGCAGCCTGCTTTATCGGCGGCCTTCGACATCGGTTTTCAGCAGGTGATCAAGGCACTGGTGCTGCTGGTGGCCGATTTTTCGATATGCTCCACAAGCACGAATAAGCCGGTTCGAGTAATCGGGGGCCCTGGACTGCGCTTGCGCTAGCCTCTTTTTATGCGGCGTCTTTTACTTGCACCACATCTTGCACGATATGTCCCTGCTGCAGCACTACCACTCGTTGTGCCATCGCAATCGTTTCGGGCCGATGGGCTACGATCACGCGCGTCAGCTGAATCTTTTGAATGGCCGCATTGACTGCCTGTTCATTCCACACGTCCAGATGACTAGTTGCCTCATCGAGCACCAAGAGTTTCGGATTGCTGTACAGGGCACGCGCTAGCAGGATGCGCTGTTTCTGGCCGCCGGACAGGCCGCTGCCGATGTCGCCCACCAGAGTATTGAAACCCATCGGCATGGCGGCGATCTCCGCATGCACGGCGGCCAGGTGCGCGCAGGCTTGCACCTGCTGGTAATTGGGGGAGGGGGCAAAGAAGCTGATGTTGTCGGCGATGGAGCCGGCAAACAGCGTGTCTTCCTGCATGACCGTGCCCAGCAATTGCCGGTAGTTCGTCAAGCCCAGGCTGCCCAATTTGATGCCGCCGATGAGGATTTCGCCTTCCGTCGGTTCCAGCAAGCCCAGCAGCAACTTCATGAGGGTCGTCTTGCCGCAGCCGGACGGGCCGGTGACGGCGATGCACTGGCCAGCGGGAATGTGCAAATTGAGGCCGCTCAATACATTCGGTTCGCTGGCGGCGTAGCGGAAGGTGAGGTTGCGGATCTCGATCGATGGCGAAATATCGTCCATATCGACCTCGACGTCGCTGCCGTCTACTTCCGCGTCGGTCAGGACGATGTCTGCCACCCTCTCGCCATGCAGGCGCAACATGCGCAGCTCGAAGAGTTTGTCGATCAGGCTGGCCATGCGCTGGCTGAACTGGTCCTTGTAGCTGATGAAGGCGAACAGCATGCCCACCGAAAAGCGGTTGTCCAGCACGGCCAGCGCCGCCATCCAGATGACGATCACCCGTTCGGCGCTGAACAGCAGGGTATTGGCCGTCTGGTAAGACACGGACAGTTTGGCGATGCGCAGGTCGGCATTGAACTGGTCGGCCAGCGCGTTGGTCCAGCTGGCGCGGCGCTCCGCGGCGCGGCCGAACAGTCGGATGCTCTGGATGCCGCGCACCGATTCGAGAAAATGCGTCTGCTGTTTTGCCGCGTGGATGATCTGTTCGGCCGTCGCCTCGCGCATGGCATTGAACAAGGCCCAGCGCAGCAAGACATACAACAGCACGGCGATACAGGCCACGCCCGCCAATAGTGGGCTGTAGAACAGCATCATGCCCAGGGTGGCCAGCACCAGCACGCCGTCGATGGCGCCTTCGACGAATTGCGTCGTCAGGCTGCGCTGCATGGTCTGGATGGAATTGAAGCGCGAGACGATGTCGCCCGTGTGGCGCTTCTCGAAGTATGGTAACGGCAACTTCAGTAAGTGGGCAAAGGCATTGCCCAGCCATTGCAGATTCAAATTCGTGGCCAGCACGGTGGTGATCCAGGAACGCACGGCGCCGATGGCCGTCTGCACCAGCACCAGCAACAAGAAGCCGCAGCCAAGCACCGTGATCAGGTCGCGGTCGGCGGCCAGCAGCGCCTCGTCGACCAGCCACTGCATGTAGAACGGCGCTACCAGCGCGCATACCTGCAAGGCCAGGCCCAGCACCAGCAATTGCAGCAGGCCGCGCTTCAGGCCCACCACGCGCCCCATTAGCGACAGCAGCGAAAACTGCTGTTTTTCCTCGGCCTTTTTGAATTCGGCGGTGGGCGTCAACTCCAGCGCCACACCCGTAAAGTGTTTCGCCACTTCCGCCAACGGCAAGCGCCGTTCGCCGACGGCCGGGTCGTGGATCACCGCATGGCTGCCGGAGACGGACTTGAGCACGACAAAATGGTTCAAGTCCCAATGCAGGACGGCGGGAAGTTTCAGCTCGGGCAAATGTTGCATGTCGAGTTTGAGCGGCCGCGTCTGTAGGGCAAGCCCTTGCGCCATCGCCATCAGGCCCTTTAATGTGACGCCCTTGAGGGAGACGGAAAAGCGCCGGCGCATGCTGGAAATATCGGTATGGTGACCCCAGTAGCTGGCCACCATGGACAAACAGGCCAGGCCGCACTCGGCCGCTTCCGTTTGCAGCAGGATGGGCAGGCGCTTGCTACGCCAGAATGACAGGTGGGCGAGATCGGGAAAATGCATGAGGCGCAGACGTAAAATATTGTGGGAAATCAATACTGGTGTGTCAGTGCAGGCGTACTACAAGCGTCCAGAAATGCCGAATAGGGGTTCGAGCACCCACTCATACAGGCGCCGCCGCTCCAGCAGTACGCTGGCGTCGACCAGCATGCCTGACTTCAAAGGCAAGGTTTCGCCATACGCCTGCACGCTTTGGCGCTGCAGAGTCAGGCGGATGCGGTACAAGGGTTCGCCACTGGTACCGCTGACGGCGCTCGGCATTGACAGCTCTTCGGGCCGCAGCGAGGTGCTGGCCACTTCGCGCACCAGCGCCGGATACTGACCGAATTTTTGATATGGATAAGCCTGATAGCGCAGCAGCACCGTCATGCCCGGCATGATGAAGCCAACCGAGCGCGACGGCGCATAGATTTCCGCCTCCAGTTGGGCGCCTTGCGGCAGCACGGAGGCGAGCACGCTGTTGGCCGCCACGGTCTGGCCCAGTTCCGTGGTAATGGCCGTGACCATGCCATCCTGCGCCGCGCGCACCAGGATTTCGCGGCGCGCCTCGTTCTCCGTCAGGTCTTGCTCGATGGCGGAGACATTACGCTGCAAGCCTTCCGTATCGCGCTGCGCCTGCACCTGCAAGTCGCGCACATCCGCTTCGGTAGTGGCCAGGTCGCGCTGGCTGGCCGACTTGATGCGTTGGAGTTCGGCCAGGCGTTGATGCTGGTCCAGCAGTTCGGCCTGCTTATCCTGTAGTTGTGCCGATGAAATGTAATTGGTGGCGTGCAGGTCGCCATAGCGCTGGTAGGATTGTTCCGCCAGGGTAATGCGGCGCTGCTGCAGCGCGATCTGGTCGTCCATGCGACCGATTTCCGCCGCCAGGTCGCTGGCGCGGCGCTGGCCCGCCGCCACGCGCTGGCGCGATTGCAGGCGCGACTGCTGCAATTCCGCGTCATAGCTGTCGCGCCGGCTTTTCAGCAGGCTTGATACGACTTGCTGGGGCGCCCCCGCATTGGTGCTGCTGCGCTCGCCCGACAGCACGAACAGCACCTCGCCCGCGCGCACGGCCTGCCCTTCCTTGACGCGCACCCCGGCAATGACGCCCGCCTGGCCCGGCATGACGCGGATCACGCCGCTGGTCGGCAACAGCACGCCCTGCGATTGCGCCTTGCGCGTGGTGCTGAAGAAGATGAAGAAAGCGATGATGGACAGCGCAATGGCGAGGAACAGCCAGGTCAGGAACAGATGGCTGACGGGCCGCGCCAGCAGCACCGTGCCGTATTGTTTAGTGCTGAGAAATTCGATGGCCTGCTGGCGAAATAATGACTGTACCGATGGGGCAAAATTTTCTCGTAACGTCATGGCATCGAATTTATTTTTCAAAATAATCCACCTTTTAAAAAATACCAAATAAATTCCACAAAAATTAATTTTACACATCAATATTAAACAGTAACATCTCACAAAGAAAATATTTCTATTTAAATTTTATTAAGTATAGTACTTAATTAGCCCAAAGCACATTGATTAAAAACATATCATTCCTATTTTATAAATAAAAAAACCATGATTTACATTAATTTTACTCATAAAATATCATATAAAAATAGTCCCTACGCTATACTTAATCCGCTACTCATGCATAATTCTAATATACTGTCCACCAATTAAACTGGACTAAATCAACATCTCACTCTCAATGTGTATCATGAATTTTCTGGGATGTTCTATATCTTGCCGAGCGCGAAACATTCCATGTATTCACTCTTCTTTGCTATATGAAAAAATATTCCCCCAGCTTACTCCACACTATCTCCGAAAGATCAATTCTGTCTAGGCGTAATTTATAAATTTTAGCAACAAAATCTTCCTTTTATTTATAAATATTTCTTTAGGAGGCTTCTACGAAGTTTCCACAAAGAAACATATCCACCACTTACGACTAAAATATCTCCCTCCTCACTTATCCTTATATTTCCCTCTTCCCAACGAAGCAATCTTGGTAAATTCTGCCGATATACTACTATTTTATTAAACCTTTTTTCCTCAACATAATTCATTCTTAAAAGACGGACTTCAATTTCATCAAGCATACCCAAACCGTTGTCTCTAACCATGAATTTAGCTGGGAGTACAGCCATCAAAGAAAAAGTAGCCCCTATCGCCGCCCCCAACAATACTCCTTCAAGGGGAATATTGTCGTCTCCATCTAAAGAAAGTAAATAAGTTATGAAGACCATACAACCAAGCACTGTAACAATCCAAGATACCGCTTGTGCTTTTGATTGAAAAAGAAAAAAATAGCGCCATTTTTCTAATGGAAAAAAAATAGCAGTAACACTATTACTGATTTTTTTCATTCTGGACTCTTGAAATTTATTCATCCATAACTCCAAATTTAGAATTTTTATGGCATAACACAGCAATTCGCAGTGCCATACCAATTTTTAAAAAATTAATTCATAAAATATTTGAAATATCCATAGCTAACACCTGCACCAAACATTGCACCAGCAACGCCGCCGATTGGTCCACCTACCGAAAACCCAATTGCAGCAAAGCCTGCGGTAGTGCCGGCGGAGGAAAGTACCTGTGCCAAACCAGCTCCAGAAACCTGATCAATTTCAGAAATAGACAAAATTTCCATTTTTAGCTCCAAAGTTAAATTTAAAAGTAACCTACGCTCAAGCCATACAGCCGAACGTAGGTTTATTATGTTTCGGGATAAAATAAAGAAGTTGACAATAGTCATGTAATGTGGATTTTCAAAACAATTCCCGACAAACACTCAAAGTCAGGAAAATAGTGCACATATACGTTCACCGCCCGGGAACCATCATGCAAAAGCGCTTCTCCGATCTTGAATACGCAGCCAGGAAGAAGCAGACGAGGCGCGACCGCTTCCTGCCCGAGATCGACAGCGTGACGCCGTGGGGCAGGCTGCACAAACTGATCGAGCCGTTCTATCCGAAGGTCGAAGGCGCCGGCCGGCCACTGATCGGACTGGCGCGCATGCTGCGCATGTATGTGGCCCAGCAATAATTCGGCTTGTCTGACGAAGGCATCGAAGACGCGATCTACGACAGCCAATCCATTCGCTCCTTTGTTGACATCAATCTGGGCCGCGAGTCGGCTCCGGACGCAACAACCATGCTGAAGTTCCGCCACCTGCTTAAAGCCAACGGGCTGACGCGCAAGGTCTTAGATACGATCAACGGACATGATGATGCGCGAAGGCACCATCGTCGACGCCACGCTAATCGCCGCGCCGCCGTCGACCAAAAACAAGGACGGCAAGCGCGATCCAGAGATGCACCCGTCGAAGAAAGGCAATGACTGGCACTTCGGCATGAAGGCCCACATCGGCGTCGATGCCGCTTAGGGCCTGGTGCACACCGTCATCGGCACGGAAGGAAACGTCGCCGACTCGACGCATGCGCTGCCGTACGGCGACGAGAGCGCCGCGCTCGGCGACGCCGGCTACCAGGGCGTAGAAAAGCGGCTTGAAAATATCGGCAAATCGGTGGTGTGGCATGTGGCCATGAAGCGCTCCAAACGCAAGGCGCTGCCCAACAATAAACTGGGACGCTTGACGGAAAAGCTCGAGCATCTGAAGGCCAGCGTCTGGGCGAAAGTCGAGCATCCGTCCCATGTCGTCAAGAACCGGTTTCGTCATCAAAAAATGTGTTATCGAGGCCTGGCGAAGAACACCGCACAGCTCTATACGCTGTTCGCCTTTGCCAATCTGCTGCTGGTCGGCAGGCGCTTTACGATCACCGAATCCCGTAGTCCGTCGTGATGACAGAAAGACGCGAAACATCGCGTCGAATGGAGCGAGAAATGGGCTTGAGCAACTAGTCAGTCGACCATTTGGCACACCAAAGTCGCTACGAAAGCGAATTGATCAGTACTTCCCTAACGCCAATCGATGATCTATGCCAGCGAGGGAGTCAAACTGGCACGCACGCCGCTGCGGTTGCTGGTAGGATGGTTGATAAACTGACTGCCATAGCCGAGAAGCAGTATCTCGCTCTTGATCGGGTATTCCTCAGACACCTTGAGCAAGAATCCGGTACTGCTTTCAATCTGTCATGCAGTCGCCAAGCGCGCCGCCCTGTCCCCCCACCACGCCGCTTCCTCGAACACGGAAAATCCCGACAGATCGGCATGCGCGAACAGGATGGCGCCATCGTGTTCGCGCAGCGCCTTCAGGCCCGCATTGCTGCGAAATCCCGGCAAGGGAGCAGCCATGGCGTGGCCGCGCACGGTGATGTCGACGCGCTCGACGCAGCTGGCAAAATCGCGTCCATACGCCGTTTTCAGGTCGACGCTGGCCAGCGCCAGCAATTGCTCGGGGCTGGCCGTATCGAGCCACTTGCGGGCTTCCTGCGGCGTGCGGTCGGACAGCGCCACGTAGGCGCTGAAAACGGTTTTCTCGGGCGGGCGCACGCGGATATCCTGGTGCGTGGAGACGACATAGCCGAGGCCCGGTTCCTGGTACACCACGTTGTCCCAACATAGCGGCGCATGCGGTAGTTCGTCGGGAAAGCGCTTAAGCAGAAAGTTGGCCACCAGCCACGGCGCATACGCGGGCGTATCGCGTTTGACGTCGAAGCCATAGTCGGCGATGTTGTTCACCACGCGCGCCGCCACATACAGTGGCATGGCGCAGATGGCCTTGCGTGCCTTGACCAGATAAGTGCGCGGCTGGCCGTCGACCAGTTCCAGGCAAAGTGCTTCTACGCCCTTGTCAGTCGTCTGCACGGACACCACCGTGCCCGCCTTGCGTCGCACGCCCGACGCCTGCTCCATGGCTGTGGCCACGGGCTGCATGCCGCCCGGCCAAGTCAGCCAGGCACCATTGCCGGCATTCGCCGCCTGTCCCCAGCGACTGCAGTAGTAATGCAGGCCGGCCCAGGCCGAAACCTGGTCATAACGCGTACCGTAATCGTCGCGGCAACAGTAATTCAGATACCAGTGCAGGGTGGGCGATGTATAGCCTTCGCGCTCCATCCACTGCTTCAAGGTGATGGCGTCGAGCGCCTGCCAGGCCGGGTCCCGCGACGATTCCACGGTGGGAAAGACAAAAACGCGTTTGCCATCGTTGCCGCGCGCCTGACGCAAACGCCGTACCTCGGCAAAGAAGCGTGCGTGCTGCGCCAGCTCCTCGGCAGAGACGCCTTCGGTGGGAATGAAACCGTCCTGCCACTGGCCGTTGAACAGCAAGCGCTCTTCGGGCGCGTGCAAAATATAGCGCTCGTCGTAAGTCGGCTTTTCCGCCTGCGGATTGCGCTCGATGATGCCGAGGTCAAACAGGATCTCGCGCACATGCGTGGACTCGGGCGGGGGCAGCGGCAGATAATGACCACCGGTCGGATAAGCCAGTTCGCCGAAGTGGCCGCCTGCCGCGTTGCCATATGGCTGCGGCCCATCGATCATCAGGAAGTCCTGCTTCCCAAGCTTGTTCAGGCGCCATGCAGCCGTCAAACCCGCGATGCCGGAGCCAAGAATGGCAACATCCGTGCTGACGCTTTCCGAGGGCGATGGCAAGGCCTTGCGCTCGCGCAGCAGGTCGCGCATATAGTGTCCTTCGCTGCGGCCCGGATACAGCACCTTGGGCGTGATTTCTTGCCAGCGCAGATACGCGCCTATGCTGCCGATGCCGGCGGCTGCCGCCGCAGTACCGCCGGCAGCCCACAACATGAAGGAACGGCGCTGCATCAGCGGATTACCCGGTTCCAGTCCTGCTCGAATTCATGCACGAGCGACTGGGTGTTGAGGCGATTCGGCGCCATCGGCAGCGGCTGCATGTCGGGCGGGAAGATGAACATCTCGCGCGTGGTGTCCGCATTCAGGTAGCGCATGGGCAGGCGATAGCTGGTGGGCGGTTTGTAGTCGAGCTGAGGCGAAGCGAGAATAAAACCCCATTCGCCAAACGAGGGCACGTAAGCGTGGTAGGGCCAGGTGCGCATGCCCACTTCGCGCAGGGTCGAATTGATGGTCCAGTAGGCGTGCGGGGCAAAGAACGGTGACGTCGATTGCACCACCATCAAGCCCTTGGCCGCCAGGTGCTTTTTCACCAGGTCGTAGAACGGCACCGAATACAGTTTACCGAGCGCGAAGCTGGATGGATCTGGGAAATCGACGATGGCCGCGTCAAACATAGCGCCGTTATTGCGCAGCCAGACGGCGGCATCGGCATTGACGACGCTGACACGCTTGTCCGAGAACGCGCTCTTATTTAACGTTGCCAGCTCCGGGCGCGTGGTAAACGCGGCCGTCATGGCGGGGTCGAGGTCGACCACGGTGACGTGTTCGATCTGTGGATAACGGAGGATTTCGCGCAGCGCAAGGCCATCGCCGCCGCCCAGCACCAGCACGCGGCGCGCCCACGGCAAGGCTTCCAGCACGGGGTGCACCAGCGCCTCGTGGTAACGGTACTCGTCACGCGAGGAAAACTGCAGGTTGCCGTTGATGTACAAACGCGTATCGTCTTTCCAGCGCGTGATCACCAGGCGCTGGTAGGGCGTGGTGGTGGAATACACAATCTGGTCGCCGAACAGGCCGTGTTCACCCCAAGCCACCATACGGTCCGACATGGCAAAGCCGACGATCAGCAGCAGCATCACGGCGCAGGCGCGCAGGAAGCGACCCGTGAGGTTCTTCAGCTCCGCGCGAAATACATAAATCGTCCACAGCCCCACGCCCACGTTGAGCATGCCGAACAGGAAGCCCGTGCGCACCAGGCCCAGATACGGCGACAGCACCAGCGGGAACAACAGCGAGACAGCCAGCGCGCCCAGGTAATCAAAGGTGAGCACGCGGCTGACCAGTTCAGAAAATTCCGTCTGGCGCGAATTCAGGGCGCGCATCACCAGCGGCACTTCCATGCCAACCAGTGCGCCGATCAGGAACACCATCACATACAATAAGGTGCGAAATGGCGCGGCCATCCACGAAAATGTCATGAACAGGATGGCGGCCGACAGGCCACCGATCAGGCCCACGGCCAGTTCGATGTCGACGAAGCGCGAGAGCACATCATCATCCTGCACATACTTTGAAAAGTGAGCACCAACACCCATGGCAAACAGGTAGCAGCCAATGATGGTGGAAAACTGCAGGATGGAATCGCCGAGCAGGTAACTGGACATGGCGCCGGCGATCAGCTCATACGCCAGGCCGCAAGAGGCGACCACGAAGACGGACAAGATCAGAATCTTTTTGTTCATTGGACTTTTTTGTTCTAATATGCGTTGACGTTATCAAATACTCATTGCAAGGAAAGCCGTGCCCGCCATCCTAAATTATCTGATCCATCTTATACTGGCTGCCGGACTGTTGATTGCCTTTTTTATTATCTATACGCGCGTCACGCCGTATAAGGAAGTGCTGCTGATCCGCCAGGGCAATCAAGCGGCGGCGCTATCACTGGGTGGCGCCCTGCTGGGCTTTTCCGCCACCATCGCCTCGTCCCTGATGCACACGGCCGACTACCAGCAATTCTTCGCCTGGGCCTTCGGCGCCATGGTCGTGCAGTTGCTCGCCTATCTGGTCACCACGCGCTTGCTGCGCATGTCGAAGGATCAGATCGAATCGAACAACAGCGCCTTCGGCGGCCTGCTGGGCGCCATTTCCCTGTCGATCGGCGCCATCAACGCCGCCTGCATTTCCTGACACCGCATTATTTTATTCAAGGACATCCATCATGAGCCTGGGCAGCTTTATCAAGAAGCAGTTTATCGACGTACTGCAGTGGAACGAAGAGACAGAAGGCGTGCTGGCATGGCGTTTTCCCATGCAAGACTTCGAAATCCAGAATGGCGCCATCCTGAATGTGCGCGAATCGCAGGTCGCCGTCTTCGTCAATGAAGGCAAGATCGCCGACGTCTTCGGTCCTGGCACGCACAAACTGACAACGCAGACTTTACCGCTGCTGACCAACCTGAAAAACTGGGACAAGCTGTTCGATTCGCCCTTCAAGTCGGACGTGTATTACTTCAGCACCCGCGTACAGACGGGCCGCAAATGGGGCACGCCGCAGCCAATCACCATCCGCGACAAGGACTTCGACATGATCCGCGTGCGCGCCTTCGGCATGTACTCGTACCGCATCGCCGATGCCCGCACCTTTTTCACCGAGATCAGTGGCACGCGCGAAGTCTATACGCGCGACGAGGTGGAAGATCAGTTGCGCGGCATTTTGATGTCGAGCATGGCCAGTTCCTTGGGCGGCGCGAACGTCCCCTTCCTCGACATGGCGGCCAACCAGGCGCTGATGGCGCAAGAGGTCAAACATGGCCTGGCGCAGGCGTTCGCCCGCTATGGCGTGGGCCTCGATGAATTCAACGTGGCCAGTATCAGCCTGCCCGAGCAATTGCAGACGGCACTCGATGAGCGCATTTCCGCCGGCATGAAGGGCGGCCTGGGCGCCGACAAGATGAGCGGCTACACCAAATTCCAGGTGGCCAATGCGATCCCGCTGGCGGCGCAAAACGAAGGCGGCATGGCCGGCATTGGCGCAGGTCTCGGTGCCGGGCTGTCGATCGGCCAGGTGATGGCGCAAAGCATGGGTGGCGCTTTGCAGCAGCCCGCCCCGGCACCAGCTCCGGCGGCACCACCCGCCCCCGCGGAAGAACCGATCGAGGCGCGCCTGGAAAAGCTCAAGGGCTTGCTCGACAAGGGCCTCATTTCGCCAGCCGACTACGACGGCGCCAAGGCTGAACTACTGAAAAAACTGATCGGCTAAATATTAGCGAAATACGACTGCATGCAAACTGTTTCCTGTCCCAGCTGCGGCGCGGACGTTCGTTTCCGCTCGCACGCTTCCGTGCTCGCCGTGTGCGAGTACTGCCACAGCAGCATCCTCAAGGACGCCGACTCCGTCAGGGACGCAGGCAAGATGTCGGCTATCCTGGAAGACTATACGCCGATCCAGATCGGCACGGCCGGCGTGCACGATGGCGTCCACTTCACGGTCGTCGGGCGTATCCAGCAGCGCTACAGCGCCGGCACGTGGAACGAGTGGTATGTGCTGTTCGACGATGCCAGCACGGCCTGGCTGGGCGACTCGTCCGGCCTGTACACCCTGACGCGTGTGCGCCCGACGCAGGATGCCCTACCCGCCTTTGGCGAGCTGGCGCCAGGCAAGCGCTACACCATTTGCGGCGAGCCGTACACGGCGGCCGAGATCCGCAATGCCGAATGCATTGCCGGCCAGGGTGAATTGCCGTTCAAGGTGGGTGCCGGTTGGCGCATCCAGGTGGCAGACTTGCGCAACTACGCCAGCTTTGTCACGCTCGACTACACGGATGGCCCGCAAGCGGTCGTCTACCAAGGCGTCGCTGTCACCCTGGATGGCTTGCAATGCCAGCTGCTGCGCGACGACGACGCCATCGCCAGGAGCGCCGGCAAGTACCGTGGCAAGCTCGATACCCTCGACTGCCCATCCTGCGGCAGCGGCATCCAATATGTGCCCGGTGCGGCGGCGCAGCTGGTATGCCCTGCCTGCCAGGCGCAGCTTGATGCCAGCGGTCCGGAAGCGCAGGTGCTGGCCATCGGCAAGCAGGTGCACGACAACGCTGACATCACGCTGGAGCTGGGCGCCAGCGCGAAGATCAGCAATGTCGATTTCACGGTCATCGGCATGATGCGCCGCGCCGACGATGAAGGCAGCGAATGGAATGAATACCTGCTGTACAACGCGCGCGCCGGCTTCTTCTGGCTGGTGGAAACGAACGATGGCTGGTCGCGATCGAACGTGCTGCCGAACTGGCCCACTTGGCCATCCATGGATGCCGAGCGCTGCACGCTCGATGGTGCCACCTATGCCAAGCTATATGACTACGGCTCACAGGTGGTGTATGCGGCGGGCGCCTTCAACTGGCAGGTAGCCGTCGGCGACAGCACGCGCGTATTTGAATTCGAACAGGGACAGACCAAGCTGGCGGCCGAAATCAGCGGCGAGGAAATGACCTGGTCGCGCTCCGTGCCCGTCGCCTATGACCAGATGGCCGCCTGGTTCGGCGCCGCCTTCCATGGCGCTCCAAAGAAACAAAATATTCAACTGAGCCATTGTGGCATCGCCAAGGTCTTCATCGTCATCGTGCTGGTATTGAATGCGATCCCGATGTTCGTCTCGTTCTCCAGCACCTTGATGTGGAGTTTGCTGGGCTGCCTGGCACTCTTCCTGCCAGCCCTTTTTCTCGATAAAAACGCAAAGAATACTCCATGAGTAAATACATGATCTATGCCTTGATGGTGACGTTTTCCGTCACCACCGCCAATTGGGTGCGCATGTTCAAGGTGGCCGGCAGTGGAGGCAGCGGTGGCAGCGGTGGCAGCAGCTGGAGTTCGCGCACGGGTAGCGGCGGCGGCAGCTACGGCGGCGGTTCCAGCGGCGGCAGCCACAAATAAGCATGGCAGAGTCACCGCATCTGCCCCTGGGCACCCATTTGCTGGCCGACTTATCGGGCATCGCAGCAAAACGCCTGCGCGATAGCGTAGCGCTCGAACGCCTGTTGCGCGAGGCGGCCGTTGCGGCCGGCGCGCAGGTACTGCACAGCCATTTCCACAGCTTTGGCGCGGGCCAGGGCATCACTGGCGTGGTGCTGCTGGCCGAGTCGCACATCTCCATCCACACTTGGCCGGAATGCAGCTTTGCCGCCGTAGATATCTTTATGTGCGGCGCGGCGCGGCCGCAAGTGGCGCTCGACCTCATCAAGGACGCCTTGCAGGCGACGCAATGCCAGTTGCAATCCGTGCGGCGCGCCCCGCCCGAGCATGCGTAGCGCCGCTGGTGGATCACAAGGCGATCGCTTACACTGTCGGCTCATTTCCCCAACCACTGCCTGCCATGCGCCGCTCCACCCTGTCCCTGCTGCCACTCCTACTGCTCGTCACCGCCTGCGATGACTACACGGCGCCCAGCCTGTACCAGGCCACCACGCCAGAGTGCAAGACATGGACGGAAGGTTCGCGTTTCGAGCTGCCGCGCGGCATCAGCGTGTATGCCACGCCGCCCGTCACGCTGAAGGAAGGCGGCACGGAACTGGCGCTGATCTTCACCTTGCCCGTCGGCACGCAAGCGAGCTTCACGCGCCTGTCCTTCCTGCTCGAAGAACCACACAAGCCACCATTCGGCGAGGCCAAGGTGCTGACCATTTACCAGCGCGGCATGAACCGGAAGGCAGAGATAGTCGACGTCATCGAAAAGCTGCCTATCATGTTTGCCGCCGTCGGCAACAGCAAGGAAACCCAGTGGCGGCTGCGCCTGCAACTGCCGCGCCAGTTGCCGCAGCGTTTTGATTTATCGATGCCCGACATGCTCGTCGCCGGCAAGCGCTATCCGGTGCGCACGTTTACGTACCGCTATTTTCCCGAACGTAGCGCCTATGGCATGTGCAGCTGAGCCACGCCGTCTATTGACGCCAGCGCATGTCGCTGGCACACTGGCTTTTCACATCACATAACAGGAGTAGACAACATGCGCCATTCGGATACTGCCGTGCTGTCGGCTGCCTGATCACTGTCTTGCCCTGAACCTGGCTCGGCCAGGTTTTTCTTCATACGCGTGATCGCGTAGCCGACATTCCCCTTCTTTCGTGCCAGTCATCGCGACTGGCAGTGCCTGCACGCGCAGGCTTCAAGTCCGCACGCGGACGACAGAATTTGGAATCACGCTACCATGATCGCATTCGATTTTGCGCAACTACGCCTTATCGGGCTGCAGCAGGCCATCGCCGGCGCAGCCACCCAACTCAACACCATGTCACCTACCGCGCAGCTGATGCGCGTAAGCGCCATCCACCGCGACAGCATCCTCGTGCACGACGGCATCCTGGAACACACGGCTCACATCCTGCCGCGTCTGCTGCACGAGCTGCTGGCGCGCGATAACATTCTCACAGTTGGCGACTGGGTCGCTGCTGAACACGATCCTCACGACAGGCTGTGGATAAGTGCGAGCTTATCCCCGCTCACGCAAATTGCGCGGCGCGACAATAGTGGCCGGCGCCAGCTACTTGCCAGCAATGTCGATACAGCCCTGCTGGTGATGGGGCTGGACAGGGACTTCAACCCTCGGCGTCTGGAACGCTATCTGGCCATCGTGTTGGCGAGCCAGGTTAGCCCTGTTGTGGTGCTGAGCAAAGCCGATGTGGCCGACGACGTAGGCGGCAAACTGGCGCTGCTGAAGCAGCGCCTGCCACAGCATGTACCGCTGTTTGCCGTCGATACACGCCATGCGTATGACGTGGCCATCCTGGAGCCCTGGCTGGGCAGCGGCCAGACCCTGGTCTTGCTCGGTTCGTCGGGCGCCGGCAAGTCCAGCCTGACCAATACACTGTGCGCGGCGGATCAAACGACTAATGGCGTGCGTCACGGCGACGGCCGTGGCCGGCATACGACGACGGCGCGTTCCTTGCACCTATGTAGCAGTGGCGCCTGCATCATCGACACGCCGGGCTTGCGCAGCTGGCAGGCCGATGCCGATGCGCAGACCCTGGCAGCCACGTTTGACGACATTGCACAACTGGAGACCAGCTGTCAGTTCCGCGATTGCCGGCATGCCAGCGAACCCGGTTGCGCCGTGCGCGGCGCCGTCGATTCGGATCGCCTGCGCAATTATCACAAGCTGCTGCGCGACGCGCGCCGCAGCGAAGAAACACCGCTCGAGCGCATTGCCACGCGCGCCAAATGGAAGACAATATTGAAGGCGGGGCTGAAACGAGAAAAGGACAAGTGCCGTTAACTTTACTAAAGTTAGTTTTACTGTAGTTAGTTTTGCATAAAAAAAAGGCAGCCCGAAGGCTGCCTTTTTTTCTGCTGCTTGCTAGCGAATTAATGCTTGCGCAGCTTCTGGATCGCTGCCAGCTGCGCAATTGCGCTGGCCAGCTCGGCTTGCGCTTGCGCGTAGTCGATGCCCGAATCCTTGTTGTGGATATTTTCTTCCGCCAACTTCTTCGCTTCCAGCGCTTTCGCTTCATCCAGGTCGTGACCGCGGATCGCGGTATCGGCCAGGACGGTCACGGTGCCCGGTTGCACTTCCAGCAGACCGCCAGCAACGAAGACGAATTCTTCTTCAGCCTGGCCGACTACCTTGATGCGCACGGCGCCCGGACGGATGCGGGTAATCAAAGGCGTGTGGCGTGGGTAGATACCCAGCTCGCCCTGTTCACCCGGCAACGCGACGAATTCTGCTTCGCCTGAAAAAATCAGTTCTTCAGCGGAAACCACGTCAACGTGAATTGTGTGTGCCATGTGTGTCCTATCGGGTTGAAGAACCCCGCCTTGTAAGGGGCGGGGTTAGGCCCAGACTTAACTTAGTTAAGTTTCTTGGCTTTTTCGATTGCTTCTTCGATCGTGCCGACCATGTAGAACGCTTGTTCCGGCAGGTGATCGAGTTCGCCCGAAGCGATCATTTTGAAGCCCTTGATCGTGTCTTTGAGCGAAACGTATTTACCCGGCGCGCCGGTAAAGACTTCAGCGACGTGGAAAGGCTGCGACAGGAAACGCTGCATCTTACGTGCACGGGCGACCAGCAGTTTGTCTTCCGGTGCCAGCTCGTCCATGCCCAGAATCGCGATAATGTCGCGCAATTCCTTGTAGCGTTGCAGGGTCGTTTGCACGGCACGCGCGGTGTCATAGTGCTCTTGACCAACGATCAACGGATCGAGCTGACGCGAGGTCGAATCGAGTGGGTCCACGGCTGGGTAGATACCCAGGGAAGCGATGTCACGCGACAGCGCAACGGTCGAATCCAAGTGAGCAAACGTGGTAGCAGGCGATGGATCGGTGTAATCATCGGCAGGAACGTAGACGGCCTGGATCGAGGTGATCGAACCGGTCTTGGTCGACGTAATACGCTCTTGCAGACGGCCCATTTCTTCAGCCAGGGTTGGTTGGTAACCCACAGCCGATGGCATACGACCGAGCAGTGCCGATACTTCGGTACCGGCCAGCGTGAAGCGGTAGATGTTGTCGACGAAGAACAGAACGTCCTTGCCTTCATCACGGAACGATTCAGCGATCGTCAGGCCGGTCAGCGCAACGCGCAGACGGTTACCTGGCGGTTCATTCATCTGACCGTAGACCATCGCAACTTTGGAGTTCTCTGGATTTTCCAGATCGACCACTTTCGCGTCAGCCATCTCGTGGTAGAAGTCGTTACCTTCACGCGTACGCTCACCAACACCGGCGAACACGGACACGCCGCTGTGCGCTTTAGCGATGTTGTTAATCAGTTCCATCATGTTGACGGTCTTGCCTACACCAGCGCCGCCGAACAGACCAACTTTACCGCCTTTTGCAAACGGGCAAACCAGGTCGATCACCTTGATGCCGGTTTCCAGCAGTTCTTGCGATGGCGACAGTTCGTCGTATGCAGGAGCGGTGCGGTGGATCGACGCGACTTGTTCGTGCGACACTGGGCCGCATTCGTCGATCGGGTTACCCAGCACGTCCATGATGCGACCCAGGGTTGCTTTACCGACTGGCACCATGATAGGTTTGCCGGTATTTTGAATCATCATGCCGCGACGCAAGCCATCGGACGAGCCGAGTGCAATGGTACGGACAATGCCGTCGCCCAACTGCTGTTGTACTTCCAGGGTCAGTTCCGAGCCTGCCATCTTCAAGGCATCAAATACCTTAGGCATCGCGTTGCGGGGAAACTCAACGTCCACCACAGCGCCGATACACTGAACGATTTTGCCATCAGCCATGTTCGTTCCTTCAATATAGTTAAATTCGTTTAAACCGCAGCCGCACCGGCGACGATTTCGGAGAGTTCTTTGGTAATCGCAGCTTGACGGGTCTTGTTGTAGATCAGCTTCAATTCGCCGATCACACTACCCGCGTTGTCGCTTGCAGCCTTCATCGCGACCATCCGTGCCGATTGCTCGGACGCCAGATTCTCCGCGACTGCCTGGTACACCAGCGCTTCTACATAGCGCTCCAGCAATTCGTCGATCACGCTTTGCGCATCGGGCTCGTAGATGTAATCCCACGTGTGGGCGCTCTTGTCAGCGACCATCTTGTCGGCCGTCAGGGGCAGCAATTGCTCCACGACTGGTTCCTGTTTCATCGTATTGATGAATTTGGTGTAGCACAGGTACACTGCATCGATCTTGCCTGCCTGGAACTCTTCGAGCATGACCTTGACGGGTCCGATCAATTTGTCCAGGTGGGGCGTATCACCGGTTTGAATGGCGTGCGCGATAATCTTGACGCCGATGCGATTCAAAAAACCCAAACCCTTGTTACCGATGGCGACTGCTTCAATCCGGTTGCCAGCTGCTTCCAGCTCGCGCGACTTGCTCGTCACCTGACGCAGGATGTTGGTGTTCATGCCGCCGCACAGACCCTTGTCGGTCGTGACAACGATGAAACCTACTGCCTTCGCTTGCGTAGCCTGGGCAGCTGCCAGGAACGGGTGCGTGTATTCTGGATTGGCGGTCGCCAGATTGGCGGCGATATTGCGAATCTTGTCACTATAGGGACGGGCGGCCCGCATCCGGTCTTGCGCCTTGCGCATTTTGGACGCGGCGACCATTTCCATCGCCTTGGTGATCTTCTTCGTATTCTCTACGCTCTTGATCTTGCCTCGTATCTCTTTGCTTGATGCCATGAGTCCTTACTCCTTCTGCGCGTAGGGCGGCGCCTCACTCGAGGTGGGCGCCGCCTGGCCGCTTAATATGCGCCGGATTTCTTGAAATCAGCAATGGCCGCCGACAGAGTTGCTTCGCTGTCTTTGTCGAGTTGCTTGGTTTCTTCGATCTTGGCCAGCAGAGCAGCTTGCTTGGTCTTCATGTAAGCGTGGACACCAGCTTCGAACGACAGCACTTGCTTGACTGGCACGTCGTCCATGAAGCCTTTGTTCACCGAGAACAGCGATACGGCCATCAGCGAGATCGACAGTGGCGAGTATTGGGCTTGCTTGAGCAATTCCGTTACGCGGGCACCACGGTCCAGCTGCTTGCGGGTCGATTCATCGAGGTCCGAAGCGAACTGCGCAAACGCGGCCAGTTCACGGTACTGCGCCAAGTCGGTACGGATACCGCCGGACAGGTTTTTGATGACCTTGGTCTGGGCGGCACCACCGACGCGCGATACGGAAATACCGGCGTTAATTGCAGGACGGATACCGGCGTTGAACAGCGACGTTTCCAGGAAGATCTGACCGTCGGTGATCGAAATGACGTTGGTTGGAACGAATGCGGACACGTCGCCAGCTTGCGTTTCAATGATCGGCAGTGCCGTCAGGGAACCGGTCTTGCCTTTAACGGCGCCGTTGGTGAACTTCTCGACATAGTCGGCGTTCACGCGTGCTGCGCGTTCCAGCAGGCGGCTGTGCAGGTAGAACACGTCGCCTGGGTACGCTTCGCGACCTGGTGGACGGCGCAGCAGCAGCGAGATTTGACGGTATGCAACAGCTTGTTTGGACAGATCATCATAGACGATCAGTGCATCTTCACCGCGGTCACGGAAGTATTCGCCCATGGCGCAACCGGAGTACGGCGAAATGTATTGCATGGCGGCCGATTCCGAAGCGGAAGCGGCGACAACGATGGTGTATTCCATCGCGCCGTGCTGTTCCAGCGAGCGCACGATGTTCTTGATCGACGAGGCTTTTTGGCCAATCGCGACGTAGATACATTTCATGCCCTGGCCTTTTTGATTGATGATCGCATCAATCGCCACAGCCGACTTACCGGTTTGACGGTCGCCGATGATCAGTTCGCGCTGGCCGCGACCAACTGGAACCATCGCATCGATCGACTTCAGGCCGGTTTGCATAGGTTGCGACACGGACTCACGAGCGATCACGCCCGGTGCGATTTTTTCAATCGCGGCCGTCAATTTGGTCTCGATGGCGCCTTTGCCGTCGATTGGCTGACCCAGCGCGTTAACAACGCGGCCGAGCAGTTCAGGACCGACTGGCACTTCCAGAATGCGGCCGGTGCATTTCACCGTGTCGCCTTCGGAGATGTGCTCATAGGCACCCAGAATCACGGAACCGACGGAGTCGCGTTCCAGATTCATTGCCAGGCCAAACGTGTTGCCTGGGAATTCCAGCATCTCGCCTTGCATCACGTCCGACAAACCGTGGATGCGGCAGATACCGTCGGCGACGGAAATAACCGTGCCTTGATTACGCACTTCAGCGCCGCCGTCAAGACCTTGGATCCGGCTCTTGATCAACTCGCTGATTTCAGATGGGTTGAGTTGCATACTAACTCCTAAAAGTGTTTCTCTCAGCTTGCGCGAGGGGTAAGGGTCTGTCTAAGCTGGCCTGCCGAAGCGCGTGTCTTACGACACCAATGCAGCATGCAGTTGCTGCAGCTTGGCGCGCACCGAGGTGTCGAGCACTTGGTCGCCAACAACCACGCGCACGCCGCCGAGCAGCGATGGATCCACTGTGACGGCAGGGTTGAGCTTACGACTGAATTTCTTTTCCAGCGTTGCGACCAGCTCGGCCGTTTGGCCTTCGCTCAGATCGAAAGCGCTCGTGATCTCGGCGTCAGCCGCACCTTCCAGACCGTTTTTCAAGGTGTGGAATTGCGCGCCGATTTCCGGCAGCAGGCTGATGCGGCCATTTTCGATCAACAACGTGACGAAGTTTTTCACTTCCTCATTGAGCGGCGATTTCAACAACGACAGGATGGTGGCGGCGACGTCGCTTTCCGAAACTTTCGGATTGCGCGCGTACGCCTGTACCTCGGGGTGGCTACCGATCTGTGCCAGTTCGGACACCAGTTCGGACCACGCCGCGAGGTTGCTTGACTCCTTACCAGCTTGGGCTACGCGGAACAAAGCTTCCGCGTAGGGACGGGCGACGGTTGCGAGTTCTGCCATGATTACAGCTCGACAGCAAGACGCTGCAACATTTCGGCGTGAGCCGTAGCGTTGACTTCACGCTTCAAGATCTGCTCGGCACCCTTGACAGCCAGGTCAGCCACCTGAGCGCGCAATTGTTCGCGTGCTTTCGACAGTTGCTGTTCGGCGTCCGACTGGGCTTGCGCAATGATACGCGCAGCTTCAGCTTGTGCATTTTGCTTGATCTCTTCAGCAACCAGCTGCGCGCGCTTTTCAGCGTCCGCAACGCGTTGCGACGCTTCTTCACGTGCACTGTTCAATGCCTCTTGCGCACGCTTTTCAGCGACAGCCATCGAAGCTTGACCTTGATCGGCCGCAGCCAATCCATCCGCGATTCGTTTGGCACGCTCATCCAGCGCACTGTTCAGCGCTGGAAATACGAACTTCATCGAGACCCAGACCAACACCGCGAAGGTGATCATCTGGCCGATGAGCGACATATTGATGTCCATACCTTTGCTCCTGACTAAAAGTTTCTCCTAGGATTGGAGCGAATTACTGAGCAACAGCAGCCATCAATGGAGCCAGGAACGGGTTAGCGAACGTGTACAGCAGAGCGATACCAACGCCGATCATCGAGATAGCATCCAGCAGACCAGCGATAACGAACAGTTTGGTTTGCAGTTGTGGCATCAGTTCTGGTTGACGTGCCGAAGCTTCCAGGAATTTACCACCCAAGATAGCGAAGCCCAAAGCGGTACCGATTGCGGCCAGGCCGATGATGATTGCTGCTGCCAGAACGGTCATGCTTTGTACTTGTGCGATCAGAGCTTGCATAAAATTCTCCTAAATTTAAAAACGAAAGGTACTAACAAAAAAACAAAATATAAAGTTGCTGATTAATGCTTCTCAACCGCAAGGCTCAGATACACAACCGTCAACGCCATAAACACAAAAGCTTGCAAAGTTACAATCAAGATATGGAAAATTGCCCATGGACCACCCAACGCCCACTGTGCCCACCAAGGCAACAACGCGATCAAGATGAAAATCAGTTCGCCGGCATACATATTGCCGAACAGTCGCAGCGACAGGGAGATCAGTTTCGCAACCAACTCAACCATTTGCAGCAAGAAATTAATTGGTGCCAACAAGATCGTGCCGATGATGCCGCTTGCGTGGAACGGCGCGGTGAACAATTCCTTGATCCAGCCGCCCAGGCCCTTGGCCTTGACGGAAAACGCGATAATACACAGAACCACCGACAACGACATGCCAAAAGTATGGTTCACGTCGGCGGTTGGCACCACGCGCAGGTTATATACGCCAAACCAGCTCAAAATCATCGGCAGCAAGTCAACTGGCAAGAAGTCCATCGCGTTCATCAGCCAGACCCACACGAAAATCGTGATGGCCAGCGGTGCGATGATCTTGCTTTTTGCGTGAAAGGCCCCATTAATGGTTTCATTGACCATTTCCATGATCATTTCGACGAAGTTCTGCAGCTTGCCGGGAACACCGGCCGTCGCGCGGCGCGAAGCCATATAGAAAACGGCAAGGAAAACAAAGCCCAGAAAGGCAGAAATCCAGAAGGTGTCCAGATTGAAGGTGCCAGTGGCACTTTTCAAGTGGGTCAAATGGTGACTGATGTATTCTGTGGCGTTGGCCGGGGCAGCATGGCCCGCTTCAATAGCGTGTTCTGTGGTCATAATGAATTTAGATTTGTCGTTTCAGAGCACAACAGGCCCCAAAACCAATGATTAAACAGCGAGCAATGAAAACCAGTATGCTAAGGTTGCCACCGCGAAACCCAAGATCAGCCATAACCAGGCGGCCGACTGAAACAACACCAGTGCCAATATAAACAGCACCGCTGTGATAAATATTTTCATCACTTCTGCGCGCAAATGCGCCCGGAATGCCATTTTAGCGTCGCTAGAACCGCGAACCACCAACATGGCATATACCAGGCTACCGATGACTGCGATAGCACCGCCGTATGCGGCGGACCAGCCTCTGACACTGCCACCGAAAAACAGGGTGACTGTGGCAAAACTGATAGCGATTGCTAACTGCAATGCAACTACTTTGTAGACGGGTTTGGCAATACTTTGTTGTGAATCACTCAATTGCCAGGTTCCCAGAAAAATCTACACACGCAAAGACACGGGATTATAGTTGGCTTTGATCTATAGAGTCAAACGTTGCTGCGCCGCAGCAGGGCGATTGCGGCGTGAAACTGACGCTTTACCGACTATTCCCTGTCACTTGCACCACTATATGGCAAAGTTGCTTGTCTGGCCGATTTCTGGCGTGTTAACAAGCAATCCCGTGGTAGATCCGGGAAGTATGGCCAGATTGTCTGCAGGCACACTCCCCAGATTTTTGCAACTTGCTATTTAACCACGCAAGCGGGTCAGCACGCCATCGAGCACGTCAAGATCGGCAAAATCGATCACCAGTTGACCACGGCCTTTGTTGCCCATTTTAAATACCACGGGCGTGGCTAGCGTATCGGACAACTCTTCTTCCAGGCGCGCGATGTCGCCGGACTTTTCCTTTTGCCGCGGTTCGACGGGATTGGTCGCTTCCTCGACGGTGCGCGTCACCAGCTTTTCCGTTTCGCGCACCGACAAGCGTTTGGCCACGACCTGGTTAGCCAAGTTGATCTGGCTGGCTGGATCGACCGCCAGCAAGGCACGCGCATGGCCCATGTCGATATCACCGGCCATCAA
Source organism: Janthinobacterium paucivorans (assembly GCF_051380805.1). Classification (NCBI taxonomy): domain Bacteria; kingdom Pseudomonadati; phylum Pseudomonadota; class Betaproteobacteria; order Burkholderiales; family Oxalobacteraceae; genus Janthinobacterium; species Janthinobacterium paucivorans. Next base: position 43,013 of record NZ_JBNYXR010000011.1, read on the forward strand.
CATAGTCTGCACGGGACTGGCCAGGTTCATCAGGCGCAACAGGTTCGACACCGCACTGCGCGAGCGTCCCAGCGCAGTGGCCGCTTGCTCATGCGTAAAATTGAAGTCAGCGATCAGGCGGTGGATACCTTGCGCCTCTTCCAGTGGATTAAGGTCTTCGCGCTGGATATTCTCAATCAGCGCCATGGCCGCGGCGGCCAAGTCGTCCACATCGCGCACCAGCACCGGCACTTCCGTCAAGCCCGCCAACTGCGAGGCGCGGAAACGGCGTTCACCAGCGATAATTTCATATTTAATCACACCGCTCAGGGTGTCTTGCCCGATCGGGCGCACCAGGATGGGCTGCATCAATCCTTGCGCCTTGATCGAAGCGGCCAATTCGTTCAGGGCTCCCTCGTCCATGCGCGTGCGCGGCTGGTACTTGCCAGCTTGCATTTGTGACACGGGTAAGCTGGAGGGTTGATGCGTGTCCGGACTGGCGAAATCGCCGCCGCCGCCCAGGAGGGCGTCGAGTCCGCGCCCCAGTCCTTTTAATTTTTTCGTAGCCATGCTGTCCTAATAATCTTATCTATATTGCCATTTGCCTTTAACCCAACGGCAAATGCTGGGGTCAGTTCCGGAGGAATCGGAATGCATCCCATTGGGATGCATTCCCCCGGCGGGTCTGACCCCGGGCTTGTTTACATATGTTTGATACGTTCGACCATCTCGGCGCCAAAGGCGATATACGCCTGGGCACCTTTCGAACTAGGGTCGAAGGTCACGCCTGGCAAGCCGTACGATGGCGCTTCGGCCAGTCGCACATTGCGCGGAATGATGGTTTTGAAAACCTTGTCGCCGAAGTGCTGCTCCAGTTGCGCAGACACTTGTTGCGATAATGTCATGCGCGGATCGAACATCACGCGCAGCAAGCCGATGATCTTCAAATCCGGGTTCAGATTGGCGTGCACCTTCTTGATGGTGTTGACCAGATCGGACAAGCCTTCGAGCGCGTAGTACTCGCACTGCATCGGAATGATCACACCATGCGCGGCGCACAGGCCATTCAAGGTCAACATCGACAGTGCCGGAGGGCAATCAACCAGGATGAAGTCGTATTCGCTGTCCACTTCGGCCAGCGCTTCCTTCAGGCGGCGTTCGCGGTTATCCAGTTCGACCATCTCGACTTCTGCACCGGCCAGTTCGCGGTTCGACGGCAAGACATCGAAGCGCCCTGCTTCCGAACGTTGGCGTGCCGTCTTGACATCGGACTCGCCCAGCATGACTTCATAGGTGGACGCCTTCAAGCCGGCCTTGTTGATGCCGGCCCCCATGGTCGCATTGCCCTGCGGGTCGAGGTCGACCAGCAGCACGCGCTGGTTCAGCTTGGCCAGACCGGCGGAGAGATTGACGCTTGTTGTGGTTTTACCAACACCACCCTTTTGATTTGCTACACAAAAAATTTTGGCCATGTATCTTCTAGTCGTAAAGAAATGCAAACTTCATCGTGCGCCCCGGCATCCGACCGAAACGATTTATATTGTTTATTTTATTTATACTATTTATATGGTATAAATTGTTTATACGGTTTATATAATTTATACCGTATAAATTGTTTATATGATTTATACCGTTTAATTTACCAGCCCTTACAATCTTGCTATAAAGATCAGATGACGCTCCGCATTTAGCCCTGGCACCTGGATAGGCCGTAATTGCGTTATTTGCCAGTCTGCCGGCAGTCGCTCGCGCTCGTCTGGTGGTGCCACCCCTTTCAAGGCGATGAATTGCCCCCCCTCGGCCAGCACATGGTTCGACCAGTTGACGAAATCGGACAGGTCGGCAAAAGCGCGCGAGGTGATGACATCGAATTTCTGCTGCACTTCCAGCTGTTCCACGCGCTTGGTGTAGACGGTGACGTTGGCCAGACCCAGTTCAGCCTTCACTTGTGTCAAAAAAGCCGTCTTCTTATGCACCGTGTCGATCATCGATACTTTCACATCGGGCCGCGCGATAGCCAGCACCATCCCCGGCAAACCGCCACCGGCGCCCACGTCGAGCACGTTTTTCGCGTCTGCGAACGCTGGCACGGCGGCCAGCGAATCGAGTACATGCAAGGTCAGCATCTGCATGGGATCGCGCACCGACGTGAGGTTATAGACGCTGTTCCATTTGGCCAGCAGGGCCAGGTAGTCGAGCAGTTGTTCCGTCTGATCCGCGCTCAGGTCCAGCTCCAGCGCGGCGATGCCTTCATTCAAAATGGGGGCCAGTGCGGCCCGGTCAAACTGCTTCATTCAACAACCTCGTCCTTTAAAGTGGTAGTCTGCGCGGCACCGAAACCACGCTTTTTCAAATGCACCAGCAGCAGCGAAATCGCCGCCGGGGTCACGCCGGAAATGCGCGATGCCTGGCCCAGGGTTTCAGGGCGCTGCTTGTCGAGTTTTTGGCGTACTTCGACCGACAAGGCGCCGATATCGAGGTAGTTGAAACCGACTGGCAGGGCCAGGTTTTCATAGTGTTCATGACGCTCGATTTCCTTGCTCTGGCGCTCGATATAGCCCGCATATTTGAGCTGGATTTCCACCTGCTCGCGCACGGCGGGATCCTCTACTCCGGGGCCGGCCAGAGCCTGGCCTTCCATGCCCGTCATGCTCATCAGGGTATCGTAAGCCACGTTCGGACGGCACAGCAGGTCGGCCAGCGAGTACTCGCGCTCGATAGCCTGGCCGACGATGCGTTCCGATTCGGCCGCCGCCAGTATGCGCGGATTGACCCAGGTAGAACGCAGGCGCTGCAGTTCCAGCGCCACTGCTTCACGCTTGGTTTCGAAGGCTTGCCACTGGGCATCGCCGACGCAGCCCAAGGTGCGACCGATTTCCGTCAGGCGCATATCGGCATTGTCTTCACGCAGGCTCAAGCGGTACTCGGCGCGGCTGGTGAACATGCGGTACGGTTCCTGCACGCCCTGGGTGATCAGATCGTCGACCAGCACGCCCAGATACGCCTCGGAGCGACCCGGTACCCAGGCTTCCTTGTCCTGCGTCAGCAAGGCTGCGTTCAGGCCGGCCAACATACCTTGCGCGGCCGCTTCTTCGTAACCGGTAGTACCGTTGATCTGACCGGCGAAGAACAGACCAGCCACGGCCTTCGTTTCCAGCGACGCCTTCAAGCCGCGCGGGTCGAAATAATCATATTCGATGGCGTAACCGGGGCGCATGATGTGGGCGTTTTCCATGCCCTTCATCGATTGCACCAGGGCGATCTGCACATCGAACGGCAGGCTCGTGGAGATACCGTTCGGATAGAACTCATGCGTCGTCAAGCCTTCCGGCTCAAGGAAGATCTGGTGCGAGTCCTTGCCCGAGAAACGGTGGATCTTGTCTTCGATCGAGGGGCAATAGCGGGGACCCACGCCTTCGATGACGCCCGTGTACATGGGGCTGCGATCGAGGCCGGCGCGGATAATGTCATGCGTCTGCGTATTCGTGTGCGTGACCCAGCAGGGCACCTGGCGCGGATGCATGGACGTGTTGCCCATCACCGAGAAGACGGGCACGGGATCGAGATCACCGGCCTGTTCTTGCATCACGGAAAAATCGATCGTGCGCCCATCGATGCGCGGCGGCGTGCCCGTTTTCAAACGCCCTTGCGGCAGTTTCAGCTCTTTCAGGCGGGCGGACAGCGAAATGGCGGGCGGGTCACCGGCGCGACCAGCCGAGTAATTATTCAAGCCCACGTGAATCTTCCCGTCAAGGAAAGTACCAGCCGTCAGCACCACGGCGCGCGCCAAAAACTTCAGGCCGATCTGCGTCACGGCGCCGACGACACGGTCGCCTTCGACGATCAAGTCGTCCACGGCTTGCTGGAACAGCCATAAATTCGGCTGGTTTTCCAGACGTGTACGGATGGCGGCTTTGTATAAAATGCGGTCAGCCTGGGCGCGCGTGGCGCGTACTGCCGGACCTTTCGAAGAGTTCAGGATGCGGAACTGGATGCCGGACTCGTCGGTGGCAATTGCCATCGCACCGCCCATGGCATCGACCTCTTTGACCAAATGGCCCTTGCCGATGCCGCCAATCGAGGGATTACACGACATCTGGCCCAGTGTCTCAATATTATGCGTAAGCAATAGCGTCTTCTGCCCCATGCGGGCGGAAGCGAGGGCCGCCTCGGTACCGGCGTGACCACCACCGACAACGATAACGTCGAATTCTGTAGGAAATAACATAATTAATAGGTAACAGTGCAAGTAAAAATGCGGGAAGAGAGCCCGATTATAGAGTCTTTTTGCGAGCGTAACCTTCCATGGGCCAATTTTTGCTTAATTTTTACTCAGCAGTAGAGCGGAAGAGGGCATTTCTGTTTCACGTGGAACACGCACCGGACTCGCGTGTGCGCCGTCATCCCCCTGCTGTACGCCATCCGCTGCCAGCGGCCTTCCACTCTCTCCATCCTCTCCATCCTCTCCATCCTGTCCATCCTGCTAAATAGCGAGGTCGTCCTCCTGAAGTCTAGGAATGCGAACGTCAGCGAACTTGGTTTGCCGGTTCTCTTGGCCGTCATGGACTTTTGGAGGATATTGGCCTTCGGCCGGTCATCCGATAGGCAACACGGCATTGATGGATGCCCCCGTTCCCGTTCCACGTGAAACACACGCGGGACGGAAAAGCGGAGTAAGCTTGGCACATGACTCGACTGCCAGGAGTATGCATGCCCGCCTTCCAGTTCCGCACCGTGCCGCATCTGATCGTTGCGCCAGGCGCCGCCACCCAACTGGGCGCGCACGTCGCCCATCACTTCCCCACCGTGCGCCGCGCGCTGCTCGTCACCGACGCTGGTTTTCTAGGTACGGGACTTGCAGATGATCCGCTGCATAGCTTGCGAACGGCAGGCATTGAGGTGCATGTCTTTTCCGATGTGCAAGCGGATCCGTCGGAAGCGGTCGTGCTTGCAGGCGTGAGCCGAGCCCAAATGTTTCACGTGGAACTCATCATCGGTCTCGGTGGCGGCAGCTCGCTGGACGTGGCCAAACTGGTCGCCGTGCTGGCAGCAGGACACCAGGATCTGGCGCAACTGTATGGCATCGGCAATGTCCACAGCCAACGCCTGCCCCTGGTGCAATTACCCACTACGGCAGGCACAGGTTCCGAAGTGACGCAGATTGCCATCGTCACCACAGGCGCCAGCAGCAAGATGGGCATAGTCGCGCCGCAACTATATGCAGACTTGGCCATCCTCGATGCCAAGCTGACCCTGAGCTTGCCGCCCGCCGTGACAGCCGCCACCGGCATCGACGCCATGGTGCATGCGATCGAGGCGTACACCAGCCGCCTGCTGAAAAATCCCTTGTCCGACATGCTGGCTATCGAAGCCTTGTCGCTATTGTCCGGTAATCTGCTCACGGCCTGCCGCGATGGCAGCAACTTGCCGGCGCGCGAAGCCATGCTGCTAGGCGCCATGCTGGCCGGCCAGGCGTTTGCCAATGCGCCCGTGGCCGCCGTGCATGCGCTTGCCTATCCCATTGGCAGCCTGTTCCACGTGCCACACGGCCTGTCGAATGCGCTGGTGCTGCCACACGTGCTGCGCTTCAATCTGTCCCACGCAGCGCCCCTGTATGCGCAACTGGCGAGCGTCGTGCAACCGGGCATCACGGGCAGCGAGAAAGCACGGGCCGAGGCCTTGATCGACGCCATGCAGGACATTAGCGCTGCCACCGGCATCGCGCGCACGCTGCGCGAAGTGGGCGTCATGACCAGCGACCTGGACCGACTCGCCGATGACGCCATGCTGCAGACGCGATTGCTGGGCAACAATGCGCGCGTTGTCACACGCAAGGATGCCCGCGCCATCTATGCGGCAGCGCTATGAGACTCAGTTGGGTACATCCACCACCGTGCCCGTCACGCTGATCGCATTACCCGCCAATGGCGTTGCCGCTATCGCTGGCACGTTGACATTCGTGATCAAGGTCGACGCGTCAGCGCGTGTCACCGCGCGCACCACCTGCGAGGGCGGCAACGCTTGCTTGACAGACAAATGCGCAAACATCGCGTCGAGTGCCCGGTTCAGGTACACATGCAAGGGCACGATCAGGGTCGGCAAGGCGCTGCTGAAGGAATCGAAGTGGTTGGCGTTAGTCACCTCCACATAGCGCAGTTTGCTGTTGCTCCCTTCCACGGCCGCGTTCAGGCCAAGATAGGCGCGCGAGGCTTGATTGACGGGAATCAGGGTATCGCTGCGGCCATGCACGATGATGGCTGGCTTGCCATGCAATTTTCCGCTGGCAGCTACTTCGGCCATGCCTGCCCGCACGCGCGCGCTTTGCCCTTCCAAGGTGCCCTGCAAGTTGGCGCCGCTGACGGCATCCTTGCCTATCGCCAAGCTGCGCAGGCACAGAAAGCCATCGAGCGACTGGTCCGCAATGTTGCTTGAGGGCGACACGCCAGCCGTGTAGCCCTTGGCGCCGCCCACGCTGTTCTCGTAGACGACACTGCCGGGTATACCGTTTTGCGCCGCAAAACTGGCCGCCCTTTGCGCCGAGGTAAAAAGAATCGGATTAGCGCTGCCATCGGTCTGTGCAAACGTGAAACCGCATACCTTGTCGGTCACGGAAAATTTTCCATAAGCATAGGCGTACGTCACGGCCACCAGGATATTCGTGCCCGCATGCGCGGCCTGCAGCGGATCGGAATCGACCAGCCAGCCATACGCGCGCAAGCGTTGCTTCGCATCCGCTTGCTGCGCCGCCAGGTCGGCGCCGTTCAACAGCCCCTTGGCAAGCAGCGCCGTGCAGCGTCCCGCATTACTGGCGACGGAAGCCACGCAAGGCTGATACAAGGCTGCATAGGTAGCGTAGTCGAACAACGCGCGGCCCGGATTGGCAAGCTGCACTCCGCCTTGCCGCACGCTGTAAGCACTAGACGCCGCCGGCTGAATCTGCGGCTCACTGGCGACGACGCCGCTGATCAAGTCCTGCGTATCGTGTTCCGCCGCCAGCAGGGCCGAGCCGGCACCGTTGGAAATGCTCGATGCTATCGTGATGGTGTTCTTCGGCGTCAACCGCACGATGCGCGAACTGCCGTCGCGCGCCAGTACGCCATAACGTTGGTTCAAGACATAATACGCCATCTCGACCGCCTGCAAGGTCACCTTGCCCCAATCCTTCTCCGGGTTTTGCTGCGAGTGCGCATGCTTGAAGGCGATACGGTTCGGATAGGCGCTAGACCAGGCCAGCCGGTCGGCATCGCTCAAGTCGGGCACGAAGAGTGCATTCTTGCCGGCAGCCACCCTGCCCGCGCGCGCGCCGTTCTGCAAATTGACGCTGTCGTCTTCAAACACATACAGCCCTGTGCCGGAACCTTTGTCCGCATACGCCACGGCGCAGCCCTTCTTCAAACCCCACTCGCCCGAACTGCCGATGGCGCCATAGATGCCGCGCGAGCCGCTCGACGTGCCCGTGACGATGCAGGCACGCTCGGGATCGAAGCTGGCCGGTACCTGCACCATCAAGCTGACATTCTTCTTGCCCGTGCCATCGTCGGCGTAGGCGATGTATTCACTGCCGGCTACCAGGCCCTCGCCCGCGCCCACGTTCCCGGACGCATCGACGTTCGGGCCATACAGGGTGCCATAGCCGCTGTTGGCGGCAATATCGAGCACGGCGCGATAATTGGCGTAGATGGCATTGCGGCGCAGTTCGAGCGGCGTCGGCTGCTCCGCATTCGCATACGCGGGCGTGGCGCCCGCCAGCCCCGTCTTGCCCAGACCTGCCGTGAGTAAATCGTTCGTCTTGCCGTCGTAATCAGCGCGCGTGATCATGCCCAGGTAGCTGGGCAATTGATTCAGTTCTTCCGCTGCATGGTTGCTGCCGCAGCCTGCCAAGGCCAGCATGGCGCACAAACTCATGCCAGTGCCCGCCCGCGTGATCGTGATCATCGTTTGCATGGAGCTTCTCTCCGTTCTAGTAACAGTGGGTGCCGAATGAAAAACGCCGGACTATCGGTCCGGCGTTGCTTGAAAATCAGACAGCGGCTTTGGCAGCCCTGCCGCCGAAGCGCGCAATGGCTTCGCCGACGATGCCGCGCCGGAACAGCAAGACGCAAATGACAAAGATCACGCCAGTGACCATACCCACCGACTCGCCCAGAGTGCCAAACCACTCGATACCCGTGTGCGTGGCCAGATACGTGCCAACATCGCCCAACTTGTTTTCCAGCGCGATGATCAATACTGCGCCAAGGATGGGACCGGACAGCGTGCCCATGCCACCGACCAAGGTCATCAACACGACCAGGCCGGACATGCCCCAGTAGACATCGGTAAGGGTTTCAAAGCCCAGCACCAGCGTCTTGGTGGCGCCGGCCAGTGCCGCCAGCGAGGCCGACAGCACGATGGCCATCAGCTTGTACTTGTTGACGTCGTAACCGAGCGAGATGGCGCGCGGTTCATTTTCCTTGATGGCCTTGAGTACTTGGCCGAACGGCGAGTGGATGGTGCGCACGATCAGGGCGAAGCCGGCGATGAAGATGGCCAGCACCACGTAGTACAGCACCGTGTCATTAGCCAGGTCTATCATGCCCAACAAGGTTCCACGTGGAACACCCTGCAAGCCATCCTCGCCACCGGTGAACGGCAGGCGCAAGGCAAGGAAGTACACCATCTGCGCCAGCGCCAAGGTGATCATCGTAAAGTAAATGCCTTGACGGCGGATCGCCAGGCCGCCGATCACCAGGCCTAGCAAGGCCCCCGTGGCAACGCCGGCCAGCAAGCCCAGTTCCGTTGGCCAACCCCAGGTGCGCAGCGCGTAGCCGGTCACATAGCCGGCACCGCCAAAGAAGGCGGCATGACCGAACGACAGCAGGCCGGTATAGCCGATCAGCAAGTTAAAGGCGCAGGCAAACAGGGCAAAGCACAATAACTTCATCAGGAAGACGGGATAACCGTAAAACGGCGCCGCCAACGCCAGCAGCAAGGCAATGGCGTAGCCTACATTCTTATTCATCGTGGTAGCTCCAATACATGACTGATGAGGATTACTTTTCTTTGCCGAACAGGCCGGCGGGACGCAGCAGGAGCACGATGACCATCACCACGAACACCACGGTGGCCGAGCCTTCCGGGTAGAACACGCGAGTCAGGCCCTCGATCACACCCAAGCCCAGGCCCGTCAAGATGGAGCCCATGATGGAACCCATGCCGCCGATCACCACCACGGCAAACACGACGATGATCAGGTTCGAGCCCATCAGCGGCGACACCTGAATGATGGGCGCCGCCAGCACGCCGGCGAAACCGGCCAGTGCCACGCCAAAGCCATACGTCAGCGTCACCATCAGCGGCACATTGATGCCGAACGCTTCCACCAATTTCGGGTTTTCCGTGCCGGCCCGCAGGTAGGCCCCCAATTTGGTTTTTTCAATGACGAACCAGGTGGCTAGGCACACGGAGAGCGAAGCGATCACCACCCAGGCGCGGTAGTTCGGCAATATCATGAAACCCAGATCGGTTGCGCCAGCGAGCGCTTCAGGCACGGCGTACGGCTGGCCCGAAACGCCATAGAAGGAGCGAAACACGCCTTCCATGATCAGGGTGATGCCAAAAGTCAGCAGCAAGCCATACAGGTGGTCGAGCTTATACAGCCAGCGCAGCATGGTTTTTTCGATCACGATGCCGACCAGGCCGACCAGGATCGGGGCAATGACCAGCATAGCCCAGTAATTGATGTCGAAGTAACTGAGGCCCATCCAGGCCAGAAAGGCGCCCATCATGTACATGGCGCCATGCGAGAAATTAATGACATTAAGCAAGCCGAAGATGACGGCCAGACCGAGGGACAACATGGCATAAAACGAGCCGTTGACAAGACCCAGCAGCAGCTGGCTCATCATCGCTTGTAATGGAACGCCGAAAATTTCCATGGCATCACAGTATAAAAAGCACCGCCACAGGACGGTGTCATATCAAGGGAAACACGCCACCGCAGACCAGGCTGGCGCGGCGGCGCAAGGCGAACCCTGCGCGCAAAGAGCGTACAGGACAGAGCGCCCGCACAGTGGCGGGCAAGCTGTAGATATTGCTACAGCCTTACTTCCACAGGGAACACTTCGATTCGGCCTTGGTCACAAACGCTTGCGCACCAGGCACGGTGGCGATCACCTTGTAGTAATCCCACGGGTATTTCGACTCGGATGGCTTCTTCACTTCCATCAGATACATATCGTGCACCATGCGGCCATCGGGGCGCACTTCGCCATTGTGGGTAAACATATCGTTGATTTTGGTCTTTTTCAGGTGGGCCATGACCTTTTCGGTGTCGTCCGTGCCCAGCGCCTTGACGGCATTGAGGTAGTTCGCCGCAGCCGAATAGTCGGCCGCCTGCAGCATCGACGGTTCCTTCTTCATCTTTGCGAAATAACGTTTCGACCAGGCGCGCGTTTCCGCATTCAAGTCCCAGTACCAGCCGTCCGTCAAGTACATGCCTTGCGTCAGGTTCAAGCCCAGCGAATGGATGTCATTGATGAAGATCAGCAAGCCGGCCAGCTTCATCGTTTTCGTCAAGCCAAACTCATTGGCCGCCTTGATGCTGTTGATGGCATCGCCGCCCGCATTGGCCAGGCCCAGAATCTGTGGCTTGGCAGCCTGCGCCTGCAACAGGAACGAGGAGAAATCCGAGGCGCCCAACGGATGCTTGACGCTACCGAGTACCTTGCCGCCAGCCGCCTTGACGACCTCGGCCGTGTCTTTTTCCAGCGAGTGGCCAAACGCGTAATCGGCCGTCATGAAATACCAGCTCTTGCCGCCCTGCTTGACGATAGTGCCGCCCGTCCCGCGCGCCAGCGCTACCGTGTCGTAGGCGTAATGCACGGTGTAAGGCGTGCATTCTTCATTCGTCAGGCGCGAGGAACCGGCGCCGATGGCGATGAAGATTTTTTTCTTTTCCGCCGCAACCTTGGCCATGGCCAGGCTGGCACCGGAGTTGGTACCGCCGATCAGCATGTCGACGCCTTGCTGGTCAAACCACTCGCGCGCCTTCGAGGCGGCGATGTCGGCCTTGTTTTGATGGTCGGCAGAGATGAATTCCACCTTTTTTCCGGCCAATACCACGCCGGCATCGGCGATCGCCATCTTGATGGCTTCGGCGCCACCGAGGCCGTCGACGTCGGAATACACGCCGGACATGTCGGAAATGAAGCCGATCTTGATGGTGTCACCCGATACCTGGGCGTGCGCGGCGCTGGACAAGCCCAGTGCCGACAAGGTACACAGAGTGGCGGTGGCAATGGCGATAGCGTTACGTTTCATAGTGTCTCCGTTGGGATTATTGTTGGCTATTTAAACGATTGCTCGATGACGATACGGAACTACATGGGCATTACACGCCAAGCAGCTCGGTCAATACCGGCATCTTGGCTTCCAGTTCGGATGCAGCAAAAGTCTCGACGATCTGACCGTGCTCCATCACATAAAACCGGTCCGCCAGCGGTGCGGCAAACCGGAAATTCTGTTCCACCATGACAATGGTGTAACCTTTCGCTTTCAGGGTGGTGATCATGCGCGCCAGCCCTTGCACGATGACAGGTGCCAAGCCTTCGGATATTTCATCGAGCAGCAGCAGGCGCGCACCGGTGCGCAAGATACGCGCCACGGCCAGCATCTGTTGTTCCCCGCCCGACAGGCGCGTGCCCTGGCTGTGGCGGCGCTCCTGCAAATTTGGGAACATGGCATAGATTTCCTCGACCGACATGCCCTTCTCGCCGCTAGCCAGAGTCGGCGGCAACATCAGGTTTTCCTCGGTCGACAGCGATGAAAAAATACCGCGCTCTTCGGGACAATAGCCGATGCCCAGGTGGGCGATTTTGTGCGTGGCCAAACCTATTGCTTCAACACCATTGACTTTGATGGAGCCCGTGCGTGCGCCCGTCAAGCCCATGATGGCGCGCAAGGTGGTTGTCCGTCCGGCGCCATTGCGGCCCAGCAAAGTCACCACTTCGCCCTGCCCTACTTTCAGATTCACGTCGTGCAAGATGTGCGATTCACCGTACCAGGTGTGCAGTTGTGTAATTTCCAGCGCCGGCGTGCCTGTCTTCGATTGCGTCGTCATCAATGCGCCCCTTCCAGCTCGGCGTGGGTGGTGCCCATGTACGCTTCCATCACCTGTGGATTACGCGACACTTCCGCATAACTGCCTTCGGCCAGCATGGCGCCGCGCTGCAGGACAGAAATCTTGTCGCAAATGCCGGAGACCACGCTCATATTGTGTTCCACCATCAGGATGGTGCGCCCAGCCGACACCTTTTTGATCAGTTCCGTCACACGATGCACGTCTTCATGACCCATGCCCTGCGTCGGCTCGTCGAGCAACATCATTTCCGGCGCCATTGCCAAGGTGGTGGCAATTTCCAGCGCCCGCTTGCGGCCATACGGCATATCGACCGTGATGGTGTCGGCAAACTCCGTCAGATCGACTTCGGCCAGCAAGGCCATGGCACGGTCGTTGAGCTGGCTCAGGGAACGTTCGCTTTTCCAGAAATGGAAGGAAGTGCCCAGCTGGCGCTGCAAGCCGATGCGCACATTTTGCAGCACGGACAAATGCGGGAAAACGGCGGAAATCTGGAAGGAACGAATCACGCCCATGCGGGCGATTTGCGCCGGTTTGGCAGCCGTGATGTCTTTCCCATTGAACAGGATCTGTCCGGAAGTGGGGATCAGGAATTTGGTGAGCAAGTTGAAGCACGTGGTCTTGCCGGCGCCGTTGGGACCGATCAAGGCATGGATATGACCGCGCTCTACCTGCAGGTTCACCTCGCTCACTGCGGTGAATCCCTTGAATTGCTTGGTTAAATTTCTTGTTTCCAAGATGACGTTTGACATCATGTCTCCTAGTTGTACTTTTTGTACTATTTAGTCATTTTTATAATACACAACTTAAATTTAACGCACAATACAGTATAACTACGGGGAATTTTCGCCAGCCCGAATGGCGCAAAGCCATGCTGGCACGTGCTCATTTCCAGGCCGCATGTATCATTTGCGCTGCTTTTTCCGCGATCATCACGGTCGGTGAGTTGGTATTACCAGAAGTAATGTACGGCATGATGGAAGCATCGACGACGCGTAAACCTGCCACGCCGAGCACGCGCAATTGGCTGTCGACGACGCTCGATGCATCGCTGGCAAGGCCCATGCGGCAAGTGCCCACCGGGTGAAAGATGGTGGTGCCGATCTGGCTGGCCGCCTGCGCCAGTTCTTCCTCGCTCTGGAATTGCAAGCCAGGCTTGTATTCCTGCGGCGCAAATTTTTTCAAGGCGGGCGCGGCGGCAATGGCCCGCGTCAGGCGCAAGGCGTCGGCCGCCACGCTAAGATCGTGCTGCGTACTGAGGTAATTTGGCACGATGTTTGGCGCTGCATAACTGTCGGCACTGGCGATTTGCACATGGCCGCGCGAGGTGGGGCGCAAATTGCATACGCTGGCCGTAAACGCGGGAAACGTGTGCAGCGGCTCGCCGAATTTGTCGAGCGACAAGGGCTGCACATGGTATTGCAGATTCGGCGTGGCTTGCTGCGGATCGGACTTGGCAAACGCACCCAGTTGCGACGGCGCCATCGACATGGGCCCGCTCTGAAACAAGGCATATTGCAAACCAATCTGCATCTTGCCCAGCAAATTGCCCGCCATTACGTTCAAAGTTTTCACGCCCTGCACTTTAAATACCATGCGCAGCTGCAGATGGTCTTGCAAATTGCCGCCCACGCCAGCGATATCGAGCACGGGAACAATGCCATGCTGCTGCAGCAAGGCGGCCGGGCCAATACCGGACAATTGCAACAATTGGGGTGAGCCGATGGCGCCCGCCGTGAGCAAGGTTTCCCGCTTGGCCGTCGCCTGCCACTGCGTGCCACCGCCGGTAAACACGATACCCGTGCAGCGCGCTCCCGTTGGCGTCGTTTCCAGCAGCAGACGTTCTACGTGACAACCCGTCATGATGGTCAGATTCGCACGGCGGGCGGCCGGTTTTAAAAATGCTTTCGACGTATTCCAGCGGATGCCGCGGCGCTGGTTGACGTCGAAATACGCGCTGCCGCTGTTGTCGCCGCCATTGAAATCACTGGTTTTTGGAATGCCAACCTGCTGCGCCGCGTCGCGAAAAGCGTTCAAAATATCCCACGATAGCCGCTGTTTTTCCACCCGCCACTCGCCGCCCACGCCATGGTTTTCCGAGGCCCCGCCGTAGTGATCCTCGCTTTGTTTGAATAGCGGCAAGACTTTGTCCCAGCGCCAGGATGCATCGTCCGTCAAGTTGGCCCAGTGGTCGTAATCATTGGCCTGTCCGCGCATATAAATCATGCCATTGATGGAAGAACAACCGCCCAGCACTTTGCCGCGCGGATACATCAAGCTGCGCCCACCGAGTCCCGCCTCTGCCTGCGTGGCATACAACCAGTCTGTGCGGGGATTGCCGATGCAATGCAGATAGCCTACAGGGATGTGTATCCATACATAATCGTCCTTGCCACCCGCTTCCACGAGTAAAACGTTGGCGTCCTTGTCGCGTGTGAGCCGGTTGGCCAGCACGCAGCCTGCCGTACCGCCGCCCACAATGATGTAGTCGTATTCGCCTGCTGATTCCAATGAAGCTCCTTTTGGTATGCCATCAAGCTGTCGCGCGGCGTGTCTCCCCACCGCGTTCCTTTACCAGAGTCTGTCTTTCTTCATGCGTGCATAGCTGTTGCGCCACATTAAGATTACCACCAGTGCTGCACCAGGGCGACATTAATCGCCGCCAGCGACAAGAGCAAACGCGACAGCGAGCAAAAAAACAGGGCAAAACGGCGGTCGCAGGCTGTGGATAAGCGTATGGATATCCACAGGGACGATATGTGCGTAAACGAAAAATTTTTTCGGCGGCGTTTTTTTGTTCAGAAACCATCCCACGCAGATACACCGCTTACTCAGCGCTTATCCGCACGCCAAGCACTTGTTTACAAGGATAAATCAAGACTTATCCACAGAAAATGTCAGCGTTAACTACTATTACTATTCTTGTATACGTACTTGTTAGAGTAAACCCGACGACACGCACTTTGCTTGCCGTTCACCGTCAACGGCATCAGCCAACCTGTCTTCAAGAAAATGCGGGCAAGCTGCTCATGCTGTCAAAAAAAACAGCCAACAACTGAGCGACGAAAACCAGCGCAACCGGCATCACGCACACAGCACTGCAAAACCGTTATGCAAAATGTCAACGTCAACATGCCTGAACAGGCACAGTCCCAGCACGCGGTTCGATGTAGAAAAAAGAGAGGATTTGCATCGACTGTGGATAAGTCACTTGATATCCACAGGATGACTTGTGAGTAAACACGAAGTTATGCGCAGGCCGGCATTTTATACAATTTTGCTCCTCGCGTGATACAACGATTATGCACGTTTTATTTTTCGCGTAAACAGTTGATCCTGTTGAAAAAAAACGACTTATCCACAGAAAAAACTGCGTTTACTATTACTACTATTTTTATATATAGATTTATTGTAAACCAATGAAAAAAGCGGAAGTCCACGGATATTTCCAAAAAACATGCATAAAACGTCAAAGCCAACGACGACATCACGACCCACTACCAAACCGTCTGCCAAGAATCCACTCGATGCCGGCATTCGCGAAGGAACGACATTCGTGGTCGCTCAAGTCTGATTGCCAAACAAGCGTCAGAGCATGTGAAACAGGTCAAACATGCCACTACGGCAAAAAAAAACCTGATTTTCGCTAGGCACTGTGGATAAGTGTCTGCATATCCACAGGACGAGATGTGGGAAAAGTCGTTCTTTGTCCACAGCTCAATTTTTATCCCAAACAAGTCCTACGTAGATACAATGCTTGTGCGCCTACTTTTTTGTGCGCTAAGTCGATGATTCTTCAACGGTATACCGACTTATCCACAAAAAAATGAGCGTTTACTATCACTACTATTTTTATGTATACATCTTTATTTAAAACACAGAGACAAACGCAAACGGTGGAAAAGTCGTCCAAACAGGTGTTTTCACCATAAAAACAGTCTTGCAATCCAAAAAACCTGTAAAGACAGCATGAATTCAAGCAAAAAAATGCGTTTAGGCATCATTAGTGCCTTACACGAAGAACAGCAGGGGCTGGTAGAAGCCATGCAAGGCCCCCAGAAGCGTTCGCACGGCATGCGTGACTTCACCCTAGGCACCCTCTGGAATATCGACGCTGTGTGCGTCCTGTCGCGTCTGGGCAAGGTTGCCGCTGCCATGACAGCGTCTATCCTTGTGGAAAAGTACGCAGTTACCCACATCGTCTTCACCGGCGTCGCCGGCAGCGCCGATCCACACGTCAACGTCGGCGATATCGTGGTGGCAGAAGCGCTGCTGCAGCACGATATGGACGCGCGGCCTTTGTTTCCCCGCTTCGAAGTGCCGCTAACGGGCTTGCAACGCTTCGCCACGGATCTTGAGTTGAGTACGCAACTGGCCGGTGCGGCAAAAGATTTTTTGCGCGATGAACTTGCCAAAGTAATACAGGCGTCGGAAAGGCAAGAGTTTGCGTTACAGCACGCGCAAGTCCACCGCGGCTTGATCGCCAGCGGCGACCAGTTCATCAGCAGCGCCATGCACGTGAAACAGCTGAAAGCGGATATTCCCGATTTGCTGGCCGTCGAAATGGAAGGCGCCGCCGTGGCACAAGTGTGTTTTGAACTGGGCGTGCCGTTTACGGTCATGCGTACCATTTCCGATAACGCTAACGAAGAGGCGGCCGTCGACTTCATGCGTTTTGTGCAAACGGTCGCCTCGCCGTATGCGTTTGCCGTGATTCAAAGACTGTGTCAGCGCCTGGCGGGCTAACTCCTGGGCGCAGTGTAAAAAAAAGGCAGAACCAATGGTTCTGCCCTCTTTTGTTAGCTGCCTGCTTAAATTTTAGACGCTGAGCATCATCAAACTCGCATTGCCGCCGGCTGCCGTCGTATTCACGCACAGCGCCCGCTCAGCGACCAGGCGCCACAGAGGGATGACACCCTCCTGGGTAGTGGCGATGGTGCCCACCAGAGCCCCTTCCAGGGACGCCAGCAGCGGTTTAAGCTGGCCAGCGAGGCTAGGCTCGATCATGGCAATCTGGAAATCATGCTTGATCGATGCCAGACTGCTGATGACCTGAATACGGTCCTTCAGCGCCGCAGGTAAATCGCCAGGGATCAGATCCGGCGATTGCGCCAGCACCAAAGCCTGGTTACCGGTGGCCAGTACGGCTGCCAATTGGTTCATCAGGGTGCCGGAGGTGGCCGCCGCGCACAAAATCGTGCCCCGTGCGGCAAAGCTCAGGGTATTGCGTTCACCGGTCGGGCCTGGCAAGACGATGGTGCTGCCCAGCAAAGTGGTACGTGCATAGTCTTGCGCCAACTGCTCGACTTGGTCGTGACCATGCATCTTTGCCCATACGGTCAGCGCATCCAATGCCGGCGGCGCCTGGCGCTGGTGCTGTGCGCCGGTCGGTGCATTGTGTTGCAGACGTTTCAGATACAGCGGGCCGCCCGCCTTCGGGCCCGTGCCCGATTTGCCTTCGCCACCGAACGGTTGCACGCCGACGACGGCGCCGACGATGTTGCGGTTGACATAAATATTGCCCACATGCGCGCGCTTGGTGATGAAAGCGATGGTTTCATCGATGCGCGTATGGATGCCCAGGGTCAAGCCGTAACCGCTGTCGTTAATCGATTGCACCAGTTGCGGCAGTTCGGAGCGTTTATAGCGGATCACGTGCAGCACGGGGCCAAAGACTTCTTGCGTCAATTGCGCCAGCGACTTAATTTCCAGCACGGTCGGGGCGACGAACGTGCCTTTCACGGTAGGCAAATCGAGCGAAAAATGGTTGATGGCGACGCTTTTCATCTTGTTGATGTGCGCCAGCAGATTGCTTTGCGCTTCTGCATCGATGACAGGACCGATATCGGTCGCCAGTCGGTCAGGATTACCTACGCGCAATTCCTGCATGGCACCCTTGAGCATATGGATAGTCTTGTCGGCGATTTCTGACTGCAGGAACAGCACGCGCAAGGCCGAGCAGCGCTGGCCGGCGCTGTCAAAGGCCGACGACATGACGTCTTGCACCACTTGTTCCGGCAAGGCAGACGAATCGACGATCAAGGCGTTCTGGCCACCGGTTTCGGCGATCAAAGGAATGTCGATGCCTTCGGCCACGGCACGCGCAGCCAAGTTGCGGTTGATCAATTGCGCTACTTCTGTCGAGCCCGTAAAAATCACGCCTTTGACGCGCGCGTCATTGCACAGGCCGGCGCCTACGATTTCGCCACTGCCAGGCAGTAATTGCAGTGCACCGCGCGGCACGCCTGCCGCATGCAACAGTTGCACGGCGCGGTAGGCGATCAATGGCGTTTGCTCGGCCGGCTTGGCCAGCACCACGTTGCCTGCTGCCAGGGCGGCAGCCAGCTGGCCCGTAAAAATGGCCAGCGGGAAGTTCCACGGACTGATGCAGGTGACGGGACCGAGTGCCACGGTGTTCGGCGCATTTTCTACCTGCGCTGCGTAGTAGCGCAGGAAGTCGACGGCTTCGCGGATTTCCGCGATCGCGTTCGGCAAGGATTTACCCGCTTCGCGTACGGCCAGGGCCATCAGCTCGATGTGGTGCTCTTCAAACAGGTCGGCCGCGCGTAGTAACGCTTGTGCGCGGACCGATGGTTCTGTCGTTTGCCAGTCCATGGCGTAAGCGCTGGCGCTGGCCAGCGCCGTTTCTACGTCGGCCGGACCGGCTTGCATGACTTTGCCCACGACATCGTCGTGTTGGGCCGGATTATGCAGCAGCTGTGTAGGGCTATTGAGGCTGACGGCGCCATCGATCAACGGCGCTGCCTGCCATTGCTGCTGTTGCGCCAGGCCGGTGGCCAGCGTGCGCAAGGTGTCTTCATTCGACAGGTCCAGGCCGGCCGAGTTCCTGCGTTCGCTGCCAAACATGTCCAGCGGCAAGGGGATCGATGGATGTGGCAAGCCGCCCTGCAGACGTGCCTGCTCCAGAGGATCGCGGATCAGGCTATCGATGGCCACGCTTTCGTCGACGATCTGGTTGACGAACGAGGAGTTGGCGCCGTTTTCCAGCAAACGGCGCACCAGGTAGGCCAGCAGGGTTTCATGCGAACCGACGGGCGCGTAAATGCGGCACGGCTTGTCCAGGTTATCGGGACCGACGACTTGGTCATACAGGGTTTCTCCCATGCCATGCAGGCATTGGAATTCGTAGTCGGTAATACCGTCGCGCTGTGCCCAGGTGTAGATGGTCGACAAGGTTTGCGCGTTATGTGTGGCAAATTGTGGATAGATCAGGCTGCTGGCGTCGAGTAATTTTTGTGCGCACACAAGGTAAGAGACGTCCGTGTAGACCTTGCGCGTGTAGACGGGATAGCCGTCCTGGCCATCGACTTGCGCGCGTTTGACTTCCGCATCCCAATACGCGCCCTTGACCAGGCGTACCATGAACTTGCGGCCGCTGCGGTGCGCCAGGTCGATCAGAAAATCGATGGCGTAGGGGCAGCGTTTTTGATACGCCTGCACCACATAACCGATGCCTTCGAAGCCGGCCAGGTCTGCATCGAAGGCAAGTGCTTGCATCAGGTCCAGCGACAGCTCCAGACGATCCGTTTCTTCCGCATCAATATTGAAGCCGATGTTGTACTGTTTGGCCAGCAACAGCAGCGCTTTGACTTTTGGCAATAATTCTTCCATGACGCGGGCCCGCTGGGCGCGGCTGTAGCGCGCGTGCAGTGCCGACAGTTTTACGGAAATGCCAGGGCCGTTGCGGATGCCGCGACCGTTCGACGCCTTGCCGATCGCGTGGATTGCGGTTTCGTACGAGGCGTAATAGTTGGCGGCATCCTGTTGCGTCAGGGCCGCTTCGCCCAGCATGTCGTACGAGTAGCGGTAGCCGCGGGTTTCATTCTCGCGGCTGTTTTTCAAAGCTTCTTCGATCGTCTGGCCCGTGACGAACTGGTTGCCCAGCATGCGCATGGCCAAGTCGACACCTTTGCGTATCAGCGGTTCGCCGCCTTTGGCGATGAGCTTGCTCATGGCCGAGCCGAGGCCCGATTCGCTGCTGGTACTGACTAGTTTGCCCGTGATCAGCAAGCCCCAGGTGGCGGCATTTACGAACAGCGACGGCGATTCGCCCAGATGTTTGCGCCAGTCGCCCTTGCTGATTTTGTCGGCGATCAAACGGTCGGCCGTTTGACTGTCGGGTATACGCAACAGCGCTTCAGCCAGACACATCAATGCAACCCCCTCTTCAGACGACAGCGAGAACTCGTGCATCAGCGCATCGACGCCGGATGCGCGTGTGCGTTTGTGGCGCACGTTCGAGACCAGGCGGTGCGCCAGGGCTTGTCCCTCGGCCGTCGTTTCGGTGCTGCTGGGGCGCACTTGTTGCAACAGCCACTGCACGGCGGAAACCTCATCGCGCCTATAGGCGGCGGTGATGGCGGCGCGTTGTAGGGTCGCTTCGGGCAGGATTTCTGCCTGGAACGCAGCAAAAGGAATCGGGGTAAAAGCCGAGGGGCCTGCAGGGTGCATAAGTGCTCTTTACAAGGAAATGGGGACGAAAACCAAGGTAATTCTTGCTCTTTTTTTGTGCAAAAAAATACGCAAAGTCGGACGCTAAGATGATTTGATTGTAAAGGGGATTCTTGTGGATTAATTCTGGTAATACAGGGGACTAGCAATAGATAGTTTTTGATGCGACAATTTAACCAAATAATATTAATTTTGGGGGTGACGGTAATGCTGGACAAGATCAGTAAGAAAATCTTGATGGAATTGCAAAGCGATGGACGCATCAGCAATGTGGAGCTGGCCGCGCGCGTTAACCTGTCGCCGGCCGCTTGCCTGGAGCGCGTGCGCAAGTTGCACGAATCCGGTTACATCATGGGCTATACGGCACAGTTGAACCCGCAGCTGCTCGACGTGTCGCTGTTGGTGTTCATCGAAGTCGTGCTCGATCGCACGACGCCGGAAGTGTTTGACGCCTTCAAGCATAGCGTACAAATCATTCCAGAGGTACTCGAATGTCATATGGTCGCTGGCGGCTTCGATTACTTGGTCAAGGCACGCGTCAAGGACATGGCCGCCTACCGCGAATTCCTGGGCAAGACGTTGTTGCAGAAAGGTGTGCGCGAAACCCACACTTATGCCGTCATGGAAGAGGTAAAAAATACCACCAAATTGCCGATTAAGTGAGCGTATTGCAGCTAGCCAACTTTTATGATTGAGCTATCGGAGCAAATGTTGTAGGGTAGAGCTACAATTCTGCTATCCGGTAGCCGCCTGAAACGCCGCGCAGACGTCACGTTCAGGGTGCAAGGTGGGCAATCGTGCCCAGTCGCATACGGCTATAGCACGTTCCCCTGGGGACGTGACGGGTTCGTGCAGCGGGGGACAAATGAAGCAGTTGCAGCATCAGCTGGTGCGTATCCTTGTGTTGACCATCCTGGCAATGGCCGTGGCCTGTTGTCTGGTCTTTCTTCTGCTGCTTTTCGGCGGCGACCATCCGTATCTGATTGCCTGCTTGGCCGCTGCCATTGGCGCTGCGCTGCTGGCGTTCGACGGCCGCACGCGTGCTGAGCATGGCTTGCACCAGTTTGCCGACACGGTGGGCAAGGCCATCGACGCTATCATGATAGGCGCCGCAGAAACCTCGTACTTTGTCGATTCCGTCAAACAAAAGGTGGAACTCGATGTGCGCACCGCCAGTGAGATCGCCGACAGCTCCGCACAAAATGCCGTGACGACGGAAAAGATCGCCGCCAACGCGGAACGTGCCGCCAAGGTAGCTGCCGGCGTGCGCGTGGAAAGCGTGGCGGCGCGCGCCGAAGTGGACCAGGGCTTGCGCCGCATCAATAAGGCACGCGAGGAAGCACAAGGCGCCTCAGGCACCATGCTGAGCTTGCAGGAAAAATCCAAGCGCATCACCGGTTTTACGGAAGCCATTTCCGATATTTCTGCACGCACCAATTTGCTGGCGCTGAACGCCGCCATCGAAGCTGCGCGCGCCGGTGAACACGGGCGCGGTTTTGCCGTAGTGGCCGGCGAAGTGCGGCAACTGGCGCAGCGCACCAAGGAAGCTTCCGATGAAATCAGCGTGATGGTGCGCGAAATCAATGAGCAGTCGGAAAAAGCGGCGCGCGGCATGAGTTTATTGGCGACGGGCGTGACGGAAGCGGCGCGCAATGTGGAAAGCGTGCATGCGTCGCTCACCCACATCGAGGAATCCTCGGGCGTGTCGGAAGACGAGATCGGGCAAATCGCCCATGCCTCGCGCGAACACGTCGACACGACGCAGCTGATCGCCGACGCCATCCTGAAAATCCGCGACAGCATGCTGTCGACGAATGTCGAATTGCCGCGCGCCACGCAGTCGGCCATGGCCCTGGCCGAGCGCGCCGAAGTGATCGCCGGCGCCCTGGGCGAATCGGGTGTGAGCACGCCGCACGATGAGATCCGTATCGCGGCACAGCGCGCCGCGCGCGAGGTGGGCAAACTGTTCGAGCAAGCTATCGCTGCCGGGCGCATCACGCGCGAAGCCCTGTTCGACCGCCACTATCGCCCTATCCCGAACACCAATCCGCCCAAGCACAACACGAAGTTCGACGCGTTTACGGACAAGGTATTGCCGGACCTGCAGGAAAGCGTGCTGGCCGCCCTGCCCTACCTGGCGTATGCGGGCGCTGTCGACAACAATGGATATTTTCCAACGCACAACAAGAAATTTTCGCAGCCGCTGACGGGCGATTACGCCATCGATATCGTGAATAACCGCACCAAGCGCATCTTCAGTGACCGCACTGGGTCGCGCTGCGGCAGCAATACCAAACCGTTCCTGTTGCAGACGTACAAGCGCGACACGGGCGAAGTCATGCATGATTTATCTGTGCCCATCCACGTCGATGGCAAGCATTGGGGTGGTTTCCGAATCGGCTATCGCTCCAGCAACCACGCATAGCAAAACGCCTGATGCATCCTCATCAGGCGTTTTTTCTTGAGCCAGCTACGCTTTATTCCATATGCGGCTTGGCCGCCACACCGCCGCCGGCCGCCGTGGCCGTGCGCAGGGTGGGCGTGTTCATGCTTTCCAGATGATTACGCAGCCATTTGTGGGCGGGGCTGCGAGCGTCGCGTTCGTGCCATAGCATGTCCAGGTGGACGGCTGGCAGGGTCAGCGGCAGGTCCTTGTGCAGCAGCGATTCCGTCATGCCCGTCGAGGCGATCAAGTGGCGCGGCAAGACCGTGATCAGGTCGGAATTGGCCACTACGCGTCCGGCCGTGAAGAACTGGTTGACCGTCAGCAAGATGCGCCGCTCGCGATGGATTTGCGACAGCGCCTCGTCGATCAAGCCATGCGCGCGGCCGGAAAAACTCACCAATAAATGGTTCGCTGCGCAATAGTTATCCAAGGTCAATTCTTTGTCGGCCAGCGGATGGCCACGCCGCATCACACACACATATTTACCGGAATACAGGCGCTCATGGCGGATGGGCGAACCCGTTTCGCTCGACAATTGCGCCGCCACGCCGGGGAAGAAGCCCACGGCCAGGTCGATATCGCCGCGCAGCAGCATGGGACGCGGTTCGCGCGTAGTCAGTGGCATCATGCGCACATTCACGCCCGGTGCCTCACTTTCGATCGAGCGCATCAGGGAGGGCAGCCAGAACGCGGCGGTCGCGTCGGCCATGGCCATGCGGAAGGTGGCATGTGTTTTCGACACGTCGAAGGTTTCCGGCGTGACGGCCGCTTCCAGGCTGGCAAGGGCCGAGCGCACGGACGGCCACAGCGCTTCGGCACGGGGCGTCGGTTTCACGCCATACGCCGTGCGTATCAGCAATTCGTCACCGAGGCTTTCGCGCAGGCGTTTGATGGCATTCGATACCGCCGGCTGCGTCATCGCCAGGTGGCCGGCTGCGCGCGTCAGGTTTTGTTCCGTCATGACGGCGTCGAAAACACGCAGCAAGTTCAGATCCAGCGTCAGAAAACTCATGGAAAGCCCAAGGTAAAAGTTGAATTGATTACTTAGGAGTGTAAACCGCGCCGGGCGCAAAAATTTTCACTCACAAAAAATATTACAGTTTTCCATTCACGATTCATATAATTGGTATCAGGAAATGGAATTAGATTTATATGTTGCACTGCACTATAGTACTCACAAATTCTATAATGCACAGGAACAGTATGTCCACCTTCGCCTCCGCCTTGTACGCAGTATCCGCACCCGTGCTGGAGATTTCCCTGCTGAACACCCTGCAACTCGTGCTGGTGATCGTCGCCGTGGGCGCATTCTCCCTGCTGTTCAAGCCTTTGCTGGTGGGCATCGCCCGCGCCATGGTACTGCTGGTGCGTCCCAAACTGAGCCGCGAAGAGCGTCAGGCGCGTCAACAGATGCGCGAAGCACGAGCCTTGCAACGCACCCTGGGCAAGATGGATGGCGTGTCGCCCAGCAATGCCGCCGAATTGCGCGCTCTGTCGACACGCGCCTGAGCGATAAACTGTTGCACAATGATACGCCGGCGTGAGCCGGCTTTTTTACGCCCGCGTTTTTGTTCAGGCCACGTCGCCCAGCAAATGCGTGCGCAATACGGCGTCAGCCGGCTGGCCACCGATCCAGATTTTCAGCAGCGCAGTGTAAAAGGCCAGCTCCGGCACCGTGTCGCCCAGCTTGACCCCGCCTACCTCGACGGTCAGTGCAGCTTGTGCGACGGCGGCGCACAGACAGGCACAAGCCAGGGGGCGGCCCAAACGGGATGTGCTGATGTGCATCTTCTACCTCCGTGGAAAGCATAGACTGTGGAGATGTCAGCACGCAGTGTAGAACGGTTGGCAGCGCTGCGCGGGCGGCGCTGAGGCGCTGGAGCAATGCTTAGGCCTTCGTCGCAGGCAGTTCCGCCTGCAGGCGTTCGTACTTGGCCATCAATTGCTCCGGGCTTTCGCGCCAGGCGGGATTGAAGGGGATGCAGCTGACGGGGCACACTTGCTGGCATTGCGGCTCGTCAAAGTGTCCCACGCATTCGGTGCATTTGTTGGGATCGATTTCGTAGATTTCCGCGCCCATATAGATCGCATCATTCGGGCACTCTGGCTCGCAAATGTCGCAATTGATGCATTCGTCGGTGATCAGTAATGCCATGATTTCACTCTTACTTATTGCGATGATGCAGCGTTGGCAGCAATCTTTTTTTGCAGCCAGCGGTTCACCGAGGGGAAGACAAACTTGGAGACGTCCCCGCCCAGCGCCGCGATTTCGCGCACGATGGTGCCCGAAATGAACTGGTACTGGTCGGACGGCGTCAGGAACATGGTTTCGACATCGGGCAGCAGGTAGCGGTTCATGCCTGCCATCTGGAATTCGTATTCGAAGTCTGAAACGGCGCGCAAGCCGCGCACGATGACTCTAGCTTCGTGCGTGCGCACGAAATCCTTGAGCAGGCCGGAAAAGCTTTCCACCTGCACATTCGGATAGTGACCCAGCACTTCATTGGCGATTTCCAGGCGTTCGTCGAGCGAGAAAAACGGTTGCTTGTTCTTGCTGTCGGCCACACCGACGATCAGCTTGTCAAACAGACCCGATGCGCGGCGCACCAAATCTTCATGACCGCGCGTGAGCGGATCGAACGTTCCTGGATAAACGGCTACAACCATTGCGGCTCCCTAACGATGCACCAATATAGACGCGCATTATGCCTGAAATTGGTGCTGCGCCCGGGGCCAGGAAGCCATTTTGCCTCATTTATAGGCAGATTCAGGCAGTTGCCGGCACTTTGTTGTAAGTTAGCAAATGATAATAAACGGTGCCCGCCTTGTCGGCGCGGATGACTTCCCACCCTGCCATCCACTCTGGTTTTTCCAGTGTGCTGCTGTCATCGAATACCAGCGACAAGCCCGATTCCGCGTAAATCATGCCACCTTCCTTGAGCAGCTTGGCGCACAAAGGCAATACCTTGGCCAGGAAATCTTGCTGGTATGGCGGATCGAGGAAGATCAGGTCGAAACGCTGGCCGCGCGAGGCCATGCCTTGCGCCGTCAACAGGGCGTCGCCGCGCAGCAGCTCAACGTTGTCGGCGCGTAATTTCACCTTGTTCTGTTCCAGCTGGCGGATCACGGGTGTGTGCGTGTCGACCATGGTGACGGCGGCGGCGCCGCGGCTGGCCGCTTCGAAGCCCAGTGCGCCGCTGCCGGCGAACAGGT
Source organism: Janthinobacterium paucivorans (assembly GCF_051380805.1). Taxonomy (NCBI): domain Bacteria; kingdom Pseudomonadati; phylum Pseudomonadota; class Betaproteobacteria; order Burkholderiales; family Oxalobacteraceae; genus Janthinobacterium; species Janthinobacterium paucivorans. The sequence goes on from NZ_JBNYXR010000011.1 coordinate 69,241, forward strand.
CCAGCACCTGGGCGTTGGCCCAGTCGCCATCGCGCAAGTGGTTGATCCAGTTAAATACGGTTTCACGCACGCGGTCCGGTGTCGGGCGCAAACCGAGTGCCTGTAAAACAGGCAGTACGGAGCGTTTCCACTGGCCGCCGATGATGCGTACTTGGTTCGGTGGCGGCGCGTGGTGGACAGGGACTTTGGCGGGTTTTTTTATCTTTTTTTGCATGGGGATTTCTTCAATTCGATGGCGGCCACTATAGCATAATGCCCCAGCTCCCCTGCTGGCGCTGCCTGTCTATTTGGGCTGTGCCGCCAGGGAATTGAAATCGTCGATCCAGCCCTGCATGCGCTTGATGGCGTGGGCTTTTTGCGCCGGCGTGGTGATCTTGATCAGCGTCAAGACCATCTGCGCCGTGCTCGCTTCGTAGCTGTCAAAAAAAGCCTTGTGCTCGGAATGTTCCAGGCGCTCGAAACTGTCCTTGATCAGCGTCGTGAGCAAGGCTGTGGCGGCTTCCTTGCCGAGTTTTTCTTGCTGGACTTTCTTGACCAGGCCCAATACGTTCTGTTGACGCCGCATGCGTTCGTCGAGCCAGATGTCATTGTTCAGCGGGCGCGCGTCCGATGCTTTGCGTATGATGGCTTCCTGCTCGCTGCTGAAGCTGCCGAACCACAATTCGAATTGCTCCATGGCTTTCTTGTAGCGCAGTTTCTGGCGCTTGTCTTGGTCACCGCTCAGATATTTCTTGCGGTAATCGTCATTGTTCGACTTGAACTTTTTCTCCACCTGCGCGATCTGCTCGGGCTTGAGTGAGCGTGCCAGCTCGGCCAGCTCGGGCGCCGCTTTCAGCAGCAGCGCCTGGGTGCGTTGCTTGATCTCGCTATAATCGGCCATCAGGTCCGCTTGCGTGATATTGCCTTGCAGCTGCTTCTGGCCCGTGCGCAAAATTTCCACGTAATCCTTCAATTGCGTCTTGCGGTGCCAGTCAAACAGCTTGTCGATGTCTTCGCGCACCCAGCCTTTCTGGTCGCGGTCCAGGTCGACATAGGCGTTCAGCCACCAGTACAGCACGGTATCGCCATTGTTGTAGGCCAGGCGCAAGCCGCTGCAGCCGGCCATGACAACCAGCACGATGGCCAGCACGGCATAAGTAATGCGCTTGAAGGGCGTGGAAGACGGGGGCTGCGTGTTAAACTTTTTCATATTATTAACTTATAAAAATTACGCACTATGAACGTTGTCATTCTCGCTGCTGGTATGGGCAAACGCATGCAGTCGGCACTGCCCAAGGTATTGCACCCGCTGGCTGGCAAGCCGCTGTTGTCGCACGTCATCGACACGGCGCGCAGCCTGGCGCCGTCTCGATTATGCGTGATTTATGGGCATGGGGGCGCAGCGGTCCTGAAGTTGCTTGACAGCTACAACGCCAGCCACGCCGTACAGATCGACGCCGCAGAGCAGGCCCAGCAGCTGGGCACCGGCCACGCCGTCCAGCAAGCGCTGTCTTTGCTCGATGACGCCGTGCCGACCCTGATCCTGTACGGCGATGTGCCGCTGACCAGCGCCGCCTCCCTGCAGCAACTGGTGCAAGCGGCCGGCAAGGACCAGCTGGCCATCCTGACCGTGGAACAGGACGATCCCTTCGGCTTGGGCCGCATCGTGCGCGAGCACGGCGCCATCGTGCGCATCGTCGAGGAAAAAGATGCCACGCCGTCCGAACGGGCCATCCGCGAAATCAATAGCGGCATCATGGTCGCGCCCACTGTGGCGCTGAAGAAGTGGCTGTCGGCTTTGTCGAATGACAATGCCCAAGGGGAATACTATCTGACCGATATCGTCGCCCAGGCCGTCGCCGATGGCGTCGCCGTCACCTCGGCGCATCCGGCTGCCGTGTGGGAAGTGGCGGGCGTCAACAGCAAGGTCCAGCTGGCGCAGCTGGAACGCATACACCAGAACAATATCGCGCAAGCGTTGCTGGAGCGGGGGGTGACCCTGTTTGATCCGGCCCGCATCGATGTGCGCGGCGAACTCATCTGCGGCCGTGATGTCAGCATCGACGTCGGCTGCGTGTTCGAAGGCCGCGTGGAATTGGGCGATGGCGTGCGCGTCGGTGCCAACAATGTCATCATCAACGCCACCGTGGCCGCTGGTGCGCACATCAAGCCGTTTTGTCATATCGAGGACGCCGTCGTCGGTGCTGCCTCTCTCATCGGCCCTTACGCGCGTTTGCGCCCGGGTACGGTATTGGCAGAAGACGTGCATATCGGCAACTTTGTCGAAGTGAAAAATAGCCAGGTCGCCGCGCACAGCAAGGCCAACCATCTGGCATACATCGGCGACGCCAGCATCGGTTCGAGGGTCAACATCGGCGCCGGCACGATTACTTGCAACTACGATGGCGTCAACAAGTTCCGCACCGTTATCGAAGACGACGCCTTCATTGGCAGCGACAGCCAGCTGATCGCACCTGTTACCGTCGGCAAGGGGGCCACCCTGGGCGCCGGCACGACGCTGTCGAAAGATGCGCCGGCCGGCAAGTTGACGGTCTCGCGCGCGCGGCAAGTGAGTATCGAGGGTTGGACGCGCCCCGAGAAAATCAAGAAGTAAGCTGCGCCGTCCACTGTTGCACACAGGCAGGCCTTGCAGCCCGCCTGTGGATAACTATGTGGGTAAAGTGTCGCACAAGTGGCGCACAAGCCTGTGTACAAACCCGTGCATAAGCTTTAGCCAGGTCTCTCTCTACCGCTTGGCGCGCGCCTCGTGCTGCCTTTTTCTTCGATTGTCGCTCGCTGCCAGCGGTGCAGCGGTGTTTATCCCCGTATTGTGGACAAGTCTGTGCATAAGGGCGCGCATAAGCGCTGTAATATCGGTGTATAAGTAGGGATAACTGTACTTCAGTGCCGTTTATCCACGCATGGCCGTGGATAAACCTGTGGAAAAGTGTGTGCATCGCCGGTGGATAGCGTCGTGGAAATTGGACGTTGAGCGAAACTCAGCGATTTGCGATTAATGCAATCGGGAACGCGGGCGCAAACGTGGGCGAAAATCAGGCGGGCAGGCGCAAGGCGAAGCTGATGGTGCCGTTGTTGCCGGCGCTGTCGAGGGTGACCTGGCCGCCGTGCAATTTGGCGATGCGTTGCACCAGGTACAGGCCCAAGCCGGCGCCAGGCTTGTGCTGGGCAATGCGGCCGCGGAAGTATTTCTGGAACAGGCGCGCGATTTCATCTGCAGGCACGGGCTCGCCCGCATTGCTGACGATGATCTGTACGCGGCCATCATCGAGTGTGACAGCTTGCACACGAATTGCCTGGGCCTGCGGCGCATACCGGTCAGCATTGCTGAGCAAATTGCGCAGGGCCACGCGCAGCAGGCTGGCATCGGCCATGATGCTGTCGGGCAGCGCCTGCACACTGGCGTCGATGCGGCCATCGGGCCATTCGGCCAGCACGGCTTGCAGCAGGGCGCGCAAGTCGCATGGCTGCTGACAGAGCGTCGCCGCGCTCGTTTCCATGCGGTCGGCGCTCAGGTATTCATCCACCAGTGCCGCCATGCGGCTGCTTGCTGCGCGTAAATTCTGGCAGCGCTGCAAGGTTTTTTCCCGTGGCGCTTCCGTGTTGCGGGCAATTTGCTGGGCCGTGGTGTTGATGATGGCGAGCGGCGTGTGGAATTCATGCGACACCATGGCAACGAAATCCTGCTGTTCTTCGCGCGTGCGGGTTTCCACTTCCAGGGCAGCCCGCAATTCTCCTTCGAGCACGGCGCGCCGGCCGATTTCCTGTTGCAGCGCCAGCGTGCGCTGCGCCACCTGCTCTTCCAAGCGTTCATTGAGTGCGCGCACGGCATGCACAGCCTCGGCCTGTGCCCTGTCTTTGGCGCGGCGCAATTCGGCGTAACGTCGGTTCAGGCGCAGGCTCATCAGCATCATGTGGACAAAGGCGCCCAGGGTGGCTGCATGGTTGCTCCAGAAATTCGGCGGCACCAAGGCCATGTTGCGCAAGAAGCTGATGATGACACCGGCGTAGAAAATGCCAAAAATGAATAGAAAGGCACGCGCCGGGCGATGGCCGCGCAGCGCCAGCCAGCTGGCCAGGCAGGTCAGTAGTGCGATCAGCGGCAAGGCTGTCATTTGCACCATCAGCACGCCTGCGGCATAGTCGCCGTGCAGTACCAGCAGCGCCCCACACAGGGTGGTGGCGGCCGTGATGCCCACCACCGCGCGGCTGAAACGCGGATACACAGCGGGCAGCTCCAGTTGCAAGGTGGAAAAACGCGCGCCGGCGGCAAGCGACATGGCCATCGATATGCCCAGCATGGGGTCGGACAGCTGATTTGGCATGGTGAAGATTTGCTGGGGGATGGCGATGGTCAGCGCCTCCGTGATGGCACTCGTCGTTACATATAACAGGTACCAGCCGCTGTGGGCCTCGCGTGTCATGCGCCAGAAAAAGATATGAAACAGGATCAGCAGTAAATAACTGCCGAACTGCAAGCCGTAATACAGGTATTCGCGGCGCGAGGAAGCGTCGAAGCTGGCGCTGGGCAACAACGTCAGCTCGGTCGACATGGCTTTCTTGCTGGTCAGCCTTATCAGCCAGCGCTGCGGCTGATCCGGCTGCAACTGCACGGGAAACACCACCTGGCGCGCATCGATGGGCCAGGCGTTGCGGATCACGTTGGCACCCGCCTGTTGCAGCAGCCAGTGTCCAGCCCTATCCTGGCGATACAGGCGTACGTCATCGAGTCCTGCGTTGCTAAAGCGCAACACCCATTCATCGGCTGACTGCGCCGCGCGTGTTACCTCTAGGCTCAACCAGATGGCATCTTGCGTATAGCCGGCACTCACGGCGCCAGGCAGTGGCTGCCAGCCTGACGCGGCCAGCGCGGCCTGCGGATCGAGCTGTCCGGAAGTGTCGCGCAGCATCTGCATATGGCCGCTGGCCGACACGGGCTGACCGCTGGCCGGTAGCGTGAGTGGCGCCGACATGGGCGCGGCCAGCCCGGCCGAGGGTTGCAAGGTGGCGAACAAGAGGGCAAGGGCGAACAGGATTTTCATGGCGCAGGAGCTTATCATGCGGTGCATGAAGCCCTTGCGGCTTACTTCTCGGCAGCATGACGATCGGTTATCCTTGCGCCATGTTGAACCTCATTTTGCTTGAAGACGAAGCCGTGCTGCGGCAGGAATTGGCCGAGTTTCTCGGCGACTGCGGCTACCGCGTGACCGCCGTGGCCGATATGGCGGCGTTTCATGCCTGTTACGCACCGGCGCTGCACCGCATCGCCGTGATTGACTTGGGCTTGCCCGACGGCGAAGGCATGCTGCTGGTGCGCGCCTTGCGGGAGCAGGGGCGGCCCATCGGCATCGTCGTGTTTACGGCGCGCGGCACGACGCGCGACAAGGTGAACGGGCTCAGTGGCGGCGCCGACTATTATCTGCCCAAGAGCGCCGACCTCGACGAACTGGCCGCCACCCTGGGCGCGCTGGTGCGGCGCCTGGGCGAGTCGGCCGCTGCTGTCAGCGTCGCGCCCGTTACGGCCTGGGTGCTGGAATTGGGGCCACGCCGTCTGCTGCCGCCCGGTGGCGAGGCCATCGCGTTGTCGCAACAGGATGTCACGGTGTTGCACGTCCTGATGGCGGAACCGGAGCACATCGTCAGTCGCCAGCAGATCGTCCAGTCCATGGACGAGGATTTTCTCAGTTATGACCAGCGCCGCCTGGATACCCAGATCAGCCGCCTGCGGCGCAAGGTCGAGCAGGCCTGCGGCATGACCTTGCCCATCAACACCGCGCGCAATGCCGGCTACCGGTTTTATGCCGACGCGCAAGTGTGTCTCTGAGTTTTTCGCCTGTGAAGGCTGTGGATAAACCTGTCGACAAGTGGTGCAAAAGCCTGTTGGCAAGCTGTGTGAAAGCGGTGTAAAAGTCACTCTAGCAAAGCCTTGTTCTGGCGGCATGCATGAGCAGTACTGGCTTGCCGGGTGCGGCGTCGTCGCGTCTGGAGATGGTGGCAGAAAAATGCCGATGCCATCACTCATGCAGCGTAGCCCGCTTGTGCATAAGCCTGTGCAAAAGTGCCGTATAAGCGGTGTGCAAGATGCGTACAAACATGTGGGTAAGCGGTGGATAATCGGCTGTTGCTACATCAGACGGCGATGCGCGTCTCGAACTTGCTGCGCAATGTGGAAAAATAGCTTTTCACATTGCGCACATTCGCGTGCGCAGCAAACAGACGGTGCGCCAGCGCATGGTAGGCGGGCATGTCGGCCACCTGCACCATCAGCACGAAGTCGGGGCCGGGCGAGACGCGGTAGCACTGCAGTACGGCCGCTTCCAGCGCCACAAGTTGTTCGAATTCGGCCATGCGTTCAGCCGCTTGCACGTCGAGCGTGATTTCCACGATGGCCGTCAGGCGCGCCCCCACCAGTTGCGGCGCGACGATGGCCACCTGCCGCTCGATGACGCCGCTTTCCGTCAAATGCTTGACGCGCCGCAAACAGGTGGGCGCCGAAACATGCACCAAACGCGCCAGCTCACTGTTGGTCTGCGATGCATCAATTTGCAAGGCGTTCAGGATGCGACGATCAATTTCGTCGAGGATGATGTTGTGTTCGCTCATGATTTTGATGAATTGGAAAATATATCGAGTCTAAATGAAATAATATTTCACCGCAAAATAGTCATGAAATATTTGGTCAAAAATATACCTATTTAGAAAGCATATTTCATGCACTCTGCATTAGCATGCGTGCATTGATGAATTTTTAGACAGAGGTTTCCATGTGCGGCATCGTCGGCGCGGTAGCGCAACGTAATATCACTCCCATCCTGCTCGAAGGCTTGAAGCGCCTGGAATACCGTGGCTACGATTCCTGCGGCATCGCCCTGCATGCCGATGGCCGTTTGCAGCGTTCGCGCTCCACGTCGCGCGTCGCCGAGCTGGAAAAGCAGATCGGCGAAGAAGGCTTGAGCGGTTTTACGGGCATCGCCCACACGCGCTGGGCCACGCATGGCGCCCCTGTTTCCTTCAATGCCCACCCGCACTTTTCCCCAACGGAAGAAAACGCCCGCGTAGCGCTGGTGCACAACGGCATCATTGAAAATCATGATGAATTGCGCGCCGAGCTGACGGCCTTGGGTTACGTCTTCCAGAGCCAGACGGACACGGAAGTGATTGCCCACCTGGTCGAACACATGTACAACGGCGACTTGTTCGAGACCGTGCAGCAAGCCGTGAAACGCCTCGATGGCGCGTATGCGATTGCCGTGTTCTGCCGCGACGAGCCGCACCGCGTGGTGGCTGCGCGCCAGGGCTCGCCCCTGATCGTCGGCCTGGGCAATGGTGAAAATTTTGTCGCCTCCGACGCCATGGCGCTGGCCGGCACGACGGACCAGATCATCTACCTGGAAGAAGGCGATGTGGTCGACCTGCAACTGTCGCGCTGCTGGATCGTCGACGTCGATGGCAAGTCCGTTGAACGCGAAGTGAAAACCGTGCATGCGCACACCGGGGCAGCCGAGCTGGGTCCGTACCGCCACTACATGCAAAAGGAAATTTTTGAGCAGCCGCGCGCCATCGGCGACACGCTAGAAGGCGTGACCGGCATCATGCCGGAACTGTTCGGCGACAACGCCTATGCCATCTTCAAGCAGATCGACCGCGTGCTGATCCTGGCCTGCGGCACCAGCTCGTATGCGGGCATGACCGCCAAGTACTGGATCGAAGCGATCGCCAAAGTGCCCGTCAGCGTGGAAGTGGCCAGCGAATACCGCTACCGCGACAGCGTGCCGCACCCGAACACCCTGGTGGTGACGATTTCGCAAAGCGGCGAAACGGCCGATACCCTGGCCGCCCTGAAGCATGCGCGCAGCCTGGGCATGCTGCACACCTTAACCATCTGCAACGTGGCCACCAGCGCCATGGTGCGCGAATGCGCGCTGGCCTACATCACGCGCGCCGGCGTGGAAGTGGGCGTGGCGTCGACCAAAGCCTTCACGACGCAGCTGGCTGGCCTGTTCCTGCTGACCTTGTGCCTGGCGCAAGTCAACGGTCGCTTGAGCGAAGAACAGGAAGCGGCGCACCTGAAAGCCATGCGTCACCTGCCCGTCGCCATCGCGTCCGTGCTGGCGCTGGAGCCGCAAATCATCGCCTGGTCCGAAGAATTTGCGCGCAAGGAAAACGCCCTCTTCCTGGGCCGCGGCATGCATTATCCGATTGCCTTGGAAGGCGCGCTAAAACTGAAAGAAATTTCCTATATCCACGCCGAAGCGTATCCGGCCGGCGAATTGAAGCATGGCCCGCTGGCCCTGGTGACGAATGAAATGCCGGTCGTCACCATCGCACCGAACGATGCCCTGATCGAAAAGCTGAAATCGAATATGCAGGAAGTGCGCGCCCGTGGCGGCCAGCTGTACGTCTTTGCCGACGTCGATTCGCGCATCAGCTCCGGCGAAGGCTTGCACGTCATCCGCCTGCCCGAGCACTACGGCGATTTGTCGCCGATCCTGCACGTGGTGGCGCTGCAATTGCTGGCGTATCACACGGCACTGGCGCGCGGCACGGATGTGGACAAGCCGCGCAATTTGGCCAAATCGGTGACGGTGGAATAAGATCTGCCACTGCCTTACAAGGCAGTGTCAATCAATAAAAAAGTTTGACACAAACTAAAAATGTTTGTCGCGAATGGCGCAGTCCGTAATGGGCTGCGCCATTTTTCGTTGCTGCCGAGTTCAGAGCGCGAACGCGACCATGCCGGCATCTGTGGCCATTGCTGCACGCCGCCTGGCCGCACGGTTCTGGCGCCGCAGCGACTGGTATACCGACCGATTACAAGATACTATGAGTTAATTGTTTGGAAGACATGTTAGCATCGTGTACCCCTTCGATAAGGATAGCCATGCTGCAACGGAGACTTGGTTCGCAGAGCGCAAAAGTCGCCCTGTTCATTGCGCTCATTGGTGTACTGGCGGTGGCGGCCATGCTGACCTATCAAGCCGGCGAACGCGAGCGCCGCCAGATACTAAGCGGCTACGCTGCGCGGATGAGCGCCTCCGTCAACCTGCGCAGCGAAACCATCTCTACCGCGCTGGCGTCGATGCGCCGCGATGTAGTTTTCCTTGCTAACGTGCCGCCGGTCGGCGGTGTCACACGCGCCATCGCCCATCATGGTTACGACCCACAGGAGGCATCCAGTGGCTTCCTGTGGGAACGGCGCCTGGGGCAGATCTTTGGCAATTTCATGCAAGCCAACCGGGAATTGACCTGTATCCGCTTCATCGGCCTGGCAGACGGCGGCAAGGAGATTTTACGCACGCAGCGCCTCGGCCAACAGGTCAGCACCGTGCCGGCCAACGCGTTGACGCGTCATGGCGCAGAAGATTTTTTCCTGGCTGCGAGCAAACTCGTGGCGGGACAAGTCTATCTGTCGGAATTGCGCCTGGAAGCACCGAGCGGCTGCTCGTATGGCCCTGATCGGCGGGTGATCCACGCCGCCACGCCGGTGTTCGGTGCGAACGGTGCGGTTTTCGGGATGGTGGTCATGAGCGCGGATGCGGATGCCATGCTGGCCAGCCTGCACAGCAGCCTGGGGCGAGAGTTCCAGTTGTTTCTTACCGCCCCCGATGGCAGCTATTTGATAGCCCCTCGCGCCGCGTTGCCGCGCACGCGCTGGCAACGCGACTACCAAATCGTCCCGGATCAGGCCGATAGCGGCCAGGTGTTGTATCGGCTCGCCGGTCCGGAGGGCATCCTGCACGCCTTCAGCGCGCCGGTGCGACTCGACCTCGACGCCCCGGCACGCAACCCGACCTTGACGCTGGCCTTGCCCGACAGCGTGGCCGAGACGGCCGCAGAAGCGGCACGCTGGTCGCAGCTGCGCATCGTAGCGGGCCTGTGCATCGCGGCGGCGCTGGTTCTTTACTTGCTGCGCACGATGCGCCGCCGCGCCAGTAAACAGATTGAAGAGCTGGCGGCCATCGTGCGCAGCTCGCACGACGCCATCATCGGCCAGACATTAGACGGCCGCGTAAGCAGCTGGAATGAGGGCGCCCAGCACATGTTCGGCTATACCGCCGAGCAGGCAATCGGGCACCCTCTGGCCGAATTGATCGTCCCCGACTTCGCGCTAGCCCAGGACGCTGCCATCTTGGAGCGGGTAAAAAACGGCGAGGTCGTGACTAACCAGCATACCCGGCGACGCCGGCGTGACGGCACGCTGCTTTATATTGCGGTGACGGTCTCTCCCATTCTTGACGCCAGCGGCCGCGTGATCGGCGCTGCCAAAACCGCCCGCGACATCAGCGAACAAACCGCAGCGCAGGCGCGCATCTTGGAACTGAACCGTTCTCTCGAAATGCAGGTGGCCGAGCGCACTGCGCAAATACGACAGGTCTCGGCCATGCAACAGGCGATATTCCAGCATGCTGGCTACGCCATCATCGCCACCGACCTCGAAGGCAAGATCATCACATTCAATCCGGCAGCGGAAAGACTGCTCGACTACCGGGCCGCTGACCTTATCGCACAACACACGCCCGCCTTGTTCCACGACCCGGCGGAAGTGGCGTCCCGGGCGAAGGAATTCAGTTTGCAGCTGGGTGAGGAGATTGAACCGGGGTTCGAGGTGTTTGTCGTCAAGGCGCTGCGCGGGCTGCCCAACGAGCACGAGTGGACGTACCTCCGGCGAGATGGCAGTGCGGTGCCGGTGCTGCTGGCTGTCACGACGCTGAAGGATGATACCGGTGCGCTCATGGGCTACCTCGGCATGGCCGCAGACCTGAGCGCCCAGCGCGCGGTGGAGCAGCAGCTCGTCGCCAACCATCGTTTCCTCAACAGCCTGGCCGACAATATTCCCGGCATGGTGGCGTACTGGGACGCCGACTTGCTGTGCCGCTTCTCTAACGGCGCATACCTGAAGTGGTTCGGCCGCAGCAAGGCCGAGATGTCGGGCATCCACTTGCGCGCCTTGCTGGGCGACGAAATCTTCCAACGAAATGAAAACTATGTGCTGGCCGCCTTGTGCGGCGAGCCGCAGCGATTCGAGCGCAGCCTGACCATGAGCGATGGCGCCCAGCGCCATACCTGGGCCCATTACATCCCCGATGTCGAGGGCGAGGACGTGCGCGGCTTCATTGTGCTGGTGTTCGACGTGACGGAACTCAAGCAAGCCCAGCTGGATCTGGAATTGCTTAACCGTACGCTGGCCCAGCGCACTGCCGAGGCCGAGCAGGCCAGCCGCGCCAAATCTGAATTCCTCGCCAACATGAGCCATGAAATCCGCACGCCGATGAATGCGATCCTGGGCATGCTGCAGCTGCTGCAGCGCAGCGGCCTCGCTACACGCCAGTCTGACTATACCAGCAAGGCCGAAGCGGCCGCGCGCGCATTGTTGGGCATTCTGAATGACATCCTGGACTTTTCCAAGGTCGAGGCTGGAAAGATGGCTCTCGAACTACAGCCATTCAATATCGACCGTCTGCTGCGTGAGATCGGCGTTATCTTGTCGACCAATCTGGGCGAAAAACCGGTGGAGTTGATCTTTGAACAGTGCGCCGACGTACCGGCCTGTATCGTCGGCGATGCCATGCGCCTACAGCAGATCCTGATCAACCTGGCGGGCAACGCCGTCAAGTTTACCGATGCGGGCGAAATCCATGTGCGGGTGGCGGTGCTGGAAACGCGTGGTGACGAGCTCGTTCTGGAATTTTCCGTGCGCGATACCGGCATCGGCATCGCGCCGGAGCAGCTGGAGCGCATTTTTGACGGCTTCGCCCAGGCTGACGCCTCCACCGCGCGCCGTTACGGCGGATCCGGCCTGGGTCTGGCCATTAGCCGACGCCTGGTGTCGATGATGGGTGGGCAGCTTGAGGCCGACAGCCAGCGCGGCAGCGGTAGTACATTCCGCTTCACCATCGTTTGCCAGCGCGATCCGGCGTATCACCCCACCGACGTGCTGCAGAAAATGACCGGCCTGCGTTGTTTGATCGTGGATGATCATGATGGCGCCCGCAGTACGTGCGCAAACATGCTTCAGTCCTTGGGCTGGCAGGTGCGGCAAGCTGCCAGTGGCCGCGCTGCGCTGGAGTTGGCGAGTCGTGCTTCCTACGACGTCATCCTGCTCGATTGGCGCATGCCCGATCTGGACGGCCGCCAGACTGCCGAACGGCTGCGGTGCCTGGACCTCACGCCAACCCCGATCCTGATCGCGCTGACGGCGGGTAGTGGCAGTGAAGAATGCGCATTGCTGCAGGAAGCACAACCGGCGTTGTTTGATGGTGCCGTCAGCAAGCCGCTGACGGCGTCGGCCCTCTATGATGTCGTGGCAGAATTGCGCCTGGGGGCTTCGCCCACGGCAGCGCCCGAGCCACATGGCGCAGGCCAGCTTGCCGGCCTGCGCCTGCTGCTGGTGGAAGACAATGCCATCAACCAGCAGGTGGCGCGTGAACTGCTGTGCTCGGAAGGGGCGACGGTGGTGGTCGCCAATGATGGTCTGGCGGCGGTGGCCATGGTCACTGGCAAAGGTGATGCCTATGATGCGGTGCTGATGGATGTGCAAATGCCCGGCATGGATGGCTACAGCGCGACCCGCGCCATACGCCAGCGCGCCGATCTGGCGAACTTGCCCATCATCGCCATTACCGCCAACGCCATGGCCAGCGATCGTGCCGAGGCGCTGGCCGCTGGCATGAACGATCATGTGGGCAAGCCTTTCCAGTTGGCAGAACTGGTCAGCGTGATCCGCCACCACTGCCAGTCCGGCCGGCATCTGTCCTACGCCCGCGAGCCCGCAGCGGCGGTGGCGGCTGCAGCGCAGCCAGAGCCACTGGTATCGGCGTGGAACGAAGCGGCCGCGCTGGCACGCTTGGGCGGAAACCAGGCCACCTATGCGCGCGCCTTGCAAGCCTTTCCGGGCGAATCACGCACCTTGAGCGAGCGCTTGCGCGCCGCCGCATTGGAGGGGCAGCGCAGCAGCGCGGCCCAAATCCTGCATAATCTCAAGGGCATCGCCGCGCTGGTGGGCGCCGAGGCTTTGGCGACACTCGCCGCCGAGGTGGAACACGCGCTGTTGGCATCGACCAGCCAGCCTTGGCCATCGCTGGACCCCTTGTTCGATGCCTGTGTCAGTGCCGCCGACCACGCAGGCCAGCGCGCCGCCTTTTACAGTCCTGCCGCCCTTGCGCCACGGGCACCGGACCAGCCGCTCCTGGCGGCGCAGCTTGATCGGCTGGCGCAACTGTTGGCCGCCTCCAATATGCTGGCCTTATCCGTCTTTGACGAACTCGAAGGTATGCACTTACCTGCTCATCAGCACACTCTCGATGCGCTGGGCCAGGCGATACGTGCACTGGACTTTAGCGCCGGCCTCGAGCTTTGTACGGCCCTGAAAGGCGCGCTGGCTGAGGCCGCTTAATTGCGACCAACTCAGACCGGTCCAGTTTGCCCGCCATCATCGGCATCGCCGTGCGGACGCTGTTCGCTAAATTGCTGGCCGCAGACGCGCGCGCGCCCGCTTTGTTTGGCGCAGTACAACTGGGCATCGGCCGCCGCCAGCAGTGCGGCGGCGCTGCCGCCCTCGCTCGGCCTTCCCACCGCCACGCCGATGCTGACGGTGACGACCGGCGCGGCTTCGGAGTCCGGATGCGGCAACGCCAGCGCACGCACCCGCTGTTCCAGCATTTTGCTGAAAATCAAGGCACCATCGAGCCCGGTGGCAGGCAGCACGCAGGCGAACTCTTCGCCGCCATAACGCGCCAGCAAGTCGGACGAACGGATAATTCGCTGTTGCAACGCTTTAGCGACCTGCTGCAAGCAATTGTCTCCCGCCAGATGTCCAAAGCGATCGTTATACCGTTTGAAAAAATCGACGTCGATCATGATGACCGCCAGCTCCTTGCGCTCTCTGGCCGCCCGTCGCCATTCAATTTCCAGCACCGCGTCGTAGCGACGCCGGTTGGCCACGCCGGTCAAGCCATCGACCATCGCCATGGAGCGCAGTTGATCGGCCTGTCGTTTGACGGTCAGCTGAGTTTTGACGCGTGCCTTGACCACGGTGGCGTGAAAGGGCTTGATGATAAAGTCCACTGCGCCCGCCACCAGCCCGCGCGCCTCCTCCTCGGGATCGTTGTTGGCCGTGACAAAAATCACCGGTATATCGGCGGTGCGCGCCGATTCCTTGATGCGCTTGCAAACGGCGAAGCCACCAATATCGGGCATCACAATGTCAAGCAAGATCAAGTCGGGCTGGCGTTGCTCGATGAATGCAAACGCAGCCTCGCCCGAAAGCGCCATGCACACTTCGCAATCGTCCTTGAAGATATCGAACAAGACCTGGATGTTGCTCGGTTGATCGTCCACGATCAGCAATAGCGGTCGGCTCCCTTCCCTCGCGTTGCCGCTCCCTTCCGGTTCGCTATCGATGCTCATTGCCTCTCTCGCTTCCGTGCGCTCGTCGCGCCTTGACTGTCGTGTTTTAAATTAAGCCGTGAGATCGTCGTCCGGCGGCACCCATTACTGGCTTGGCCAGTGCGCCACGTACCCCCTTGCAGCGCCCGCTAAGTCGGCGCATCTATGCCAGCGAACTGCTCCAGCTCGGACAAGCTGCGCTCGGTCAGCTGCGTCAGGGCTGCCAACGATGGCCCATCGCCATCCTGCCCCGTTCGCCAACAGGTCTCAAGCTCTGCTGCACATTCCTGTAGCGACACCGCACCGATCACGCCAGCGGCGCTTTGGAATGCCTGCAGGCGCTCTGCGCCGGCGCCCAGCATATTGTGTCGCTGCGCCAGGCGCAGCGCCTTGAGCGTGCTGCTGCATTCCTTTTGGAACGACTGTACCATGCTCGCATAACGCTGTATATCGCCTCCCAGACGCGAGAGCGCCAGCGCGCTGTCGATCACCGGCGCCCGTGCCGCTGACAGAGCGCCAGCGACGTCGCCGACAAAGGCAGAGTCAAGCTGCCGAGCTTTGCAGACGCTGAGTAAAGTGCGCACCAACTCGTCTTGCGCAACCGGCTTGCCCAGGTGTGCGTCCATCCCTGCGGCCAGGCTGGCGGCGCGGTCGCTCTCAAGTACATTGGAGGTGAGCGCAATGATAGGCAGCTCGGCGGTCCGCGGGTCTGCGCGCAGTCGTCGCGTGGTCTCCAGACCATCCATGTCGGGCATTTGAATATCCATCAGGACGGCGTCGTAGCTGCGATCACCGCGCTGCGCCAGCGCGATGGCCGCCAGCCCGCCCTCGGCACACTCGGCATGTGCGCCTTCCCGCTGCAGTAATTCGCAGGCTACCTGCAGGTTCATCGGATTGTCATCGACCACCAGTATGCGCAGGCCCGCCAGACGTGCATAGTCCGCGACGCTAGCGCTGCGCTCGACCTCGAACGCAGCCGTGACCGCTTCCCGCAGCAGCGATAACGTCACCGGCTTGCTCAGATAACCATCGATCAACGCGCGTTCGGCATCGCTGCGGGCCGCCAGTTCAATACTGCTGCAGCCAGTCACCATGATGATGACGGGGCGGCTCTGTCCGTGTCGCATCGCCCGCAAGTGCGCAGCGAGCTGCCATCCATTCATGTCCGGCATGCGCCAGTCGAGCAATACCACGTCAAATCCAGCGCCGTCCTGCTTCTGCTTCTCCAGGCACGCCAGCGCTTGCGCGCCGCCGGCTACCGCCTCGCCACGCCAGCCGGCGACCTCGACCATGCCCAATATCGCCTCCCGCGCCAGCGCATGATCGTCGACTACCAGCACCCGGTAGGGCGCTGTCTGCGCTTCGGTCATGGCCAATGCGCCCGTCGCCAGGCGCAAGCGGAAACGGAACACGCTGCCAACGCCGGGCTCACTGGCGACTTCAAGCTCACCGCCCATCAGTGCCACCAGGCGACGGCTGATGGACAGTCCTAGGCCGGCGCCGCCGTAGCGTCGGGTCGTGGCGCTCTCGGACTGCCTGAACTGTTCGAAGATCACGTCGAGGTGTTCTGCGGCGATGCCAATGCCGGTGTCGCGCACGCTAAACTCAAGCTCTGCGGTCTTGCCGTCGGTGTGCAAGCAGTTGACGTCGACGACGACCTCGCCGTGCTCGGTGAATTTCAAGCCGTTGCTGGCTAAAATCAACATGACTTGGCGCAGGCGCGCGCCGTCCCCTATCAGCATTGCCGGTACGCCAGGGGCACAGCGGATCACCAACTCTAATGCTTTGCAGCCGTGTAATACGCGCAGCCGGATCGCCATATCGGTGAGGACGGTCTCGATCTCGAAAGGCGCCGCCTCGATCTCCAACGCATGCATTTCAATGCGGGAAAAATCGAGCAAGTCGTCCAGCAAGGCGAGCAAAGACTGCGCCTCCAAGCTGCTCTTTGCCACGTAGTCCTGTTGTTGCTTTGTCAGCCGGGTATAGCGCAGCAATTGCAGCATGCCCAGCATGCCATTCATCGGTGTGCGCAATTCATGGCTCATGTTGGCCAGGAACTGGCTCTTGGCGACATTCGCTGCCTGTGCCAGGTCGCGTGCCGTCGCCAGTTCGGTCACGGTCTCCTGTAATGCAGACTCGGCGCGTCGACGTTCTTGCACCTCGGCACTGATGGCGTTGTGCGTCTGCGCCAATTGCTCAGTCATCGCATCGAACCGATGTGCCAGAAAACCGATCTCGTTGTCCAGGCTTAGCGCGACGCGTGGCGTCAGATCGCCTTGCGCCACCCGCTCCACCACCAGGCGGATCAGCGTGACTGGCAGCAACACCCGCCGTCGCAGTATCATGTACGCCGAGGCGATCAGGCCAGTCAGCAGGGCCAGGGCAAACAGGACCACCTGGTTATACCGGGCTTGCGCGCGCTGCAAATCATCGCGGTTCATGCGTATCAATTCGAACGCGTCGCTTGCCATCTGCTCGGTGGTCAGGAACAGCGCGCTGACGGCCGACGCCGTGCGCGCACTGTCGGTCGCCCCCGTCAAACTATCAAACAGCCGTTCGATCACGGCCAGATTGCTGCGTTCGCGGTCGAGCAGCGCCCGCTGCCTGCCCTCACTGTAACGGTTCGCTGCCAGTTGGCGGCGGAAACTGTCGACACGTTGGCGCCACTGCTGGCCCGAACGCGCTTCGCGATACAGCGCCGTTTCCATGATGAGATAGCGGAAATTTCCCACCGCCCTGGCGGTGCTTTCCGCCATCTCGCTCTGCTCGGTCTGCCTACGCACCTCGCTGGCCGCACTCATGGTCACGCCGGCCAGCAGCAGCAGTGCCAGAACGGCGAGCCAGGCCAGCAATGTCGATTGTCGCTGTAGTGTCATACGCGCCTACCGGATAATTGAAATCGCACTGGGCAGCACCGCCTGCAATGGCTGGGGACGCAGGTAGTCCAGGTAGTTCGGCACCGCACGGTTGGTGATGATTTGCCGCTGGCGCGCCCAGCGCGTCTGATCATCAAGAGCGAGCAACAGGGATTGATCCAGTGACAGTCCATAGTCGACAGGCTCGAAGAAACTCGACATCAGTTCTGGCGGCAGCCCGACGGCGGCAGCCACGGTCTGGCGGGCGTCCAACGGTTGGTCGAGCATATATTGCTGAGTGTCGGCCAATGCCGCCAGCAGCCGTTGTATTTCTTGCTGATGGCTGTCGATAAATTCGACCTTCCCGACCAACAAAAAACGATACACGAACAGGTCTTGCTCAAACAGGGCGGCGACTTTCTTGCCTAGCGCTTGCTGCAGCCTTGCCAGCTCCGGTTGCCAGGTAGTGATGGCATCGACCTCGCCGTCACGCATGGCCGTGAGCAACGCTGCCGGGGCGTAATCGACGATGCTCACTTCATGCGCGGCTATGCCCTGATGTTCGAGTAATTTATCGAGGAAATACTGGGCATTGGTGCCAAATACCGTGCCGATGCGGCGCCCACGCAGGTCGGCTGCGGTACGCATGCCACGGTCGGCGCGCACCAGCAGCGCCGCCGTCTTACGCGAGCCAAAGACCGTGCTGACCACCGCGACCTGGTTTCCTTTGGCGATGGCCAAGACAAAGGGGGTATCGGCGACGACCGCCATGTCGGCCCGTCCCTCGATCACCGCTGCCAGTGCCTGCTTGCCGAGCGCATAACGCTGGGTCTGCAAAACCAGACCATGCTGCGGGAACAGTTGCCGCTGCTCGGCGACGAAGAAAGCGCCGCTGGCCGCCTGTACCGGCAAGGCTAGCGTCAATGGCAGCGGCGCCACTACCGCGGCAGTTGGCCGCGTATATCGCCAAGCCAGCGCGATGAGCAGCGCAAGTAGCACTCCAGTTGCGATCACGCCGAGTATGCGTTGCCGCGAGGACCAAGGCCGCCCAACCCGCAGATTTTTCATCAAGTTCACACTCCTGTGTGCCAGCGGCGCGGCGCCGCCGACTGGTTCACGCCGGCACTGGCGGCAAGCCAAAGATCGTTTCGTGGCCAAGCAAGGTCAACATTTCTTCGAACGGCACAGGACGACTATACAAATAGCCTTGCATGATCGTGCACCCCATCGCCAGTAGCAGATCAGCCTGGGCCTGCTGTTCCACGCCCTCGGCCACCAGATCCATGCGCAAGCTGCTGGCCAGACTGATAATGGCTGAGATGATGGCCGCATCGCTGCTGTCGGTGAGCATGTCGCGCACGAAGGATTGGTCGATCTTGAGTACATCGATGGGAAACTTTTTAAGATACGATAGGCTCGAATAGCCGGTGCCGAAGTCATCGATTGAAGTCCGTATTCCCAGCTCGGACAGCGTGCGCAGATTCTCCAATGAGTGTATGACATCTTCGATCAGCGTGCCCTCTGTGATCTCGACCTCCAGCAGATGGGTGGGCAAATCATGGCTGGCCAGCGTCCTGGCGATGTCGGCGGCCAGCGCCAGATCGTCGAACTGCTGCCCCGCCAAATTGATGCTGATCGGCACTGCCACCTGCGCGTCGACCAGCCGGGCCAAGTCGGTGCAGACTTGGTGCAGCACGAACTGGCCCAGCGGGACGATCAATCCACACTCTTCGGCCAGCGCAATGAAACTGGCGGGCGGCACCAGTACGCCGTGATGACGCCAGCGTATCAGTGCCTCGAGCCCGACCACGCGCCCCACTCTGGCATCGACTTTTGGCTGGTAATGCATTTCCAGCCCGCCATCCTCGATTGCCTTGCGCAACTCGCCGATCAAGGCATGCCGGGCCAGCAGTTTTTCCTCCAACTCGGCCGAGAAGAAGCAGAACCGGTTCTTTCCTTCTTGCTTGGCCCGGTACATCGCAGAATCGGCATGCCGGTACAGGCCATCCTGATCATTGCTATCGCCGGGAAACAGGCTGACGCCGATACTGGCGGACAGATCAAAGCGCTGGTTGCCGACCATAAACGCCTCCACCAGCACCGCGAGCAGCTTGCGCGCGACGACCCCGGCGTATTCCACATCATCGAGAGCGCTCAGCAAGATGATGAACTCGTCGCCCCCCTGGCGACAAATGGTATCGCCGGCGCGCAGCGCCTGCTGCAGGCGTAAAGAGACTTGCTGCAACAGCGTATCGCCAACGGCGTGCCCGGCCGTGCTGTTGATCACCTTGAAATTGTCGAGGTCGATCAGCAGCATCGCCACATGCTGATCTTGGCGCGAGGCCTGCTCCAGCGCCTGTGTCGTGCGGTCCCGCAGCAAGGTGCGGTTGGGCAGATTGGTCAAGGCGTCGTGCTGGGCCAGATGGGTCATCTTGTACGCCATCGCGCGCGCTTCGCTGACGTCGTGGAACACGATGATGGCGCCGCTCTGGACGCCGTTGCGGTCACGCACTGGCGCCGCTGAATCTTCGACCATCAGGCGCCGTCCATCGCGCCGCACCAGCACGCAGTCTAGCGCCATGCCGACGATGCGGTCTTCGCTCAGGGCCAGTCGCACCGGGTTGCGCGTCACCGCGCCGCTGTCGCCGTCGATCAAGGGCATCACGTGCTCGATCAGTTGCCCTACCGCCTCCTCGCTGCTCCATCCCGTCATCTCTTCGGCGATGGGATTGAGAAAGGTGACGCAACCGTAGCGGTCCGTGGCGATGACCGCATCGCCGATGGAATTGAGCATGATGCGCATGCGCTCTTTTTCATCGTACAGGGCGAGCTCGGCTTGCTTGCGGGCGCTGACATCGGTGATCAGCAATAGAAAGCTGCTGTCCCGTTTGCCGCGCTCGCGCCGCACCACTGATGCCTGGGTATGCAAGGTGCCGCCGTCAGCGTTGTGGAGAGACATTTCAAACGCCGGCGCGGCGTCCGGCGGGCCTACATACAAGCGGCGCCGTATCAGCAAGGCGTTCGCGCTACCCACCACTTCGGGCAAGGCCATGCCCTCCATCGACGCCGCAGTCACACCAAACCACCTGCCGGCGACATCGTTACAAAAACGGTTCAGATGCTGGTCGTCCCAATAACTGACAAAGGCGGGCAGGTGCGCGACCACATCGGCCAAGTCCTGGCGTGCCTGTGCCAACGCACGCGTCTGCATTCTAATCCTTAAATGATTGAATACCCGCGCCCGCACTACGGCCAGATCCAGCGGCTTTTGCAAGTAATCCACCCCACCCTGTTGCAGCGATAGCAACTCACGGTCTGCGCAGGTGTAACCGGTGACGAAAATCACGGCGCAGTCGGCCGTGAGCGGATCGGCCTTCAACGCTTCACAGACCGCGTAACCATCCATGCCCGGCATGGCAATATCGAGCAAGACCACGTCGGGACGACAATGGCGGGCCAACGCCAGGCCGCTCGCTCCGCTGGTTGCAAAAAATACTTCGGCCAGCCCATCGACAGCATCGCGCAACACCGTAATGTTGCTGGTCATATCGTCGATGATCAGGATCGCCATGGGCGAAGTTTCTTGCATGGTGAACATTCTGGTGCCTAGTCCATGGATGATGTGATCGTGCAATGATGCTAACTCTGACGCCTCCATGGCGCAAGCGCTATCGTGAAGGCAGGCGCATGCCTGCGCCGCCCCAGGCAAGAGCGAGCGCTTCGCATTCGCGTAGACTGTGTGCGACCAGGGTGGGCAAGCCCGGCAGCCTGCTTCGTTCCCCCCTCGAACTGCTTTGTGTGCAGGGTGCCCATCGTTGCGCGTAGCGTCGCGTATGCGCGTGCCATGTCGTCAAATTGGCCGGCTTCCAAGTGCCGGCGAGCGCTGGTGGCTGTCTGCATGGCGAGGCGCTCCCTTCAACGGCGCCGATGTTGCGAATTGACAACATCGGCAGGCATGCAATGACGCCCATCGGCAGCGCGCGCCCAGGCTGGCGAGGCTGGCGCCCATCGTTGCATGCTGGCCAGCATCTGTGCCAACGCCAAAGGCTGGGCGATGCCAACGTCGATGGACCCGCCGGCTTAGCCCTTGTCAGGCGCCACGCCTGACCTCAGTGGCAGATGGACGGTAAAGATACTGGCGCCGCCGTGCACCAAACCCATTCTCTTGCCGATCAGTGGCGGGACACGGATGGATAAGCGTTTTGGCGTGCTGACGCCATTTTCAGCTATATTGACGAGCCATACGCCCAGCTGGCGCCATATGTGCGATGGCGACACCATTGCCGTTGCGCTTGACGCGTCTGCGCACGACATCACCCCTGTTTTCTGACAGTACTCATTTCTCCAGCCATAGGTCAGCATGACTTCTTTCCGTCTCCGTTTTTTCCCCTTCCTGCTGGCGCTGTTGCTGGCATGCTCGCTGGCCGCACCACCGGCCTGGTCGCAGCCTGTCGACGATGCCGCCACGGCCGACCAGCGCCTCGATGGCTTGCGCAAGCAGATCACCACCATCCAGAAGGCGCTCGATGGCGAGGCCGATCTCGATGACGCAGCCCTGTCGCAGATGCGTGCCGATGCGCTGGCAGCGAGCGCATCGGCGGACAAGGTGGCCGATGCGCTCGCGCCCACCCTGTCGAGCGTGCAGGCACGGCTGGCCGAGCTGGGCAAGCCGGCGGCGGGCATGAAAGATGCCCCTGACGTGGCGGCGCAGCGCAGCTTGCTGGACCGCACCAGCAGCGCGCTCGATGCGCAAGTGAAGCTGGCGCGATTGCTCGCGGTGGAGGCGACGCAGGCGTCCGAGCAGGTATCGACGGTGCGCCGCGCACAATTGCAGGCGCGCCTGGGCGAGCGCACGGCGTCGATTTTGGCCGCTTCGTTCTGGCAACAGCTGCATGCCGAATTGCCGCAGAATTTGCAACGCCTGCGGGTGCTGGGGCTGGAGTTGGCCCACGCGGCAAGCGCGACGCCGTGGTCGGCCTGGGGCGGCTTGCTGGCCGGTATCGTGGCCGTGATCGCCGCCAGCGTCTGGGTTTCTCGCTATCTGCTGGTGATCACGGCCACACGCGTGCCGCACGGCCGTTTGCGCCGTTCGCTGCATGCGCTGGCCGTGCTGGTGCTGGCGCTGGCCACGCCGGGGCTGGTGGCGGAATTGCTGGCCATGGGCTTGCGCTGGGATGGCGGCCTGTCCGAAAAAACCGCGACTTTTCTCGGTAGCTTGATCGGTATCATCTGTTTTGCCGGTTTTACGGCCGGTCTCGGCCATGCGCTGCTGTCGCCCTGGCGCGTGTCGTGGCGCTTGCTGCCCTTGCCCGATGCGCTGGCGCACCGCTTGCGCCATTTTCCCTCGATATTTTCCTTTATCGTGGTGCTGGTGTGGGCCACGGAACGCGTCACCATCGTCATCAATGCGGGCCTGTCGACGGCCGTGGCTGTCAACTGCATCGTCGCCCTGGTGATGAGCACGACCATCGCCTATGGCTCGATGCGCGCCGAGCGCAGCTGGCGCCTGTTGCGCGAGGCCGATCCGGCCACCCTGGTCACGCCTTTGTGGCTGCGTTGCGTTACGGTGCTGCTATGGCTGGCGCTGGCGTCGAGTGTCATCAGTTTGCTGATCGGCTATGTGGCGTTTGGCAGTTTTATCGCCAAGCAAATCGCCTGGGTTATCGTGGTGGTGGGCAGTACCTATCTGCTGACGGTGCTGGTCGATGATATCTGCATGCTGCTGGCCTCCACCCCGCCGCCGCCGGATGCCGTCAATCCCGTGCTGGCCACGCCCAAGGCGCGCGACCAGGCGGCCGTGCTACTGTCGGGCATCGGCCGCGCCATCGTCGTGCTGCTGGCCCTGATGCTGTTGCTGGCGCCGTTTGGCGAAGGTCCGGGCGAGCTGTTCCAGCGCATGGGCAAGCTGCAAGATGGCCTGGCCATCGGCGAGGTGGCGATACGTCCTGCCGCGCTGATCCAGGCCCTGCTGGTGCTGGTCGTCGGTTTCGTGGCGCTGGGCCTGTTCAAGCGCTGGCTGCAAAATAGTTATTTGCCGACCACCAATCTCGATTCCGGCATGCAAGTGTCGTTCATCACCCTGTTCGGCTACATCGGCGGCGTGCTGGCCGTGGCGTTGGCCCTGTCGGCGGCCGGCATCGGCCTGGAACGCATCGCGTGGGTGGCGTCGGCCTTGTCGGTGGGTATCGGTTTTGGCTTGCAGGCGGTGGTGCAGAACTTCGTGTCCGGCCTGATTTTATTGGCCGAACGCCCCGTCAAAGTCGGCGACTGGGTTTCGCTGGGCGGCGTGGAAGGCGACATTCGCCGCATCAATGTGCGCGCCACGGAAATTCAATTGGGCGATCGTTCCACGGTGATCGTGCCGAACTCGGAATTCATCACCAAGACGGTGCGCAACGTTACGCACGCCAATCCCCTGGGACTGGTACAGGTCAAGCTGCCGTTGCCGCTGGGTACGGATGCGCAGGCGGCGCGCGCGCTGATCCTGTCCACCTTTGTCGACAATCCCGACGTGCTCGACACGCCGGCGCCCAGCGTGCAGCTCGACGGTATCGACAATGGCCTGTTGCTGTTCAACGCCACCGGCTATGCGTCGTCGCCGCGCCTGACGTCGGGCATCCGCAGCGCCCTGCTGTTCGAGCTGCTCAAGCGCCTCGACGAGGCGCACATTGCGATTGCCAAGCCCAGCACGATGGTGCTGAGCACCGTGCCGGCGCAGCCGCAGACGCCGGCCATCTCGGCGGCTGTACCCGCACCGACGGCGGCACCCGCACCCGTGCCGCCAATGACGAGTTAGTCAGCGCACCGTCGACCACAGCGCCGCCGCCAGGTACAGACCGATGCCGAATGCCATGTGGGCCATCAGGCTGCGCAGGCGGGCGGCGGTCGGATGCGCCGTCTTGCTGGCGGCGACACCGGCACCCATGCCCGGTTGCAAGATGAAAAACGGCGCGGCCACGCTCACGAGGCCCGCCAGCAGCGCCGGCGCGAACGTCGGCTGTTGCACCCACTGCTGTCCCACCAGCGCCAGCAGCATGGCCGCAAACAGCACGCCGATCACATAATGGGCGCTCCAGCCCAGCAGCGCCTCATCGCGTACGGCTGCCGCCTGGACGATGTTGGCATGCGTGAAGGTACCGCGCGGCAGATGGCCGAGCCAGCGTCCCAGCATGGCCAAGTTCAGCGAGGGGATGCACCAGAAGTGTTTCAAGGCTAGCGCCCATACATCCATCACCGCCGTTGCGCCCACGCCGATGGCCAAGGCATCAAGCCAGAGTATTTGCATCGTTATCGCCTTATAACATTCAATAGATTGATTGAATGTTATAAGGGTGCTAGCATCGTGTCAATGAAAAATGCTGATATCGAATTTCTCACCGGTTCTGCCGGATTTGCCCATATTTTAGGCAGCGCGCCGCGTCTGCGCCTGCTCGAGCAAATCGCGCAGGGCGAATATGCAGTGGAGCAACTGGTGGCGTTGACAGGCCTGTCCGTGGCGAATACCTCCCAGCATTTGCAGCAACTGCGGCGCGCCGGTTTCGTGCAGGCGCAGCGTGACGGCAAGCGCGTGCTGTACCGGCTCGGTAGTGGTCCCATCGTGCAACTGCTGGCCGCGCTGGACGTGTATGCGCAGCACCAGCGCAGCGAGGTGCAGGCGCTGAGCCGGGGTGACCATGTGGAAGCGATCACGGGCGACGAGTTGCTGGCACGTATCCGCGAGGCCAGCATCACCGTGCTCGACGTGCGGCCGGCACAGGAATTTGCCGCTGGCCACTTGCCTGGCGCGATCAATATTCCTGTTGATGACTTGCAGCGCCGCCTCGGCGAATTGCCAGCGAACGCAGAAATTGCCGCGTATTGCCGCGGCCCGTATTGCGTGTTGTCCGTGCAGGCGGTGGCGGCCCTGCGCCAACACGGCTTGCCTGCGCGTCGTCTTGGTAGCGGCTTTGAGCACTGGCAGGCGGCCGGCTTGCCAGTCGTCAAGGCTGCATGACGGCGATCCCGAACAGCAAGCAGTGAGGCATCGAGGACATCGTCCTTGCCGTCGAAGGTTTCACGTGGAACGCTCTGCGGACATTGGCGCAGCGCCGCCGTGTGCCTATGTTGCACGGGACATGGAAGTTCGCTGCCAGGCCTGCCGCAGGTAAAAACCAGCTGCTGGCGCTGCAGCACGCGAGCGCCACCCGCGCACGATTGCATCAGTACGCTCAGAAAATTTTTCAGGCAGGATAGTGCTCTGGTACGCGTGCGTTCGCATGCTTTTTGCAGTGGGCGCCAATTGCCGATCACCGCCCACTACCCGACTGGAGACGATGCATGACCCTCGCCTATCCTGCCTATTCCGCCGACGCGGCCATCCTGATCGGCCGCTTCCAGCCTTTTCACAATGGCCATGCCGGCTTGCTGCAAACGGCGCTGGCCAGCGCCGCCCAGGTGGTGGTGGTGCTCGGTTCCGCCTTCCATGCGCGCAGCGCGAAGAATCCGTTTACGTGGCAGGAGCGCGCTGCCATGATCGCCGCCACCCTGCCCGAGACGCAGCGCGCGCGCGTGCACTACGTGGCCGTGCGCGATTACTATGACGACGGCCTGTGGGCCGATACCGTGCGGCGCGCCGTGGCGGGCGCCGTGCCGACGGCGCAGCGCGCCATCCTGGTGGCCTGCTTCAAGGACGCCACCAGTTACTATCTGCACCACTTCCCGCACTGGCAGTTGCTGAACCCGGAGATCGATACGGGTGCGCCGATTGGCGCGACGGCGATTCGCAGCGTGGTGTTCGAAGCCGAAGATGTGGACGTGTCGCTGAGTGCCGTGGCGCAGCTGCTGCCGGCGGCTATTAGCCAGTACTTGAAAGCATGGACCTTGTTGCCGTGGTACGCGCCACTGGTGCAGGAATACCGGGCCATCGAAGCGTACAAGGCGCGCTGGCGCACGGCACCGTATGCACCCATTTTTTGCACCGTGGATGCGCTGGTGCAGACGGGTGGCCACGTCTTGCTGGTGCGCCGCGGCGGCTATCCGGGCAAGGGCTTGTGGGCGCTGCCTGGGGGCTTCCTGGCGCCGCGCGAGCGCCTGCTGCAGGGGGCTCTGCGCGAGCTGGCGGAAGAGACCCGGCTGGGCGTGCTGGCGCCCACCCTTGTCGAGGCGCTGGTCGACGTCGCCGTGTTCGACCACCCTGACCGCAGCCAGCGCGGACGCACCATCACCCATGCGCATTATTTTGACCTGAAAACGCGCCAACTGCCGGCCGTGACGGCGGCCGACGATGCGGCGCTGGCGCAGTGGGTGCCCGTAGTGTCGCTACCGGCCATGGAAGAGCAATTCTTCGAAGACCATTTTCATATCCTGAACCATTTCCTGCAACTGACGCACGAGGGGCACTGAAGCAGCGGGGGCAGCCGCAGCGCCGCGCTGTGCTCAGGACGTCACGCGTTCCCAGCCATGCTGGATGGCCGCCTTGAAGTCGTCCCACGCCGATTGCGGGTACGTGTGTTCCCAGGTATTGCGCAGTTCCACTTCGACCTGCTCCCAGCTTTGCCCCCGGTAGCTGTCACTGCCCGCCATCGAATGGCCATAGCGGTAGGCGGGATCGTAGTCGTCGAAGTGTCCGCCGCCGGCAGCATATTGGCCACTCCAGTGCTTGCGGTAATACTGCTCGTCGTCGTCGCTGGTGCCGGGCAGGTTGTCGGCGCCCGGATAGCGGCGCGCGTTGGCGCTCGCGCTCGGTGGTGGCGGCGCCATGCCGCCGGCAAATTGCTGCGATGCTGCCGTTGTCGAGTTCGGCTTGCCGGTGGCTGTGCCTTGCTGCGATGGCGCGCCCGATTGCATGCTGGCGACGTGGCGCATCGCGCTATCGTGTTGCGGCGCGCCTTGCCAGCCGCCAGCGCGCCAGTGATCGGCGTGTGCATCGATGTCGAGCGGCGCATAGCGCTCGACGAGGTCGGTGGCGCGCCCGATATCGGCGTCGCTCGCCCCTTCCAAGGTCAGCACGACATGTCCGCGCCGCACGGCTTCGGCATAGATGTGGCGGTCGGCGTGGCTGCCGAACAGGTCGGCAAAGAAGTGCCTGATGTTGACGAGCAGGCTGTCGCTGTTGTCGCTGTTGTTGCTATTGTCGCGGTACATGTTTTCCGTGGCGTAAATATCGTCACTGCCCGCATCGTGCAGGCGGACGCGGGCAGCGGGGAAGCCCGCCGTGATCAGGTCGTGCCGCGCGCGTTCGGCCATGTCGCGCACGGCGAAAACTGCTGCCAATGTATGTGCCATGATGCTCTCCAACCGTTGAACAAAGTAGGTTTAGTGTAGGCCGTGTACAAGGAAAGGGGCGCTCGTTTGCCCCTTGGAAATCGTTGTATTGAACAAGTACTGCCAACGTGATACGGGCAGCGTGGCACCACGTGCAACCTCAGGCGGGTGTGCCCACGAAGGCGCGCAAGAAGTCGATGAAGGCGCGCACCTTTTGCGCAACAGGCAGGGTGTCCGTAACCACGGCATACACGCCCTGCTCTGGAAAGACGACATCGGGCAGTAGGCGGCGCAGGCGTCCCGCGCGCACTTCCCCTTCCACCAGCCACTGTGGCAGTAGCGCGACGCCGCAGCCGCCCAGGGCAAAGCCCAGCAGGGCCGAGGCGGAGTCGGAATGGATGGCGGCGGCGTCCTGCACGATGAAGTGGGCGGCGCCGTCCGGGGTCAGCACGTCCCAGTGCAGGGGCGTGCTGAGCCTGCTGTGCGCCAGCCAGCGCGCGCGCTGCAAGTCGGGCAAGGTGGCGATGTCCTTGGCGGGCAGGCTGGCCAGGTAGGCGGGCGAGGCCACGGGCCAGACGGCGTAGCGCTCGACCAGCGAAGCGCGGTCGCTCGCATCGTTGAGTGTATCCATGCAAATGGCCAGGTCGCAGCGGCCCGCGATCAGGTCTTCATGCGAGGACGAGGACGCATGCTGGATTTGCAGCTGCGGATGGGCGGCGGCAAAGGCGATCAGCGCGGGGATCACCGTGCGGCTAGCGTATTCGACGGTGGTGCTCAGGCGCAGGGTGCCGCGCAAGCTCTGGTGGCCCTGGCGCGCCGTTTCGATGGCGCCGTACGCTTCGCTCAGCACGCGCTGGCAATCTTCGTAAAAACGCTGCCCCACGTCGGTCAGCGCCAGGCTGCGCGTGCTGCGCGTGAGCAGCAATACGCCCAGTTCCACCTCCAGCTGTTTCAAGTTGAAGCTGACGACGGCCTTGCTCTGGCCCAGCACGGCGGCAGCGGCTGTCAGCGAACCGGCGTCGACGATAGCGATGAAAATACCCAAGCGGTCAAGACTGATCATAAATAAGAATGAGGAGGCATGCGGGTTGTAGAGGTTTGTCAAAAATTATTTGACAGTGTAATCGGGGCTGGCTCGTTACGCAAATGCTCTGCAGCGCTTCCGCTGCTTGTTTGCCATTCGGAGCACCATCGACTATCGCAAAAAAGTCGCCGCCATTTATCTGCTGGTTTTTTTCGTTGACCTGATCAACATGTTCACCACCAGCGTCGCCTGCCCGGACATCGGCCACGCCTGGCAGGCTTTGGTGGCGCAGCTGGTCTGGATCAACACCGCCTGCATCCTCGGCCTGAGCATCGTCATTCCCGCCAGCGCCTGCTTGGCTGCCTATTATGGCAGTAAAACTGTGTTTGTGGCATCGTTGCTAACTTTTTTGTGCACCCGACTGTCACCGTCGATCGAGGCGCTGATTGCCTGGTGCCGTGGCTTTGAGGATGCACGACAGATTCAGGCTATTTGCGCCCGGGCAGCTGTGCTAAATCACTTGGGGGGGGAAGTGCTGCGCTATTTGTCGGCCGAGAGCCGGGGCGCAGTCGATGAGATGGTGGTGTAGGCCGTCCAGGCGAGTGGCAGCAGCGACAAGGAAGCGCGCGATTTCTGCTCCATGCAGGGCCACAGTTTCCAGAATTGCGATGGCCATCGATGAATATCGATGGGCGTTGATGTATGTCCCAGCGGCTTCAATACCGCAATAGCGCGGTATTGAAGCCGTGACAGCGCTCTTAGCTGGCCAAGGCCAATAAATCGACCACTTCCAGCCCTGCCAGGTCTTGCGTCGTGTTACCGGCAAACGCGGCGCGGCTCTGCTGGCCATTTTTTAGCCAGGTGCGTGTGACATCCTTGATCTGGCTTAAGGTGCAGGTCAATACGCCGCTGCGGAACTGCTGGCGCACGGCTTCCGTCGTGCCACGTTGCTGCATATTCCATGCCGTCAGCGCTTCCGCGTAAGGCGAGTGCGGCTTGTCCAGGCCCTTGATGACGCAGATGATGGCTTCCTCTACTTGCTCTTGCGAGAAATCGCCGTCGAGGATTTGATCCAAGGTCGTCGCGAAGTCGGCAAACGTGCCGGCCAGGCGCGGATCGCGGTAGGAACTGAGGGTAAACGTGCCGGCGCCAGCGGCATAGCTGGCGCTGCCGCCATAGGCGCCGCCTTTTTCGCGCAGGGCCGTATGCAGCACCTGGTTAGTCATCAGTTCAGCGGCCACGGCCAGGGCCGAGGCGTCCGGACTGTGCACGCCAGGCACGGCCCAGGAGACGAAGCAATGGTTGATCTGGCTCGTTGCATGCAGGGCCGTGTTGGCCAGTGGTAATGTTGCTGGCGCTGGCGTTGCTGTAGCGACCGCCGTGTCGACGCTGGCCGCTGGCAGTTCCAGCAAACGGGCCAGGGTGATGCCATCTTGCTCCAGGCCCGCGCACAGCACGGTGGGTGTCTGGGCGATGATGTGCGTGTGCAGGGTGTCGAGTTCGCGGGCGATTTCCTGCAAGCCTGCCGAGGTTTTGCTCAGTTGCTGCAAACGGCGGTAGAACGGCAATGCTGCCGGGCCGCCGACGATATCGTCGAAGCGGCGCGTGGGCGACAGGGGCGCTGCCGAGGCCAGCATGGCGTAGCGGTTGCCCGATTCGGCCAGGCTGCTCAATTTGTCTTGCACCAGGCTTTCGATCAGGAAAGCCAGGCGCTCTTCTTCATCGAAGCGTGGCTTGGCGATCCAGGCCGACAGCACGGCGGCAATCGCCGCGTGTTCTTCGCGCAAGCCGCTGGCCGAGAACGACAATTCCACGCGCATCGCTTGTTGCGGGCGAGGAATGGCTTCCAGGCCGATGTGGAACGAAGGCACCATGCTCTGGCGCCAGGCGCTGGCGTCGTCGAACGACATGTCGCCCACGCCCAGTTCCGGTGCCAGGTCCGTGTACAGGCGCAACCATGGCCACGACGCTTCCGGCAAGCTCGACACGTCATACAGCACGTTGGCATAGCTGATGCCGTTCGAGGCGATGGAAAACGCCACGGCGCCGTCGACGGCGGGCGGGATAGGCAGGGCCGGACGCGGCGCGGCGCTGACGTCGCCTGGGCGGATGCGCGGCAAGACTTCGGAATTCGATGGCAGTTGCTGATGCGCTTCCAGCGCGGCGGATTCGGCCACGATGTGTTCGCGCTCCGCATCCGTCAGTGTCGCTTGCAGGGCCGCCAGCTTGGCGTCTTCCTGCGCGGCGCGGTCGGTGAAGTAGGCGTTGTCGGGCACCACGTGGGTGGTCAAACGGGTCGGATTGGCGATCAGCTCGCGCACCAGTTGCTTGAAAAATTGCGGGTCTTCGATTTGCTGCTCCAGCGTTTCCAGGATGGCCGCATTGTCAAAGGCGTCCATCACATCGCCGCCATACATGGCCAGTGGCAAGGCGTGCAGCAAGCGGCCCAGACCGTAAGGCATGCGCCCGCTGCTGATTTCGCGCTGGCTGTATTTGATATCGCGCAAGGCCGCGTGCAGTACTGCGGCTGGAATGCCCTCTTCCGCTGTTTCTTCCAGTGCCGTCCAGATGCGCTGGTGCGCATCGGCGATCTGTTCCTGGGTCAAACCTTCCATACCTATATGGAACACCATTTGGCGGATGCCCGCGTCGCGGCCATTCATGTCCGATGGGCGGCCATAGCCGGCCGATTCCATGGCGCGCATGACCGGTGCCGACGATTCGCCCAGCAAGCCGTGCGACAGCAGATGCGCGTGGTAGTAAGCGATGGGGTCGCTCGACTCGCCCATCAGCCAGGCCAATTGCAGGCCGAATTCGTCGTCGCGCGCTTCTTGCGACGGAATCTTGACGATATTTTCCTGCGGCGAGGTCCACGCTGGCGCCAGTTGCGGCAGGCGGCGCGGGCTAAAGCCGCTGAGTTTGGACAGCACGCGCTCGGCCACCTGCTCTTGCACGGCCGACGCTTCGATATTGCCGGCGGTCATGATGACGGCTTGTGAAGGATGGTAGTGGCTGGCGTGGAATTGTTTCAGCATTGCATGCGTCAGTTCCGGGATCACCAGCGGATCGCCGCCCGATTCCACTTCATACGTCGTGCCCTTGAGCAAGGCGCTGGCGATGCCGCTGTCGAGTGCGCGCATGGGGCTGTTGAACGCACCCTTCATTTCATTGAAGACGATGCCCTGGTACACCAGCTTGTCGCCTTCGAACGCGTGGCGCCAGCCTTCCTGGCGGAAGTTCAGGTAATCGAGATTCGGGAAGAAGGCCGCATCGAGGTAGACGTCGAGCAGGTTGAAGAAATCCTTGCGGTCGGTGCTGGCGAACGGGTACACGGTGCGGTCCGGATAGGTCATCGCATTCATGAAGGTGGCCGTCGAGCGGCGCAGCATCGAAAAGAAGGGGTCGCGCACCGGGTAACGGGCCGAACCGCACAGCGCCAGGTGTTCGAGGATGTGGGCGCGGCCGTCGCTCGCTTCTGGCACAGTGGGAAAGGCCACCAGGAACACCATCTCAGCCTGCTCGGTATGCATGTGGATATGGCGCATGCCCGTTGCCGGCTCGACATACTGCTCGATGGTTGCCTGCAAGACTGGAATGAAGTTGCTGCTGACTTTTTCAAATGTGCTCATGCGGTATGGGATCTCTTCGGTAGGTGATGCGGATAGTCGGTCGGGCTGCAGGACAGATGGGGGCAATGTGGCGCAATGCCAGAGCCGGCCCGCCAGGACGGATGCCCGCTTGATGTCTGTATGCAGCTTTTGCCTATTGTACTAGGAGTATCTGCGCGCCGCCGACGAGGCTTGCCAGTCGGCCGCAAAAGCAGCAATGTTGGCAAATAAGCCGGTTCGTGACAGGTGGCGCCCCAGTCTGCAGGCTTAGCGTACCATGCGCCTTTTCCCTCTCGCTGACCGCACTGAAGGCGCTTACTTTGTCCAGACTTTCCTTTCGCCAACTGTTATTTGCTGCCTTTATTTTGACGACGGGCATTTTGACGGCTACCTCCGTGCAAGCGCTGCTGACCCTGGAACACTTGGCGCGGCTGGGGCGCGAGACGGCGGCGCAGGCGATTACCTTGACGGAACAGTCGCAGCGTTTAGCCGAGCGCACCCTGGCCATGGAGCGCAGCGCGCGCCAGTTCCTGGTGCTCGATGATCGCGTATTTCGTGAGCGCTACGCGGCAGCCCGCGCCGACGCCACGGCGGCGCTGCAAGTGTTGAGCCGCGCCACACCCGGGTTCGCGCCCCAGTTGGCCGAGGAATGGACGGTGCAAGCGCAAGCGGCCTGGGAAGTGTTGCAAGCAGGTCAGCGCCGCAAGCGCGATGGCCACGCCGTCGTGTACCGCGCGTTTGCGCGCATGACGCAGATCAATGACAGCCTGGCGCGTGAAAGCAAGACGCACATCGGCAGCCGCAACGATGCCCTGCTGGCCGAGCTGGAACGCCAGCGCCGCGTGCTGGGCATGCTGGTGGGCGGCGCCGTGCTGCTGGCGGCCGTGCTGGCCACCTGCTTCGGCTTTTTATTGTCGCGTCCGTTGCGCCGCATCGAGATGGCCATCGAGCGCCTGGGCGAGAAGCGCTATGACCAGCCCATCGTTGTCGGTGGTCCGGCCGACACGCGCCGCCTGGGCCAGCAGCTCGATTGGCTGCGCCAGCGCCTGGCGGACCTCGATGCTGACAAGGAACGCTTTTTGCGGCACATCTCGCACGAATTGAAGACGCCGCTGGCGGCCCTGCGCGAAGGCGTGGCCTTGCTGGAAGACGAGGTGGCAGGCAAACTCAGCGATGGCCAGCGCGAAATTGCCGGCATCCTGCAGCAAAACACGGCTTGCCTGCAAACCCAGATCGAAGACTTGCTACGCTACAATGCCGCCGCCTTTGACGCCCAGCATCTGGCGCGCAGCAAGGTGGACTTGCTGGTCTTGCTGCAAGAGGTCGTGGCCGGACAGCGCTTGCAATGGCTGGCGCGCCACCTGACGGTCGAGGTGCAGGGCGAGTCCTTGAGCGTGCAGGCCGACCGCGACAAGCTGGCAACGGTACTGGCGAACCTGCTGTCGAATGCCGTGCGCTTCAGTCCGCCAGGCGGCAGCGTGCGGTTCAGCTTATCCAAGCAAGGCGGGCGCGTGTGCATCGACTGTATCGACGATGGCGCTGGCGTGGCACCCGAGGATGGCGCGCGCATCTTTGAGCCGTTTTACCAAGGCCTGCGGCAGGTCGCTGGCGCGCGCAATGGCAATGGCATCGGCCTGTCCATCGTCCATGAATATATTGCTGCCCACGCTGGCAGCGTCACTCTTTTACCGCGCCATGCCGGCGCACATTTTCGGATAGAACTGCCCTTATGATGACGAGAACTTCTCTGGCCGGCATGGCCGTCTGCGCGCTGCTGTTGGGCGCTTGCGCCGCCAAGCCTCCCACCCAGACGCCCTTGCTGGCGCCAACGCCGCCACGCGTGGTGGTGCCGATGGACCCCCAGCTCACTGAACTGCTCGCATATCAAAGCGCCGTGCGCCTGATGCCGTCGTCGGAACTGCTGAAGGCGCAGCAAAATTTGGCGAAGGCCGATCACGCGCCGCACAACACTATCCGCCGCGCCATGCTGCTGGCGGCCTTGCGCGGCGCCGGTGACCTGGCCCGCGCACAGGCGCTGCTGGAACCGCTTTTGATGGCCACGGCCACGGGCAAGGATGCTCAGTTGCTGGCGCCGCTGGTGCAGTTGCTCAGCAACCAGTACGGGGAACTGCGCCGCCAGGAAGAAAATATTGACAAGCTCAACACGCAGCTGCGCGACACCCAGCGCCGCAACGACTTGCTCAATGAAAAACTCGAGGCACTGAAAAATATCGAGCGCAGCCTGTCCGTGCGCCCCGCTGCGGGAGCGCCAAAATGAGCGCGCTGGCCCACATTTTATTGGTCGACGATGACCCTGACCTGCTGCGCCTGCTGACCATCCGCTTACAGGCGGGTAATTATCGGGTGACGGCCGTGGGCAGCGCAGAAGCGGCGCTGGCGCGCCTGGCGGTGGAATTGCCGGCCCTGGTCATTACCGACGTGCAATTACCGGGTCGTGACGGCCTGGCGCTGTTCGATGAAATTCGCCGCCAGCACGCAGCCCTGCCCGTCATCTTGCTGACGGCGCACGGCACCATTCCCGACGCCGTCGAAGCGACGGCACGCGGCGCATTTGCCTACCTGACGAAGCCGTTCGACGGCAAGCTGCTGATGGAAAAGGTGGCGCATGCGATTAACTTGTCTACGGTCATGCCGGCACCGGCGTCCGGTGACGAAAGCTGGCGCGCCGAGTTGCTCAGCCGTAGTTCGCAGATGGCCGAACTGCTGGCCGAAGCCAAGCTGGTGGCGGGATCGGACGCCAGCATTTTGATCCGCGGCCCCAGCGGTACGGGCAAGGAATTGCTGGCGCGTGCGCTGCACAACGCCAGCCGCCGAGCCAAGGCACCGTTCATTGCCGTCAACTGCGGCGCCATTCCCGAGCAGTTGCTGGAATCGGAACTGTTCGGCCACGTGAAGGGCGCGTTTACGGGTGCCGTGGGCAAGCGCGAAGGCTTGTTCCTGGCTGCCGACGGCGGCACCCTGTTTTTAGACGAGATCGGCGACATGCCGCTGCCGCTGCAAGTCAAACTGCTGCGCGTGCTGCAGGAGCGGGCTGTGCGCCCTGTCGGTGCCGACCAGACGCGCCCGGTCGACGTACGGCTCTTGTCGGCCACGCACCGCGACCTCGACGTGGCTATGGCGGAAGGGCAATTTCGCGAAGACTTGTATTACCGCCTGAACGTGGTGACCTTGACCCTGCCGGCGCTGGCCGAGCGCCGCGAAGACATTTCCCTGCTGGCCAACCATTTCTTGCAAAAACTGGCAGCCAAGTACCAGAAGCCCTTGAACGGCTTCGCCCCCGATGCGCTCACGGCCCTGGTCAGCGCGCCATGGCCCGGCAATGTGCGCCAGCTGGTCAATGTGGTCGAGCAAGTGTGCGCGCTGGCCACGGCGCCGCTGGTGCCCTTGTCCCTGGTGCAACGGGCCTTGCGCGTGCCATCGCTGGAAGCGCTCAGCTACAACGAAGCCAAGCAGCGCTTCGAGCGCGACTACCTGATTCAATTGCTGCGCCTGACGGACGGCAACGTGGCCGACGCGGCCCGCCTGGCCGACCGCAACCGCACGGAGTTCTACCGTTTATTACAGAAATATGCGCTGACGCCGGCCCTGTTCCGCATGGATGGCGACTCTGTCGCTGATTAACGACAAAAATAAAGCGTGAATAATCAACGGCTTACTGATAAATACTGATGATCTTGCCGCAGGCTGTCGTCGCCAGGCGACAAAAGGCGCCGATTTTCGCGCCAGATCCGGTGGAAACGTCTTGGAAAAATCGATTTTTACTGTAAGTCATTGATTTTGAATGCAATTTAAAAGCTGGCACGGTGCTTGCTGTATGGGTAGATGTGACGCTACAAAGTGTTGCTGTTTTGTTGCTTTTTATTGCTATCGCCACATAAAAGCTTTTAACTTCATTGAGAGGAACTACCATGCAAACATCGAAACTGTTCAATACTCTGGTCGCCGCTATCGTACTGTCGAGCGCCTCGGTCACCGCTTCGCATGCAGCTGACTCCGCGTCAAAAACACAAGCTCCTGTTGACACGGTAGTGGCCGCCAACGCCGCCGCCGCCGTCCCTGATGAAACCATTACTTCCTCGGCCAAGGCCGCCCTGAGCGCCGATGCGCAAGCCGCCACCCTGCCCGTCAAGGTGGCAACCGAGCAAGGTGTCGTCGTCCTGTCGGGCGATGTACCGAGCGCCGAAGCGGGCGACCGCATCGTGCAGATCGTCGCTTCCGTCAGCGGCGTGAAAGAAATCAAGAACGAGCTGAAAGTCAAAGCCGCCGGTTAATCCCCTCGCGGGAACGCCTCGCGCTGTACTTTACTCCGGCTTGCCCTGTCTGCGGACAGGGCATTTTTTTGTCCGTATGGTTTTTGCCGGGCAGTGATGCCCATGCCGCCAGGTAAGGAGCAGGCAAGGAGCTGGGCAATACGGGTAGAATAGCCAGCACTGGCGCCGTTCCCGGCGCTTTTTGTCATCCACGGCGCAGTGTTGCAAGGCTGGGCCATTACCAGGCTACCGCATGTCTTCATTCTCTCCCGCTGCCCTGCTGCGCAATCTGAAACCCGATAATTTCACCATCGCCCTGCTCGTTACCGTGGCGCTGGCCAGCTTTCTGCCCTGCACGGGCCAGACCGCCGTGGTCTTCGGCCATATCACCACCGTCGCCATCGGCGCCCTGTTTTTCTTGCACGGCGCCAAGCTGTCGCGCGAAGCCGTGGTGGCCGGTGTCATGCATTGGCGCTTGCACGTGCTGGTCCTGGCCAGCACGTTCATTTTGTTCCCCTTGCTGGGCCTGGCCCTGCGCCCGCTGGCGCTGACCTTTCTCACGCCCGAGCTGTACGTGGGCATCTTGTTCCTGTGCGCGCTGCCATCTACCGTGCAGTCGTCGATCGCCTTGACGGCCATGGCGCGCGGCAATGTGCCAGCGGCCATCTGCAGCGCCTCGGCCTCGAACTTCATCGGTATCTTTCTTGCCCCCATCCTGGTGGGCTTGCTGGTGGCGAAAGGCGCAGACAGCAAGTCGTCGCTCGATGCGGTGCTGTCCATCGTCATGCAACTACTGCTGCCTTTCCTGGCTGGCCAGTTCCTGCGCCGCTGGATAGGCCGCTGGGTCGACCGCCACAAGGCCATGCTGAAATTCTTCGATCAGGGTTCCATTTTGCTGGTGGTCTACACGGCTTTCAGCGAGGCCGTCAGCGAAGGCCTGTGGCAGACTGTCTCGGTGGAAACCCTGATCGCGCTGTGCCTGTTCAGCATCGTGCTGCTGGCGCTAGTCCTGTGCCTGATGACCTTCATCAGCCGCCGCCTGGGTTTTTCCAAGGAAGATGAAATCGCCATCGTCTTTTGCGGCTCGAAGAAAAGCCTGGCCAGCGGCGTGCCGATGGCCAAGGTATTGTTTGCCACGCACTCGCTGGGCATGGTGATCTTGCCGCTGATGCTGTTCCACCAGATTCAGCTGATGATCTGCGCCGTGATTGCGCAGCGCTATGCAAGGCGCGACGAGGTCGTGGAAGTGCCGGCGTCGACGCTGTGATCCTGTACTTGTAGTAGCCGCAGCGCCTGCTGCAGCCCGGCAACAATCACTGCATACGCCTGCCTTCGGCTCGCCTCGTCCGGCGCGCGCAGTACATACGACGGGTGATAGACGCTCACCACCCAGCGCCCGTCGTGCTGGAGGGGCGTGCCAAGCCGTGGCGTTATGCTGGCAGAGCCATCTTGCAGCACAGACTTTAACGCCGTACTGCCCAGTACCACGATCACTTGCGCTTGGACGCCTTGTATTTCTTCTTCCAGCCAGCCGTGGCAGGCGAGGATTTCGCGCTGCGCGGGTGTCTTGTGCAGGCGGCGTTTGCCGCGTGCTTCCCACTTGAAATGCTTGACAGCGTTGGTCAGATAGATGCTGTCGCGCGCCATGCCCGCTTCCTGCATGGCTTGCTCCAGCAGCGCGCCGGCCGGGCCGACAAAGGGCAGGCCCACCAGGTCTTCCTGGTCGCCCGGTTGCTCGCCGACGAGCATGATGCGCGCCTGTGGCGGCCCCACGCCGGGCACGGCCTGGGTGGCCGATTCCCATAGTTCGCAGCGGCGGCACTGGTCGAGTGTCTTGGGCGCGTCGCGCGCGGGCTGGGCGCGCTCGGCGGAAATCGCGATCATGGTGGCGCCGCTGCGCTGGCCCACGCTGGCGCTCTGGCCCGTGCGCCGTGCGCCATTTGCGGCGCCGCTGACCATGGCCGGTACGATGGCGCCTTCCGGCAAGTTCTTCCAGAAACGCGAGGGTATATGGCTGCGCAGCAGGTCGGCGTTCAGGCGCGCCGGGTTGAAGATGCTGCGGTAATACGTCAGCCACAGGGCTTCGCCCGCATCGTCGATATCGGCCGCGCCGCGCAGCAATGCGGGGCCGGCGTGCATGCTCGCGCCGTCCCACAGCATGGTGGCCGTGGGCGTGGCGATCATCCAGCTGATGCTGCCCATGCGGCGGGCGAAGTGGCGCGCCACTTGCGGCAGCACCTCGTGCGTCGGTTCGAACCAGGCGACAAAACGCGGCGCGCCTTCAGTTTCGGCCCGCTCGCGGAAGCGCACATACGCGTGCATGTCGTGTTCCTCGCGGCGTACCGCCTTGACCATGGCGTGCAGGCGCGCACCGTCGGTGTCGGCGTGCGACAGCACGTCTTGCTGGCCCAGCTGCCAGCGCCACAGCACCTGGTACAGGAAGGCCCAGCGGTCTGGGGTGCTGAAACAGGCGGCGCTTTCCAGCAATTCCACCAGCTGGCGCGGCAGGCGCAGCAGGGGCGCGTTGGCATCCGTATCGTCTGGCATGAGCGAGAACAGGTCGCCCTCGCCCGCTTGCGACTGCCAGGTAACGTCGGCAGGTGGCACGCCGCGCGCGATCAATTCCCGGGCGGCCGCGCGCCACGCGTCGAATGACTGCGCCAGGCGGACGACAGGGCTCATGCCGCCTGCAGTTCGGGCCATAAATTCATTTGCTGCGGCACCTCCGTCATGGCGCGCCGCAGCTGTTCCGAGGTGCTGGTGTCGCGCGTGGGAAAGTAGTCGGCCGTAATGATGAACGGCGCAATCTTTTTCATGCTGCATCGCAGGCGCGACAAATCGGCATAGCGTACCTGCCGCAAGCGGCGCAGGTCGACGATGCGTTGCGCATTGCGTAAGCCGATGCCGGGCACGCGCGCGATCATGTGCTGGGCCGCGCGGTTCAAGTCCAGTGGAAAATGTTCGCGGTGCGCCAGCGCCCAGGCCAGCTTGGGATCGATGTCTAGCGCCAGGTTGCCACCCGTGGCGGGCAGCAGTTCGCTGGCCTGAAAGCCGTAGCTGCGCAGCAGAAAATCTGCCTGATATAAGCGGTGTTCGCGCAGCATGGGCGGCGGCGCCAGCGGCACGCTTTTCGGGCTGTCGGGAATCGGACTGAAGGCTGAATAGTACACGCGCTTGAGTTTATAGCTGCCGTACAGCGTCTCGGCCGTGGAGAGAATTTGCTGGTCGTCGCTGGCATCGGCGCCGACGATCATCTGCGTGCTTTGCCCGGCGGGCGCGAAGCGCGGAGAACGCGGTTCCTCCGCCTTTTCATCGAGCTTGCGGCGGATGGTGCCCATCGCCAGTTTAATCGTATGCACGCTCTTTTCCGGCGCCAGCTTTTGTACGCTGTCTTGCGTCGGCAATTCGATATTCACGCTGAGCCGGTCGGCGTAGCGGCCCGCCTGCGCGATCAGGGCCGGATCGGCGTCGGGAATGGTTTTCAGATGGATATAGCCGCGGAACTGGTGTACCTCGCGCAACTCGCGCGCCACCTGCACCAGTTGCTCCATCGTGTAGTCAGCCGACTGGATGATGCCGGAACTGAGGAAGAGGCCATCGATGTAGTTGCGCAGGTAAAAGTCGCTCGTCAACTTGACCACTTCGGCCACCGTAAACCGCGCCCGCGGCACGTTCGAGCTACGCCGGTTGATGCAGTACTGGCAATCGTACAGGCAGTAATTGGTCAGCAGTACTTTCAGCAGCGAGACGCAGCGCCCGTCCGGCGTGTAGCTGTGGCAGATGCCCATGCCGGAGGTGGCGCCAAAGCCGTCTTTGCCGATGGAATCGCGTTTGGGCGCACCACTGCTGGCGCAGGACGCGTCGTACTTGGCCGCATCGGCCAGGATTTCCAGCTTGTCCGTCAGTTCCATGGGCGCCTCGATATACTGTGTTTATATACAGTATAGCAGGGAATCGAGCTTGTGCCGTCCTGACTTGCAGCATGACATAGCGCTATATATAGGTGTATATTACGCCTCTTGTGCAGCGTCACTTTATCAGGATACGATCATGCGTCTCACCTGCTTCGCCCGCCTGCTTGGCACTGCTTTGCTGGCCCCTGTGCTCGCCACTGCCGCTTCGTCCGCCTGTGCCGGCGAAGTGCTGGTATCGGCTGCGTCCAGCCTGACGAATGCGTTCAAGGATGTGGCGCACAGCTATGAGGCGCAGTATCCGGGCAGCAAGGTGTCCTTGAACTTTGCCGCCTCGGGCGTGCTACTGCAACAAATCGTCAAGGGTGCGCCGGTGGATGTGTTTGCCTCGGCCGACCAGGAAACCATGGATGCGGCGCAAAAGCAGGGCTTGGTGCTGGCGGCCGAGCGTCAGGATTTCGTCAGCAACAGCCTGGTGCTGATCGTGCCGCACGATAGCAAGTTGGGCATCAATAGCTTGAACGACTTGACGCGCAAGGGCGTGACCCGCGTGGCCATCGCCAATCCTGCCAGCGTGCCTGTCGGCCGCTATGCGGAAAGTGCGCTGAAAAAGGCGCATCTGTGGGAAGCCGTGCAGCCGAAAGCCATCGGCACGCAGAACGTGCGCCAGTCGCTCGACTACGTGGCGCGTGGCGAAGTTGATGCGGGCTTTGTCTATGCCACCGACGCGGCCATCATGCAAGATAAGGTCAAGGTCGTGCTGGACGTGCCTTTGGCCTCGCCCGTGCTGTACCCGATTGCCAGCATCAAGGGCAGCAGCAATGCCATCGAAGCGAAGCGCTTCGTCAACTATCTGCAGACGGCGCCGGCGCAAGCCATTCTGGCGCGCTACGGATTCAAAAAACCATAATGTAAGCACGCGCCTGCATGGATATCGCCTGGACCGCGCTGGCCCTGTCGCTCAAAGTAGCGGCCTGGGCCACGGCGCTTAATTTGTTGCTTGGCATCGGTACCGGCTATCTGCTGGCGCGCACGCGTTTTCCCGGACGTGAATTGCTCGACGCCGTCCTGACCCTGCCGATGGTGATGCCACCCACCGTGCTCGGCTATTACCTGTTGGTGCTGCTGGGCCGGCGCGGCAGCTTGGGCATCTGGCTGCAGGACAATTTCGGCATCAACCTCATCTTTACCTGGCAGGGTGCCGTGATCGCTTCGACCGTGGTGGCTTTTCCCCTCGTCTTCAAGCCGGCGCGCGCCGCCTTCGAGGCGGTCGATGGCCAGCTGGAGCAGGCGGCCCGCGTGCTGGGCATTTCTGAAATCGCCGTCTTTTTTCGCGTCACCTTGCCGCTG
This sequence comes from Janthinobacterium paucivorans, assembly GCF_051380805.1. Lineage (NCBI taxonomy): Bacteria > Pseudomonadati > Pseudomonadota > Betaproteobacteria > Burkholderiales > Oxalobacteraceae > Janthinobacterium > Janthinobacterium paucivorans. The sequence continues at coordinate 110,884 of NZ_JBNYXR010000011.1, forward strand.
GCCTGGCGCGGTATCTTAGCTGGCGTGTTGCTCGGTTTTGTGCGCGCGCTGGGCGAGTTTGGCGCCACCCTGATGGTGGCCGGCAGCATCCCCGGCAAGACGCAAACCCTGTCGGTCGCCGTGTATGAAGCCGTACAGGCGGGCCAGGACGACGTGGCCAACACCCTGGTGCTGATTATCTCTGGCGTGTGTATCGTGGTGCTGCTGTCGGCTGGCCGCCTGGCGTCCGGGCGCATCGCGCACAAATGACGCTGACGACGATGCCCATGCAACTCGACCTCGACATTCGCGCCACCTTGCGCTCCGGCAAACGCCACTTTGACTTGCAGGTGCAATGCACCTCAAGCAGCCAGCGCATCGCCGTGTATGGTCCGTCCGGCGCTGGCAAGAGCATGACCCTGAAAGCCATTGCCGGACTGTTCACGCCAGAGGTGGGCCATATCCGCTTAAATGGGCGTACGCTGTTCGATTCCGCCGCCGGCATCAATCTGCCGCCGCAGCAGCGCAACGTGGCTTACCTGTTCCAGGATTACGCGCTGTTCCCGCACCTGACGGTGCGCCAGAATGTGGGCTTTGGCCTGAGCCGGGGCTGGTTCAACCCGCGCGCGCGCGCAAAACTGGACCAGGTCGAGCATTGGCTGGCTGCGTTTGATTTGCAGGAACTGGCGCAGCAGTTCCCCGATCAGTTGTCCGGTGGTCAGCGCCAAAGAGTGGCGCTGGCGAGGGCACTGGTGGCTGAACCAGACGCGCTGCTGCTCGACGAACCGTTCGCCGCCCTCGATCCGGCCCTGCGCGTCAAAATGCGTCTGGAACTGAGCCAGTGGCAGCAGCGCCTGGACGTGCCCATGATCCTGATCTCACATGATCCGGAAGATGCGCGCATCTTGGGGGAGCATGTGTTGTACATGCGTGACGGAAAAATTGACAGCATGGAAGAAAATAGGGCACGGGGTGAACACATTGGATAAATCGGCGGCAATGGAAATCGGCCTGCAAGGCTCCGTATGGATGACGGTGGGCGGCGAGCACCTGGGCGGCGCCGGCCGCGTGGCATTGCTGGGTGCCATCGCCGAGTGTGGCTCTATCACGCAGGCGGCCAAACTCGTCAAGATGAGTTACAAGGCGGCCTGGGACGCCATCGACGCGATGAACAATCTGGCTGGCGAGCCACTGGTCGAGCGTTTGACTGGCGGCAAGGGCGGCGGCGGCACGCGGCTGACGCCACGCGGGCGTCAGCTGGTCGACAATTTCCGCATCATCGAGCGTGAGCATGCGCGCTACCTGCGCCAACTGGGCAGCCAGGCGGAAGGCATGGCCGACGATCTTTTACTCATACGCAGAATGGCCATGAAAACCACGGCACGCAATCAATTCCTGGGCAAAGTTGCCGAACTAAAACGAGGCGCCGTCAACGATGAAGTGACCCTGGAATTGCCGGGAGGCCAGCATATCGTTGCCGTCGTCACGCAGGGCAGCAGCGAGAGCCTGGGCCTGGTGCCGGGCGCGGAAGCGTTTGCGCTGATCAAGGCTTCGTCGATTATCCTCGTGCTTGAGGGCGCAGGGGCGCGCTATTCGGCGCGCAACCAGCTGAGCGGCATAGTCACGCGGGTGCAGACGGGCGCCGTCAACACGGAGGTGGTACTGGACTTGCCGCGCGGCGGCACGCTGGCGGCCATTATCACGCAGCAGAGCTGCACCGAGCTGGGCATCGCCCTCGGCAGCAGCGTGACGGCGCTGTTCAAAGCATCGAGCGTGATTTTGGGTGTGCCGGCGTAAATTGCGTAGGTCGGATTAGCGGCGGCACGCCGCGTAATCCGACAATATTGTTGGCGTATCATGTCGGATTACGCGCATGCGCTAATCCGACCTACTCTTTTAATCGTTCAGCCTGGACAACCAAGCGGACGCTGCCGCCAGCGCCTGCTCCAGTTCCTGCGCCGTGTGCGCCAGCAGCGCCGGCACCTCGTCCACGCGGCCCGCGTCGATGGCTTCCTCGGTAGCAAACGCGGCGCTTATCAGGCGCTTCGTGCCGAGGGTGCCAACGGAGCCGCGTACGCTGTGCAGTATGCGCGCCACGTCGCTGTGGTGGCCAGCCTGCAACGCTGTTTCGGCGTCGCGCACGGGCTTCATGCCCTTGCTCAATGCGTCTTCCACCATGCGCCGCAGCACGCCGCGCCCTTTCGCATCGCGTCCCATCACGCGCATTAGCGGTGCCATGGAAAATACTTCCTCATCGGCAACGGCTACCGGCTCGGCTGTCTGCTCGGCTGTCTGTATGGGCGGGTGCTTATGCAGATGGCGCAGGATGACTTCCATCATCTCTTCCACCACCACGGGTTTGGCGATGAAATCGCTGATGCCGGCTGTCATGCAGCGCGCGCGCTCGGACGCCAGCACGCCTGCCGTCATGGCGATCACGGGCAAGTTCAAGCGTAGTTCCGTGCGGATGATGTGGGTGGCGCTAAAACCGTCCATGACGGGCATTTGCATGTCCATCAGCACGATGTCGTAGCGCAGCGCTTCGGTGCGCAGCCGTTCCACCGCTTGCAAGCCGTCGCCCACCACGTCCAGGGTGGCGCCCATGTGTTCGAGGATGCCGCGTGCCACCGCCTGGTTCAAATGGTTGTCTTCCACCAGCAATAAATGCACGCCGGTCAGTTGCGTGCCGAGCGGCTGGTGCAGGATGCGCTGCACGTCGCCGTCGTTCTTGGCGATCAACGCCTGGTGCAGGGCATCGAACAGGCTCGATCCTGTGATCGGCTTCATCAGCACGACATCGGCCTCGGCCGCGCTGGAGATCGCTTCCAGATGGTTGCGGGCGAAGGCGTTGACCATCACTACGATGGGCTGGCGCTGGCCGCCGGCCGCCTGGCGGATGGCCTTGGCCGTAGCCAGGCCATCCATCACGGGCATGTGCCAGTCGGCCAGCACCACATCGTAGGGCTGCTGCTGTGCCAGGCGTTCGCGGTACAGTTCGATGGCGGCAAAGCCGGAATCGACTTCGTCGGCTTGCCAGCCCCACGCTTCGATCAGCTTGACGATCAGTTCGCGCGCGGTGCGGTTATCGTCGGCTACCAGCAGGCGCAGCTGGCCCAAGGCTGGCGTGCGCCGCGTTTCGGCTGCTTGCGCCAGCATCTCGAATGGCACGCTGAAAGAGAAGCGGCTGCCCTTGCCTTCGCTGCTGGCGACGGCGATGTCGCCGCCCATCATGTGGATCAGCTGCTTGCTGATGGCCAGGCCCAGGCCCGTGCCGCCGAAGCGCCGCGTGATGCTCTGGTCACCCTGTGAAAACGCGGCAAACAGCTGCTGTTGCTGCAGTTCCGTCATGCCGATGCCCGTGTCGCGCACTTCGAAGCGCAGCCAGGCGCGCCCTTTCCCGCTTTCGGCTTTGCTGACGGCCACCACCACTTCGCCGTTCTCGGTAAACTTGATGGCGTTGCCAGCGAGGTTGACGAGGATTTGTAGCAGGCGCTGGGCGTCGCCTACCAGGCACCGCGGCACGTCGGGCTCGACGGCGATGGCCAGTTCCAGCTCCTTTTTACCCGCATTCATGGTCATCGTCGTGGCCAGGGAATTCATGACTTCATCGAGGTCGAACTCGACGGGCGACAATTCCATGCGACGCGCTTCGATCTTCGAATAATCGAGCACGTCGTTGAGGATGCCCAGCAGTGATTGGCCCGCCACGCGCACCATGGTCAAATACTTGCGCTGTTCCGTGTCGAGCTTGGTATTTCCCAGCAGGTACACCATGCCCAGCACGGCATTGAGGGGTGTGCGGATTTCATGACTCATATTGGCTACGAAGTCGCTCTTTGCGCGGTTGGCCGCCTCGGCCCGGTCGCGCTCCTGTTCCAACTCCTCCGCGCGTGCTTCGAGCTCTTGCTGCAGGCGATCGCGTTCGCTCATTAGGTCGTTGAACGCTTCCGTCAGTTCGCCGATCTCGTCGCGCTGCCGCACCGGTACCGGGCTGAAACGACTACCGCTAGTGCGCAGCGCTTGCAGGGTGTCGCGCAGGCGTACCAGCGGCGACAGCAGGCGCACGGTAAGCCAGCCCAGAACAAAAGCGGCCAGCAGCGAAGCGAGGATACCCCACAGCACCAGCCGGTACAGCACACCATCGAACGGCTCGAAGGCATCATCGACGGGCAGCGAGGTAGCCAGCAGCCAGTTCACCGATTTCAGGCGCTTGAAGCTGTTGACGGCCGTGATGCCGCGGCTGTCGGTGCTGATCATGCTGCCTTCGCCATCTTGTTTCAGCAGCGCGGTGGTCGCCAGATTGGTGTCCGGCTGGCGCGGCTGCAGCAAACGGCTGGGGTCGGGGTGCAGCACGTAGCGCGGCACGGCGCCGCGCGTGAGAATCGAGTAATAGCCGTTCTTGCCGATTTTTTCCGAGCGCAGGCGCCCCAGCAGGTTGTCCTTGTACAAACGCAGCACGCCGACCACCATGCCGGCCACCTGGCCATCGGCGGCCATGACGGGTGCGACCATTTGCACGATGGGCATGCCGCTCGACTTGCTCAGCATTGGCTCGGTGATCATGGGTAGGCGCGTGCGCAGGACGGTCTGGAAATACTCGCGCTCGGTGACGTTGATGCCTGCACGCCCCTTGACGAGCGGCATGTCGGCCACGATGGCGCCTTGCGCGTCGAGCACCAGTACATCGTCGAACAGGACTAGCATCGAGCGCCGCGTATAGTATTGGCGCAATTGGGCGGGCTGTGCGATCAATTCCGGCGGCTGCTGCCTGGCCGTCAGGGTGACAATCTGCAGCAGCATGCCCAGCTTGTCGTCGAGCTCGGCAGCGGTACGCGTGATCAGCGAGTATTGCTGGCCCAGCAGTACTTGGCTGAAGTCGTCGCGCATGTGCTGCACCTGGATCATGGTGACCAGCGCGATCATGGCGATCGAGGTCAGGCTGGTGGCCAGGGCGACTTTTGCTTTAATGCCGAGAGGCTTCATGATGTCCTTTTGAGTACCGGGCGGCACAGACGGCAGATAACGCCTTCAAGAATTCTCCTATCAATACATTAACTTTGCAAGCGGCGCTGAGTAAATTGCCCTCCCCGTATGGGCTTTTGACGATGTTGCCATATAATTAAAGGATGGACGTCGTTTATTCACCGAAATTACGCTGAAATTGGCACACGGCAACTCTGTATGCAGTAAACTTGTCATTGCATTTTCTAAAAGGTACCGACATGACTGAAGCGCTCCTCACTCTCACCTTGCCCGCAGTGAACGTGGAAGCATTGCGTGCGCGATGTTCGACTTGCAGCATGCATCAATTGTGCCTGCCGATGGGTCTCGATGTGGGCGACATGGACAGGCTAGACCAGATCATCGGCCGTCGTCGCAAGATTGTGCGTGGTGCCTCGCTGTTTCGCATCGGCGATTCGTTCCAGAACTTGTACGCGATTCGTCTGGGGCATTTCAAGACGTACCAGATCAATCCTGGCGGCGAAGAGCAAGTGACGGGTTTTCAGATGGCCGGCGAACTGCTGGGCATGGATGCCATCAGCGCCGACCGCCACCACTGTAATGCGGTGGCGCTGGAAGATAGTGAAGTGTGTGAAATTCCATTTTCCAGCCTGGAACAATTGCTGGGTAATATGCCAACCTTGCTGCGCCATTTCCATCGCATGATGAGTCAGGAAATCACGCGCGAGCAAAGTGTCATGCTGTTACTGGGCAATATGCAGGCGACCCAGCGTTTTGCCGCCTTTATCGTCAACCTGGCTTCGCGTTATGAAGCGCGCGGCTATTCGGCCAGCAAATTTCAGCTGCGCATGTCGCGCGAGGAAATTGGTAACTACCTGGGGTTGACCATCGAGAGCGTCAGCCGCTTATTGTCGAAGTTTAAGAAGGAAGGCTGGCTGCGCGTTTCCAACCGCGAGATCGAGATCTTGCAGCCGGCAATATTGAAGGCCATTACGGCCGGCACGGACGTCTGCAAATAATAGCACCGTCAAAACCTGCTGCGCGTCGCGCTTTGCGGCCTGCGATGCTCGCTGTGCTCTAGCACAGCTGCGCTCTTAGCCACAAATCACTGCCGCTCGCTACGGTTTTTTCCCGGCGCTGTACGTTATAGCTCTGCATCCGCCTGCAGCGCGATGCTGCGCTGCAGTGGCCAGGTCCAGATGCCGGACAGGCGCCACTCGCGTTTGTCGTTTTCCACCAGCACTTGCCAGCGGCTGCGCTCTAGCATCGGTAGCGCTACTGAGAAGTTGCCGGCCGCATCGGGCTGCACCAGTAGCTTGATATCTTTTTCCGGCAGGGTCGCATGCGCCAGGTGCAGCTGCAACGGACCCTGGTAAGCCTTGCCGACGCTGCGCACGGAACCACTGAGACGCGCCGACGCCACGTCATAGGACAGGCTGGTAGCCATCGCCAGCTTGCTGGCGACCGTATCGCGTCGCAAGTCCTGGTTGATGGCCTTACCTTGCTTGTAATAATCGCCCACCACCAGCGCATCGGGCTGCGTAAACGCGATATACGCCATGCAGCTGCCAACGACCATGGACAGGCCGGGACCTATCATCAGCAGCCAAGGCCAGCGATGCTTGTACCATGGTGCAACGGGTGCTTGCAGCTTGAGGCTGTCGGACATTTTGTTCTCCTTGAGGGCAGGCCCTTTGGGCCTGACCCCAGCTTTTGCTTCTGGGTTGAAAATAAAGTAAAGCTAACGCATGTTTGATGCTGGCCCAACGGCGAAATGCCGGGGTCAGACCCGAGGGATCTGACCCCAACATCAACCTTAGCGCGGCACGATGAATACCGCGCCTTCACGCACATGCAACGCTGGGTTGTCCAGCGAGTGCAATTCGATGGCAATCTTGTTCGAGCCCTTCTCGCCGACACCGTGCGGCACGCGCAGGCGGATGGGCCAGCCCAGCGTTTCCGTCGGCTGTAACGTCACCTCTTCGCGCGTCAGCAAGGTCAGGCCCGGCAAGCCGGAAACGCTGATTTTAAAATGCTGAGTTTGCTCCGAGGTATTCATGATTTGCAAGCGGTAAACGTTCTCGACCATGCCGTCTTCCACTTCGCGACCCATCGAACCGCGGTCGCGGATGACGTCCATTTTCAGGGGGGTGCGCAGGGCCAGTGAGGTACACACGGCGATGATGATCAGCCCCAGGATGGCGGTGTAGATCAGTACGCGCGGGCGCGTGGCGCGCTGGCGGATTTGCTGCGAACTGAAGTTGTTTTCCATCGCATGGTCGGTACTGTAGCGTACCAGTCCGCGCGGCCGGTCGACCTTATCCATCACGCTGTTGCAGGCATCGACGCAGGCGGCGCAGCCGATGCATTCATACTGCAGGCCGTTGCGAATATCGATGCCGGTCGGACACACTTGCACGCACAGGGTGCAGTCGATGCAGTCGCCCAGCTTGTCGTTGTTGCCGGCCTTCTTGCTCATGGCACCACGCGGTTCGCCGCGTTTGGCATCGTAGGTGATGATCAGGGTATCCTGGTCGAACATGGCGCTCTGGAAGCGCGCGTAGGGGCACATGTATTTGCACACCTGCTCGCGCAGCCAGCCCGCGTTGCCGTAGGTTGCCAGGCTGTAGAACAAGACCCAGAACCATTCCCAGGGACCGAAATCGAGGGTGATCACCTCGTGCGCCAGTTCCTTGATCGGCGTGAAATAGCCGACAAAAGTAAAGCCCGTCCACAGGGCGATGGCGCCCCACACCAAGTGCTTGGCCGTCTTCTTGACAACCTTGCGCACGGAGGGGCCTTGCTTGTCGAGGGCCATGCGCGCGCTGCGCGTGCCCTCGATTTTGCGTTCGACCCACAAGAAGATTTCCGTGTAGACCGTTTGCGGGCAAGAGAAGCCGCACCATACCCGCCCGGCGAGGGCTGTGACAAGGAACAAGGAATACGCACAGATGATCAGCAGGGCCGCCAGATAGATGAAATCCTGGGGCCACAGCACGACGCCAAAAATGTAGAACTTGCGCGTGGTCAAATCGAACAGCAGGGCTTGCCTGCCACTCCAGGTCAACCATGGCAAGCCGTAGAACGCCAGCTGGGTAAGCCAGACACATACCCAGCGCCAGGTAGCGTAGCGTCCTTTGGCCTCGCGAGGGTAGATTTGCTCGCGGGCCGCATACATCTTGATGACTTGAGGGTCTGACATTATTTCACGGGTGTCTGTGGATTCGACAGGCTCCAGACGTACGCCGACAGTACGTGCACTTTCGATTCCCCAAGGAAATCGTTGAAGGCCGGCATGGCGTTATTGCGCCCCTTGCGGATGGTTTCCATGATGGTATCGGCGCTGCCGCCGTACAGCCAGATCTTGTCCGTCAGGTTAGGCGAACCCAGCATCTGGTTGCCCTTCGCATCGGCACCATGGCAAGCCATGCAGGCGCCGAACTTGGCCTTGCCCAATACCGACTTTACCGGGTCCGAGGTCGAACCGGACAGGCTCAGCACATAATGGGCCACGTTCTCGACATCCTTTTCGGAGCCCAGGGCGGCACCCATCGGTGGCATCTGCCCATTGCGGCCGTGCATGATGGTCGTCTTGATGACGTCAGGTTCGCCGCCATACAGCCAATCCTTGTCAGTCAGGTTAGGGAAGCCCTTGTTGCCGCGTGCATCCGAACCGTGGCATTGCGCGCAGTAGGTCAGGAACAAACGCTGGCCGATGGCTTGCGCCTGCGGATCGGCGGCCACCGTCTTCAAGTCCTGGCTCAGGTACTTGTTGAACAGGGGACCGTAGTCGGCTTCCGCTTTCTTCAGCTCTTCCTCGTACTGGCCTGTCGATTTCCAGCCCAGGCTACCGGCATAGTTGCCCAGGCCCGGATACAGGAACAGATATGCCAGGGCGAAGACGATGGTGATGTAGAACAACCACATCCACCAGCGCGGCATCGGCGTATTGAGTTCCTTCAAGTCCTCGTCCCAGACGTGGCCCGTGGTGCCATCGGCAGGGGCACCGGCAGCCACTTTGACCTTCGACTGCGAGTACAGCAGCACGCCGCAGCCGATGATGCCCAGCAAGGACAATACGATGATGTAAATATTCCAGAAGCCATTGGTAAAGTCAGCCATGGTTGCGCTCCCCTTGTGCCGGCACGGGCATAGATACCGGCGCGGCCGGATAGTCGAGCGCTTCGTCGTCGAACGGCAGGTTCGCCGCCGCGTCAAAGTCGCTATTGCTGCGGCTGAAAGTCCACCACAGGATGCCTGCGAACGTCGTAAAGGAAACCACCGTCATGACGCTGCTGGCGCTGTCAAACAGGTTGTCGATTGCCATGCTAATTCCTTGTTTTAATTAATGTACCGAGGCCTTGCAGATAGGCGACCAGGGCGTCCTCTTCGGTCTTGTCCTGCAGCTGTGCCGGACCGGCCGTGATTTCTTCATCGCTGTATGGCTGGCCCAGGCGTTTCAGGGCGCGCATCTTCGGCATGATGTCGTCAGGCACCAGTTTGGTCTTCGCCAGCCATGGGTAGGCTGGCATGTTCGACTCGGGCACCACGTCGCGCGGGTTGTTCAAGTGCGTGCGGTGCCATTCATCGCTGTAGCGGGCACCCACGCGGGCCAGGTCCGGCCCCGTGCGCTTGGAACCCCACTGGAACGGACGGTCATACACGAACTCGCCAGCGACCGAATAATGGCCATAGCGTTCCGTTTCCGCGCGCAGCGGACGCACCATCTGCGAGTGGCAGTTGTAGCAGCCTTCGCGCACGTAAATGTCGCGGCCCGCCAGGCGTAGCGGCGAGTACGGCTTCAGGCCGGCGATCGGTTCCGTCGTGCTCTTCTGGAAGAACAGGGGAACGATCTCGACGGCGCCGCCGACGCTGATCACTAGCGTGACTAGGGCGATCAGCAGCCAGGGGTTTTTCTCAATCCATGCATGTGAAAATTTCATTTGCTTTCGCTCCTATCAGGCGTGCGCCGCGTTCAGTTCTGGAATGCGGGCGACGGGGAGTTTGCTGCCGCGCAAGGTCATCCAGGTGTTGTAGCCCATGATGCACATACCCGACAGGTACAGCAGGCCACCGCCCACGCGCACCACATAGTACGGATACGTTGCTTTCACGCTCTCGACAAAGGTGTAGGTCAGGGTGCCGTCCGGATTGACCGCACGCCACATCAGGCCCTGCATCACGCCGGCGATCCACATTGCCGCGATGTACAGCACGATGCCGATGGTAGCCACCCAGAAATGCACGTCGACCAGGCGCGTGCTATACATCTGCGTGCGGCCCGCCAGGCGTGGCAGCAGATAGTAGATCGAACCCATGGTGATGAAGCCCACCCAACCCAGGGCACCTCCATGCACGTGGGCAACGGTCCAGTCGGTATAGTGCGACAGCGAGTTGATGGTCTTGATCGACATCATCGGACCTTCGAAGGTGGCGATGCCGTAGAACGACAGCGAGACGATCATGAATTTCAGGATCGGATCGGTGCGCAGCTTGTGCCAGGCGCCCGACAGGGTCATGATGCCGTTGATCATGCCGCCCCAGCTTGGTGCCAGCAGGACCAGCGAGAAGACCATGCCGATCGATTGCGTCCAGTCAGGCAATGCCGTGTAGTGCAGGTGATGCGGGCCGGCCCACATGTAGGTGAAGATCAGCGCCCAGAAGTGGACGATGGACAGGCGGTACGAGTACACGGGGCGCTCGGCCTGTTTTGGAATGAAGTAGTAGACCATGCCCAGGTAGCCGGCGGTCAGGATGAAACCCACCGCGTTATGGCCGTACCACCACTGTATCATGGCGTCCTGCACGCCCGCATAGGCGGAATATGACTTCGTAAACGACGCTGGCATGACGGCGCCATTGACCACGTGCAAAATCGTCACGGCCAGGATGTAGGCACCGAAGAACCAGTTGGCCACGTAGATGTGCTTGACCTTGCGCTTGATCAAGGTACCAAAGAACACGATGGCGTAGGCGATCCAGACGACGGCGATCAGGATGGAAATGGGCCACTCCAGCTCGGCGTATTCCTTGCCGCGCGTCAGGCCCATGGGCAGGGTGACGACGGCGCACAGGATCACCGCTTGCCAGCCCCAGAACGTGAAGGCAGCCAGTTTGTCGGAAAACAGACGCACCTGGCAGGTGCGTTGTACGACGTAGTACGAGGTGGCGAACAGGCCGCAGATGCCGAAGGCGAAAATCACCGCATTCGTGTGCAGCGGACGCAAACGTCCGTATGTTAGCCACGGTATGTCGAGGTTCAGGGCAGGCCAGGCCAACTGAGCGGCGATGATAACGCCAACCAGCATGCCGATGATGCCCCATACCACAGTAGCGACCGCGAATTGCTTCACGATCTTGTAGTTATAGTTCAGCGATTGATCCACAAAGACTCTCCCTGGAATTACTATTTATAATGGTGGGCAGAGAGTAAGTGTTTGACCGCGAAAAAACTTTGATGTGGATCAAAATTCCCCGGATGAAACAAGCGTAGTTAACTGACATCGAAATAAAGTGATATTTCGCTCAAAAAAGCCATGCAAGATGGCTGCAAGCGGGGCTCGATGCGGGGCAGACGCGCCGGCCATGGCGTGCAGGACGCCAGCCGGGCTGAGGCGGTCAGGGATGCGGTTCGCCGGGCGCCGGCGGCCTGACCGGCGTATCGTCGTCTTGCAGCACGCGCAAGCCCGGTCCGACGAGATCGTCGAACTGGCCGCTATCGGAGGCGGTGAAATACACCCACAGCGCGATGAAGACGACCACGACGCTTAAGGGAATGAGCAGGTAGAGTGCTTCCATGGTTCAGGCTTTCCGCAGGCGCAGGGCGTTGGCGATGACGACCGCCGAGCTGGCAGCCATGCCGACGCCGGACAGCCAGGGGTTCAGGAAACCCAGCGCGGCGGCCGGGATGGCCGTCAGATTGTACAGGGTGGCCCAGCCCAGGTTTTCGCGAATGATGCGCATGCTGCGCGCCGCCGTTTGCGCCGTGTCGAGTACGCAGCGCAGCTGCGACGACAGCAGCACCGTGTCCGCATGCGCCTGCGCCAGAGCGGCACCGGAACCCATGGCAAAGGAGACATCGGCTGCGCTCAGCACGGCGGCGTCGTTGATGCCGTCGCCGACCATTGCCACCACGGCACCGGTCGCCTGCAGTTGCTGCACGAAATCGAGCTTTTCATCGGGCAGGCATTCGCCGCAAGCCGTGGCGATGCCAAGCTGCGCCGCCACGCTTTGCGTCAGCGCTTCCTGGTCGCCGCTCAGCAGCACGACTTGCTTGCCGCGCTGCTGGAAATAGTCGACCACTTCGCGCGCTTCCGGGCGCAGCGCATCGCTGAGCAAGAAGCGCGTGAGCCACTGCTCCTGCGTGCCCAGGTACAGCGGTGTCATGCCGTGCATGCCGACGGCTGTGTCGCCTAGTGGCGGCCCGGCGATGGCGGCCACAAAGGCCGCATTGCCGAGACGGTAGCGTACGCCATTGAGCACGCCTTCGAGACCTTGGCCCTGCACTTCCTGCAATTGTTGCGCATGCGCGCGCGCCTGCTGTCCTGGCAATCCTTCGGCGGCTGCCAGGATCGCCTGTGCCAGCGGATGGGCGCTGCCCGCTTCCAGCGCGGCGGCCACTTGCAGGCAAGCGTCCTGCGGCATGCTGCCCAGGCTTTCGATTTGCTGCAGCACGGGTCGGCCCAGGGTCAATGTTCCCGTCTTGTCGAAGACGATGTGGGTAGCGCGGTGCAGGGTTTCCAGCACATGCGGCTGGACGATCAGCACGCCGCGCCGCAGCAGGCTGTCGGTGGCAGCTGCCAGCGCCGTCGGCGTTGCCAGGGATAAGGCACACGGGCACGAAACGACCAGCACGGCGATGGCCACGGGCCAGGCCCGCGACGCATCGTGCCAGCTCCAGAAGGCGAACACGGCGATGGCAAACAGCAATAGGCCCAGCACGAACCAGGCGGCCACTTTATCGGCCCATTGCGCGATCTGCGGCTTGCCGCTGCCGGCCCGCTCGATCAGTTTCAATAAATCCGACAGGGTGCTTTCGCGCGCGGGTTTGAGCACGCGCACGATCAGCGCGGCGCTGGCGTTAATCGCCCCGCCCGGCACCTGTTCTCCCGTTGTTTTGCGTTGCGCCGCGCTCTCGCCCGTCAGCAGCGATAAATCGAGCGCGCTCGTGCCTTCGATGATGACGCTGTCGGCGGCGACCGCCTCGCCCGGTTTCACGAGGATGATATCGCCCACGTCCAGCGTGCCGGCCGGCACCAGGGTGGTGGCGCGGTGCTCTGGAAAGCCCGCCATCAGCGAGGCAGAGGCAGGCAAGGCATGTTGCAGCCGCTCCAGCGCCGAGGCAGCCTTGCGGCGCGCCTGCAGCTCGAAATAGCGGCTGCACAGCAGCAGGAAAATGAACATCGTGGCCGAGTCGTAATATACCTCGCCGCGGTCTGTAAAGGTCGCCACCACGCTGCCGAAGAAGGCCGCCAGGATGCCCAGCGCCACGGGCACATCCATGCCCAGGGTGCGCGCGCGCAGGCTGGCCCAGGCGCCCTGGAAAAACGGCATGGCCGAATAGCAGATGGCCGGCAAGGTGAGCAGCAGGCTGGCCCAGCGCATCAGGCTGGCCATACTATCGTCCAGTGTGCCGTCCTCGGCGGCCAGGTAGGCGGGCGCCACGTACATCATCACCTGCATCATCGACAGGCCCGCCACGAAGAGCTGGCGGCCCAGCGTCTTGCTGGCTTTTTGCAGGCGCTCGCCATGGCGCACGGCGTCGTAGGGATACGCCGTGTAGCCGACTTGCCGCACGGCTTGCAGGATATCGCCCGGCTCGCATTGCGCGCGACTCCAGCGCACGTACAGGCGCTCGGTGGCGACGTTCAGGCTGGCCGCCTGCACGCCGGGCAGGCGCGTCAGCTGGCGTTCGATCAGCCAGACGCAGGCCGCGCAGCGTATGCCTTCGACGGACAGGGTCGCTTCGCAGCTGCTGGCGTCGCGCGCAAATTGTGCATCGTCATTGCTGTACAGGCGCAATTCGGGCGGCACCATGGTCGCATCGGCTGCGTTGACGGCGTATTCATCGCGGTCGCGGTAATACGCGCTCTGGCCGATGTCGACGATGGTTTGCGCCACTGCTTCGCAGCCGGGGCAGCACATGGCGCGTGGCACGTCGTCGATAGTGACCTGCCATTTGCTTGCAGCGGGGACGGGCAAGCCGCAATGGAAGCAGGCGCAGGGTTTTAAAACAGCATTCATAGGTTTGTTTTCATGCGTCTTTTCATGGATGGCCGGTGACGCAGAGGGCGTCGAGCCAGCCCAGTGACACGCCATTCGCGGCGCGCAGCAGGCCCAGCAGGCCAAAGCCCAGTACCAGCAAGCCGCTGGCGATGCGCACGGGACGGCGCTGCATTTGCGTGCGCAAACGCGTGCCCAGCAAGCCCATGCCCAGCAGGGTGGGCAGGGTGCCCAGGCCGAACGCGGCCATGCTGGCCGCGCCAGCGAGGGCCGAACCTTGCATCATGGCCGTCAGCAGGGCGCTGTAGACCATGCCACATGGCACCCAGCCCCACAGGCCGCCCACGGCCAGCGCCTTGAACGGCGTATCCATCGGCATCAACGGATGCAGCAGGGGGCGCACGCGGCGCCAGACGACATTGCCGGCCGCTTCCAGATGGGCCAGGCCGCGCCAGACATCCATCAGGTATAGGCCCAGGGCGACGAGCATCAGGTTGGCCAGCCAGTAGCCGGCCACCTGTAGTGACGCCATGCGCAGCATGCCCGCGCCGGCCAGGCTACCGGCCATGGCACCGGCTAGCATGTAGCTGGCGATACGCCCGCCGTTGTAGGCCAGCACGCGCAGCACATTCGATTGCACGGTTGTCTGCAATGCGGGCCGCGCCACGGCGATGGCGATCACGGGACGGCTGGGCGCGGGAGTTGCACCACCGCCCAGCGACAGGGCGCCGACGATGCCGCCGCACATGCCGATGCAGTGCACGCTGCCGGCCAGGCCGAGCATGAACATGGGCACGAGGCTAAGGGCGTTCATCGGGCGGCGTTATACCGTTTTCGAGTAGCGCAGCGGCTGCACCGCGTCCGGCGCCGCGTTGGCGCGGGCCTGCGTCAGGTAGCGGTCGAAGACCATGCAGATATTGCGGATCAGCAAGCGCCCTTTCGGCGTCACTGTCAGCCAGTCTTCCTCGATGACGAGCAAGCCGTCGCGCGCCAGTTCGCGCAGCTTTTCCAGCTCGGCGGCGAAATAGTTGCGGAACTTTACGGGGTGCGCTTGCTCGATGGTGGCGATCGACAATTCGAAGTTGCACATCAGCATTTGGATGATAATACGGCGCAATAAGTCATCGGTATCGAGCTTGATGCCGCGCGCGATCGGCAGCACGCCTTCGTCGAGTTTTTCGTAATACGCGTCCAGCGTTTTCTCATTCTGGCTATAGACGGCGCCGACGGAGCTGATGGCCGACACGCCACAGGCGATCAGGTCGGCTTCCGCGCGCGTCGAGTAGCCTTGGAAGTTGCGGTGCAAACGGCCCTGGTGCTGCGCTACGGCCAAGTCGTCCGTTGGCTTGGCGAAATGGTCCATGCCAATGTAGACATAGCCGGCGGCGGTCAGGCGAGCGATGCATAGGCCCAGCATGGCCAGCTTGCTGGCGCTGTCGGGCATGTCGGCGTCGAGGATGCGGCGCTGCGGCTTGAACAGGTGCGGCATGTGCGCGTAGTGATACAGAGCGATACGGTCCGGGCTGGCGGAAATGACTTTGCGCAGGGTTTCCGTCATCGTTTCCAGGTTCTGCTTGGGCAATCCGTAGATCAGGTCGATGCTGATCGAGCGGAAACCGGCGTCGCGCGCCGCTTGCATGATGGCCACCGTTTCCGCTTCCGGCTGGATGCGGTTAACGGCCTTCTGCACGTCGGCGTCGAAATCCTGCACGCCCAGGCTGATGCGGTTGAAACCTTGCGCGCGCAGCGAAAACACGCGTTCGCGCGACACCGTGCGCGGATCGATTTCGATCGAATACTCGCCGTCTTCATCGGCAGCGAACTCGAAATGCTGGCGCAAATGCAGCATCAGGTCGTCCATCTGCTTTTCGCTCAGGTAGGTCGGCGTGCCGCCGCCGAAATGCAACTGCTCGATCTGGTTCATACCGGCAAACAGCTTGCCCTGCATGGCGATTTCCTGTTTCAGATAGCTGAGGTAGGTGGCGGCCTTGCTGCGGTCTTTGGTGACGATTTTGTTGCAGGCGCAGTAGTAGCACAGGGTGTCGCAAAATGGCACGTGCACGTAGAGTGACAGTGGACGCCGGCCGCCGCGCATGCGCAGTGCGGCCAGCGCTTCGAGGAAGTTGCCGTAGCCGAAGTCGGCATTGAAACGGTCGGCGGTCGGATACGATGTGTAGCGCGGGCCGGACTGGCTCATCTTGCTGATGATGACCGGATCGAATTCGACGACGGCGTCTAGGTCGGCGGAAGCACTGCTGAGTAATGTAGGCATGATGTGTGTAAAGTCTTGTAAGGTTTTAGGCGGCCAGGCGTTTCGGCGCGGCGGGTTTGCCGGCGTTCGCGGCACCTCCCTTGCGGCCGGCAATGGCGACGCGGCGCGGTGGCGCCATCTTGCCGAAATTGAACAGGCTCACGGCTTGCGACAGGCTGGCTGCTTCTTCCGCCAGGCGCGTCGCTGCTGCTGCTGCTTCTTCCACCAGGGCCGCGTTCTGCTGCGTCACCTGGTCCATGTGGGCGATGGCCTGATTGACCTGGTCGACCCCGATGCTCTGTTCGCGCGAGGCGACGGAAATTTCTTGCATGATGGCCGTGACTTGCTTGACGGAACTCACCACCTGTTCCATGGTCTCACCGGCGCGGTTCACCTGCAGCATGCCGGCGCCCACCTTGCCGACGGAAATTTCAATCAGCTGTTTGATGTCCTTGGCCGCCACGGACGAGCGTTGCGCCAGGTTGCGCACCTCGCCCGCCACCACCGCGAAGCCCCGGCCCTGCTCGCCGGCGCGGGCCGCTTCCACGGCCGCGTTCAAGGCCAGGATATTGGTCTGGAAGGCGATGCCTTCGATCAGGCCGATAATGTCAACGATTTTCTTCGACGAGGTGTTGATATCGTCCATGGTGGTGATCACATCGGCAACGATTTCGCCACCCTGCACGGCCACTTTCGAGGCCGCCACGGCCAGTTCGTTGGCCTGCACCGAGTTGTCCGCGTTCTGTTTTACCGTCGACGAGAATTCCTCGATGCTCGAGGCAGTTTCTTCCAGGCTGGCCGCCTGCGATTCGGTGCGGCCCGAGAGGTCCATATTGCCGGCGGCGATTTGTTTGGTGGCCACGGCCATGGTTTCCACGTTGATGCGCACGTCGCGGATGGTGGCGATCAGGTTGCTGTTCATCTGTTGCAGCGCGCGCAGCAATTGCCCTACTTCATCAGTGCTGTCCGTTTCAAAACTGCCCGACAGGTCGCCGGCCGCAATCGCCCGCGCGCCGTCCAGGGCCTTGCCCAGCGGCTTGAGTACGGACGTGCGCAAGGTGTACCAGAGGAAAACGTTGATCAGGAAGCCGAACAGGGTGGCGCCGAAGATGGCGTAATTGGTGATCTTGCCGCCGCTGGCGAACAGGCTGATGATGCACACCAGTAGTTGCAAACAGTTAACGATGGATGTGGCGGCCCAGATGCGCAGGTTGAGCGACATATGCGTCAGCTTGTGCAGTAAGTGCGCCAGGCCCGGGCGCACGATCAGCCCATTCTTGATGACAATCTTGCCGCCTTCCTTGTTGCGGATGGCCGCATAGGCTTGCTCCGTCGCCTGGACTTGATCCTTGTCGGCTTTCACGCGTACTGACATATAGCCGATGGTCTTGCCCGCTTCGCGGATCGGTGTGACGTTGGCGCGCACCCAGTAAAAATCGCCGTTCTTGCAGCGGTTCTTGACCAGGCCCGTCCACGGCGTACCGGCCTGTATCGAAGCCCACATGTCGGCAAACGCTTCGGCCGGCATGTCTGGATGACGCAGGATATTTTGCGGTGAACCGATCAGCTCTGCCTCGGTGTAGCCACTGACCTGGCTGAAGTAGGGATTCACATACACGATATTGCCGTTCATATCCGTTTTCGACACGATGGCCTGATCGTCCATGACGAGGACTTCACGGTTAGTCAATGGCAAATTTTGGCGCATGGTCGCGGCTTCCTGATCAGTTAAAGAGCAAATTGGTGAGTAAGACTTGCACGATTGCAAGAACGGAGATCAGTGTAAGGAGTCGCCTGCGCAAATTTATTGATGTAGATCAAAATCCTCCAGATTGGTCGGGCTCGCACGCATTTAGCGATGGCAAGGCGGCATTGTTTTAAAGTTACTGCTTGCCAGTGGCGACTAATTGACGCCGGCCGCCAGCGGCCGTGGGCTGCCCACGGCGTAGCCTTGTGCGTAGTCGATGCCCAGTTCGCGGATGAGGGCCAGGGTTGCCGTGTTTTCCACGTATTGGGCCACCGTTTTCAAGCCCATCATGTGGCTTACTTCATGGATGGCCTTGAGCATGGCGCGGTTGATGGCATTGCCGGCAATGCCGCGCACGAAGATAGCGTCGATTTTCAGGTCATCGACGGGCAGCGCTTTCAGGTAGTCGAACGAGGAAAAACCGCTGCCAAAGTGGTCGAGCGAGAAGCGGCGAAGGACTGTGTCAGGGCGCGCTCCTCCAGGCCCAGCAGGGCCGCCCGTCCTGGCCGACCAGATGACCGTGCCGTCGATGGCCTGGCCAGCGACGATGCGTGTATCGCATATCGCCATGTGCGCCGCTTCCAGCGCCATTTGTCAATGTTTCTGCTGGTCGTTCATCGTCCGCTCCCGCTATGGATAGAGGGATAGACGCACCGCTGGAATTTAAGTTCCCGGCGCGTCAGCTGGCGTGGCGGCCGAGGCGCGGGCCACATCGCGCACATTTTTTTGCACGGCCACGGCAGAAAATAGGCTGAGCAGGAATGCCATGGCATAAAAGCCCTTTTCGCTGTTTTGCAGGCTGGCGTTCCACAAGCCGAGCGTGAGCAGCAGCAAGGCCAGTAGCACGGAAATCCAGCACAGGCCGAAATACAGGCCCGTCACGGCGATGCCCTCGCTACGGTCGCGCACGGATTTTTGCAGCGAGATGGCGGCGAACAGGCCATACATGAGGAGCGTAAAGTAATAGCCCTTTTCATTGAGGGCCATGCTGGCATTCCACAGGCCGGACAGGTAGGTGATGGCGCCGATCAGCAGTGCTGCCCAGGAGGCGCCGATAAAGGCGTTGCTGGGACGTTGGATGGGAGAAATCTGCATAGGGTCTCCTTGGGTAGGCAGGCGCCACCGGCATGGCCGGGGCGGCAGGCACGGATGCGCCTGCCGCTCCATCAGACCAGAAAGCTTATTTGCCTGGTTTGAGCCTACGCAAGCAAGCCGACACGGCCGTGACGCCGGCCAGCACCAGGGCGCCGGCGATGACGCCGGCGACGGCGTTGATCAGGCTAGGCGTGATGGCGGCCAGCACGGGGCCGATACCGGCCATGGCACCGACCGCTTCTTCCGCGTGGTGCAGCAGGCTGCTGGCCCACGGCCAGCCGTGCGTCAAAATGCCGCCGCCCACCATAAACATGGCCAGCGTACCGACTACGGAGAGTAATTTCATCAGTTTTGGCGCCGCCGACACGAGCATGCTGCCAAAGCCGCGCACGCCGTTCATCAGCACGCCGTTACCCTTGCGCGCCGCCAGATAAAAGCCCGCGTCGTCGAGCTTGACGATGCCAGCCACCAGGCCATACACGCCCACCGTCATGATGATGGCGATGCCGACGACGACGGCGACCTGCTCGGCGAAGGTAGCAGCAGCCACCGTGCCCAGGGCGATGACGATGATTTCCGCCGACAAAATGAAGTCGGTGCGGATGGCACCCTTGATTTTGTCCTTTTCCAGCGCCACCAGGTCGGCTTGCGGGTCGCGCAGCGCCTGTGCCAGCTCGGCCTGGTGGCTGTCGTCCGGATGCAGGTATTTGTGGGCGATTTTTTCGAAACCCTCGAAGCACAGATACGCGCCGCCCAGCATCAACAGCGGCGTGATGGCCCATGGCGCAAACGCGCTGATGGCCAGCGCGGCGGGAACGAGAATGGCCTTGTTCTTCAGCGAACCGACGGCGACGGCCCAGACGACGGGCAGCTCGCGTTCGGCGCGCACGCCGGCCACCTGCTGTGCGTTCAGGGCCAGGTCGTCACCGAGTACGCCGGCAGTCTTCTTGGCCGCTACCTTGGTCATCAGGGAAACGTCGTCGAGGATGCTGGCGATATCGTCGAGCAAGGCCAGCAGGCTGGCGCCGGCCATCTCAGCGCGCTCCCGCAGTGGTGAAAGGAAGCGTTGAAGCGAGGAAAGTGTTGTTTTTCATGATGTTATTCTTGGTTGTACGGTAAGGGAAGGCGTAACGACGGTATAGATAAAGCGTGCCTGCGATCTTAACTCAGGCCGGGCCGGCAGGGCCGCACGGGCCGGGTTAAAATCGTCCTTCTTGAGCATTTTGGATACCGCATGCACTTCGCCACCTGGATCACTTTTGTCATCGCCGCCTCGATCATCGCCGTCTCGCCCGGCTCGGGCGCCGTGCTGTCGATGTCGCACGGCTTGTCGTACGGGGTGAAAAAGGCCAGCGCCACCATCCTTGGCCTGCAACTGGGGCTGCTGGTGGTGCTGGGCATCGCCGGCGCCGGCGTCGGTTCTCTGCTGCTGGCCTCCGAAGTGGCCTTCAACATCGTCAAGACGGTGGGCGCGCTGTACCTGATTTACCTGGGTCTGTCGCAGTGGCGCGCCCGGGTGGCTGTCACGGGCGAGCTGCATGCCGATGCTGTGGTGCCTTCGATGCGCCATCGTGTACTGACGGGTTTTCTGACCAACGTGACGAATCCGAAAGGCATTATCTTCATGGTAGCGGTCTTGCCGCAATTCATTAGCCCCACGGCGCCGCTGTTGCCGCAACTGCTGATCCTGGCCGTCACCATGTGCACGATCGACCTGATCGTCATGCATAGCTACGCCTTCCTGGCCGCGTCGATGCAGCGTTTTTTCCGCGATGCCAGCGCCGTTAAAAAGCAGAACCGCTTCTTTGGCGGCTTGCTGATGGCCGTCGGCGCCGCCTTGTTTTTCGTCAAGCGGGGTAGCCAGGCGGCATCCTGAGCCAAGGCAATATGCAAACCAAGATGCAAACATTTGTAAGCCCGCTTGCGATGCCCGCCTGATGCGGATGTAATCGCAGCATGTCCCTTTTGTAAGTCCTGCCTGGAGCGCTACCATGCGTCCTATCCTGTCTCTCCCCGTCTTGAAAACCGTGTGCGCCATGCTGCTGTCGTCGGCCTGCGCCGGCGCCTTGGCGCAGGACCCGCCTGCCCGCGTCGGCCGCATTTCCACTGTCGAAGGACAAGTGCTGGTGCGCGCCGGCGATGGCGAGGCGCAAAATGCCTTGTTGAACTGGCCTGTCACGACGGATCACCGGCTCAGCACCATGCGCGGCGCGCTGGCGGAATTTCGCGTGGGCGCGGCCGCCGTGCGCATCGATGGCGATTCCGAGCTGGAGGTGGGCGAACTCGATGACGAGCATTTCACATTACACCTCAGCTATGGCACAGTCAGCGTGCGCGTGCGCAATCCCGATGCGCTGCGCGGCTTCGAGCTGACCACTGCCCAGGCGCGCGTGATCCTCACTCAGCCCGGTTGGTTGCGCATCGATGCGGGGCGCCAGCCCGGCACCAGCGTCGTCAGCGTGCTCGAGGGCGCTGCCGATGTGGATGGCGCGTCGGGTAGCGTGACCTTGCGTGCCGGCAAGCGCGCCGAGCTGACGGACGAGCAATTGCGCACGGGCACCTTGCACAGGATAGCCTTCGACAATTGGCCCGAAGCCTTGCCCGCCGCCATGCCGGCCTTGCGCTATGTCACGGACGATACCACCGGCTATGAAGAGTTGGACCGCTACGGCGCCTGGCAGGACGATGCGCAATACGGCCCCATGTGGCTGCCCAGCGCGCTGCCGGCTGGCTGGGCGCCATACAGCGACGGGCGCTGGACCTGGATCGCGCCATGGGGCTGGACCTGGGTCGACAATGCGCCCTGGGGTTACGCGCCCTCGCATTACGGGCGCTGGGTGCTGCTGGGCCAGCGCTGGGGCTGGGCGCCGGGGCGCGAGCGCGGTCGCGTACCCTGGGCGCCGGCCCTGGTGGGCTGGGTCGGCGGTGGCCACGGACCGCAGCAAGGCCGGCGTCCTGACGTGGGCTGGTTTCCCCTGTCGCCGCACGAGCGCTATGTGCCCGGCTACCGCGCCAGCGCGGACTATGAACGCCGCATCAACCGCTACGCCGAGGGGCGCCGTTTCGTGGCCGGTGAACGCGAACGCCGTGAAGGCGTGAGCGTGTTGCCCGGTGACCGTTTTGGCCCGCAACGCACGCTCGATGTGCCGCGCCACAACCGCACCAGCATGCCGCCACCCGTGATGCAAAGTTTGCCCTTGGGCACGGCGCCTGCGCCGGCGGGCAACTGGCAGCGTCCTGCCGATGCGCCGCGCGGCGACAACGGATTGCGGCGCGACTTGGTCAACCGTCCAGGCCGCTTGCAGACGGACGATGGCCAGACGCACTTGGCGCCGAATCCCCTGCAGCCGAACCGGCCGCCCGTGCCGACCCAGCCACAACAGCCGCAACAGCCGCAACAGCCGCAACAGTCACCCATGCCGGCTCAGCCCATGATGCCGGCGATGCCGGTCTTGCCACCCGTGCAAGATCAGGTGGGTCGCCCCGGATGGCGTGGCGAGGAGCGGCCACAGCCGCGTCCCGACAGCAACCGTTGGGAACGCGGTGAACGCGCCGAGCGCGGCGGGCGCCGCGAAATGCTGCAGACAGCGCCACCGCCGGCCATGCCTGCACCGCCGCCGCTAGCCCAGCCGCGGCCCGCGCCGCCGCCGATGCCGATGCCGGCCCCCGCCGCGCGTCCGGTGCAGGAGGCGGGCGGTGGCGAACGCAGCGGACCGCCACGTGAACGCAGTAATGACAGGGGCAATGCGCACGGCGGTCCCGGCCGCAATGGCCGGATGCAGGAAGCGGAGCGTTGACAGAACTTGCCGCACTGCCTGTCGCGCCGTAGCGACGTTCAGGCCGACAAAGCGGCAGTTCGTCACATGTCCGAGGAAAAGCGGCACTGTTTTGTCTACAGTGAGGTCCTTGCAGCATAGCGCCATGCCTGACTGGCCGACAGCACCGATTTTTCCGGCTATTTTGTCCAAACGAAATAGTTTTCGCCAGCTTACAAAGCTGGCTTTTTTTTTCCGCACCCGTGTCGCCATGGCCAGGGGCGCATACGCCCCCAAAGTTGGCTACAATACGCCTTTATGCAGCCGCCGCGCGCTAGGCGTGGCGCCGCCTGTTCTGAACGGCACTGATAGGATTTCCCATGCAAACCACTCCCCCCACCGAAGTCACGATTCCTCCCAGCGAATCGCTGATCGAATACCCGAGCGACTTCCCCATCAAGATCATGGGCCCGACGCATGTCGACTTCGCGCCGACCATGCTGGAATTGGTCATCCTCCACGATCCGACCTTCCACGTCGGTCGCATGGAAGAGCGTCCATCGGGCAAGGGCAATTACACGGGCTTGACCGTGACCGTGCGCGCCATCAGTCGCGAGCAGCTCGACGCCCTGTACATGGCGCTGTCGGGCCACCCGATGGTCAAGATCGTCATGTAAGACCAGTGGTTGCCCTGGCGCGCTGGCATTGCGTCAGGCCAGCAACAAGCTGGCAGCCCCCGCCACATGGAGCAGCACCGCCGCGCCCAGCAGGCAATCGGCAGCTTGCTGCGCTTGCCGGCGTGCGCAGCTCAATGAAACGGTAGCCTCGCTTATAATCACGGCTTCGCCGCAGCGTCCGCAGGGCGCCGGCAGCTGATTACAGAATCTGTCATGACCACCACCCGAACCGAAGCGGCGCTGATCCGCGAGCTGGGCCGCGTCGAATACGAGCCGACCTTTGCCGCCATGCGCGCCTTTACCGACGCCCGCACGACGGACACGCGCGATGAACTGTGGATCGTCGAGCATCCGCCCGTGTTCACCCTGGGCCTGGCTGCCGACCGCGGCCATTTGCTGGCGGGCGCCGCGATTGAAGAAAATGCGATACCCGTGGTGCAGACGGACCGGGGCGGTGAAGTGACCTTCCACGGTCCCGGCCAGGTGGTGATTTACCTGCTGATGGACTTGCGCCGCAACAAGCCGGGCGGCAAGTTGTATGCGCGCCAGTTCGTGCATAAAATCGAGCAAGCCATCATCAATGTGCTGGCGGCGTATAATCTCGCAGGCGAGCGCATCGATGGCGCGCCCGGCATCTATATCGCCGGCGGACCAAGCAAGGGTGCGAAGATCGCCGCGCTGGGATTGAAAGTGCGCGGCAACGGCTGCACCTACCATGGCGTATCGCTCAACGTGGCGATGGATCTGGCGCCGTTTTCCTGGATTAACCCCTGCGGCTATTCCGGCCTGAAGACGGTGGACATGCGCAGCATGGGCGTGTTGGCGCCGCTGGCCGAGGTGCAGCGGGCTCTGGCCCATGAATTGACCGTATTACTCGATGTAAGCGAAGTAAACAGCGCCGCAGGCGCGCCTCAGGCAGCGGATGCCTGAGCAAACAAACCAACACGCCCGTCAAGGGCTTGCAGCCATGACTTCTGAGACCATTTCCAGCACCGCCCCCGCCGCGACCGCCGCTGCCGCGTACAACCCGAGCGAAAAGCAAAAAGGCGCCAGCAAGACGTCGCGCATCCCGATCAAGATCATTCCGATCGAGCAAGTCGAGCGCCTGAAAAAGCCGGACTGGATCCGCGTCAAGGCCGCCTCGGCATCGACCCGCTTCTATGAAATCAAGGATATCCTGCGTGAAAACAAACTGGTGACCGTGTGCGAAGAAGCCAGCTGCCCGAACATCGGCGAATGCTTCGGCAAGGGCACGGCTACCTTCATGATCATGGGCGACAAGTGCACGCGCCGCTGCCCGTTCTGCGACGTCGGCCATGGCCGTCCGGACCCGCTGGACAAGGAAGAGCCGGCCAACCTGTCGAAAACCATCGCCAAGCTGCGCCTGAACTACGTCGTCATCACTTCCGTCGACCGCGATGACTTGCGCGACGGCGGCGCTGGCCATTTCGTTGAGTGCATCCAGCAAACGCGCGCCCTGTCGCCAAACACCCGCATCGAAGTGCTGGTGCCCGACTTCCGCGGCCGCCTGGAAAAAGCGTTGAACCTGTTCAAGGATGGCTTGCCTGACGTCATGAACCACAACCTGGAAACGGCGCCGCGCCTGTACAAGGAAGCGCGTCCCGGTTCGGACTACATGCACTCGCTGAAACTGCTGAAGGATTTCAAGGCCATGTACCCGGACGTGAAAACCAAGTCCGGCATCATGGTGGGCCTGGGCGAGACGGACGAGGAAATCTTGCAAGTGATGCGCGACATGCGCGAGCACGATATCGACATGCTGACCATCGGCCAGTACCTGGCGCCATCGAACAGCCACCTGCCCGTGCGCCGCTACGTGCACCCGGACGTCTTCAAAATGTTCGAAGAAGAAGCCTATAAAATGGGTTTCACGCACGCTGCCGTGGGCGCCATGGTGCGCAGCTCCTACCATGCGGACGAACAGGCGCATAGCGCCGGCGTGGAGTCGGCGCTCAATTTCTAAGCCCCTCGCGCCACATCAAGCCGCCCGCTGCAAAGCCGGGCGGCTTTTTCTTGCCTGCTCTTGGCGCAGGCGCCGCATGCGTAGGCGGCGCGACCGCGTTGTCCTGCCGACAAATCCCTTTTCGCGCCTTCAACCTGACTGCGCGCCTATCGCTTAAAAGCTCGTCGACAGGCCGGCGTACAGACTACGGCGGGCGCCGTATTGTGGCGCCCCCACGCCCACGCCGGAACCGTCGCGCAGCAGGTAGGATTTATCGAACACGTTGACCAGGGCCAGGCGTCCCTCCACCTTGCCGAGCGGCGTATTTTTCCAGGTGTGGGTGAGTGCCGTGTTGACGGTGAAGTAACTGGGCAAATGCCCGGAATTCGGTGCGCCACCGTCTGGGGTCATGCGCAGGCCGCTGCCGTAGAGAAAGTCAGCGCTCACTTGCGAATCACCGAAGTGATAATGGCCACCGCCGGACAGCGTGTATTTCTGGTCATGATCGAGGTAGACATAGTGCTTGCTGATGGCGTTCAACTCAGCGGCACCAAACAGCGCTTGCCCCGAATTGATGTTACGCCCTTGCGCCTTTTGCGTACTGGCGTTGAGGAACAGGCCCCAGTTTTTCTCGCTATAGATGGCGGACAACTCCAGGCCCTTGGCGTAGCCATCCGCATAATTGAATGGCGTCAAGATCAGCGCCTGGCCGAACTGGCCTTCGTCCAGCAGATTGTGGATCTTTTTATAGTACACGTCGGCCGTCACGGTCAGTTTTGAATTGACCTGGTGGCTGATGCCCACATCGTAGTAATGCGTGCGCTCGGCCTTGACGTTGTCCGACTGGCCGATTTCCGGCGCATTCGTCGTGTGCGCGTACAGGTCGATGCTGCCCTGGGCCGCCAATTCCTGCGGCGGTGGCGTGAAGTAGCGCGAATAGCCCGCGTGCAGGGCCGTGCCCGGCGCGATCTGGTAAGCCAGATTGACGCGCGGGCTCCATTGCTGCTCGCTGGTGTAGGCCGCTACCTTGTCGTAACGGGCGCCGTAGTTCAGGGTCAAGGGCTTGCTGATACGCCATTCATCCTGTAGATAAAAACTCGCCAGGGTGCCGGTCTTGCCGCTGTTGTCGGCAATGGAGATGGGCGTGGTGGCGGTTTGCGCGCCGTCAATGGCAGGGAACACGGCCACCGTGTTGTCGCTCGTCGTCTTCTGCCGCGTGTAGGCCAGGCCCGCGCGCACGGTATGCTCGGGATGCAGTTTGTAGCTGATATCGAACTGGGCACCCGAGGCGCGGTTCGTGCGGCGCGAGTCCGAGGCTACGCCGTTGTAGATCAGGTCGCCGATGGCATCGGGCGTGAAGTGCAGTGCCGAATACTGGTGGAAAGCCGAGACCTGGTAATTGACGTCGCCCAGGCTCTTTTGCAGCGACAGCACGAGGAAGCGGTTAACTTCGTGCTGGTTTTCATTCAATTGCGATGATGGCAAGCTCGACGTGCCCGCCTGCGCATCGCTGTGCCCATCCAACGAGAAGGCGGGCGCCTGGTTGGGGTTATTCGGGATCTGGAAGCGGCCGTTATACGTGCCGAACATGGCGCCCAGGCGCGTGTTGTCATCGAGGAAATACGAGAGGCTACCGAACGATTTGTTTTGCCGCGTTTTGTCGTGCAGGGCGCTGCGTGTGTCTTGCGGGTTTTCCACGCCCAGGGAATTGCCCAGATAGCTGCCGGACAGGTAGTAATTAAACTTGCCTACGCTGCCGAAAAATTCAGCACTCGGTTCTACATGGTCGTGGCTGCCGAGCATGATACCGATGCGCCCGCCTGGCGTCAGGCCGCCCTCCTTCGTTTCAATATCGACGATGCCCGCCGTGCGCAGGCCGAACTGGGCCGGCAAGGCGCCCGTCATGAAATCGGTCTTGTCGATCAGGCGCGTGTCGATCGACTGGCCAAAGCCGCTGATGCTTTCCGGTAACTGTACGCCGTTGATGCGGTATTGCACGTTGGCATGGTCGTCGCGCACGTGCAGGGCGCCCGAGCCCTTCGAATCTTGCGATACGCCCGGCAGGCGCAGCAGCACTTCATTGAATGGCGTATTGTCGCCCTGGCCCAGCATGTCGATCATGTGGCTGTCGATGCTGTAGATGGTGGTGCCGACTTTCGGCGACAGCGCGATGCGCGCATTTTTCAAGTGGGCGGAGGTGACTTCCACCTTTTGCATCTCTTGTGGTGCGCCATCCGTTGCGGCGCTGGAGGCTTCGTTTGCCTCAGCGGCATGCGCGGAAAGGTTAAACAGGCTGGCAAGGGCGAGCGACAGTGCGCTCAGGCGTGGTGTGTGGTGCATGGCATACCTCGAAAATAGTCAACGCCAGGCGGCACGGCGCGCATGGGGACGCGGCGCTGCAGCCTGAAAAGGATAAAAAAGCGTACGAACTACAGTGAGGCGGCAGGCGGACCGCGCACGGGCGGCAGGATGCGTGTGGCGACGGGGGCCAGGGTGGCTGGCGCGATGGCCAGCAAGCGGTAGGGCAGTAATTGGGCCGGTGGCGCGGTGATGGCCGGCGGCGCGGCGATATCGGCCACTTTGTCGATGGCCGTGGCGCACAGCGCGCACTCTTCCGCGTCGAGGCTCGTCTTGTGCAGGTGCGAGGCTGCCGTCGACAGCAGGAACACGAGGGCAAGCGCACTGAACAGGGCCAGGCATAGCTGCCATGGTGCGCGCGCCAGGGCGGCGGCACCGTGATGGGCAGGCTTGCCATAAGGCTTGCCATAAGGCTTGCGGGTGGGCTGGCGGGAAGGCATGAGGATATAGTAGCAAGAAAATTGCCGCGCTGTTGGCGCTTGTTGCGTGATTTGCGCCAGAGCGACCTGACAGGATGACGCGCAAGTCGCGCTGGGGCAGGCCGTAGTGCTGGCGCAAGCCGGCCGCGAAGCACGATGGCCAGCCCCAGGCGCAGCTCTTCCAGGATGCTGCGGAAATGCCGCTATTCCAGCCAGCTGGCGGCGCAATTACCCGTGCTGTCACCTCTGCTGGTACCGGATGGCTAGCTGTACGCTGGTAGCGTGGTGGCGCTGGCCGATACGGCTTCCGGCTATGGCTGTATCGGCAACCGGCCCGAGGGCGCGAACAATTTCACCACCATCGAGTTCAAATCGAACCACTTGGGCACGGCCTGCGAAGGCACGCTCACCTGCACGGCGAAAGTCGAGCCCAAGGGCCGCAACACGCAAGTGTGGGATGCCGTGGTGAAAAGCAAGGAAATGGGCAAGACCATCGCCCTGTTTCGTTGCACGCAGATGATTCTGTATCCCAAGTAACCGAAGGGCAAAATCCGGGGTCGTACCCTGCAGGGGAAATTTTCCCCAATGGGGGAAATTCCGATCCCGAAGGGAACGACCCCAGCCCTTGCTTGGGTTCGCTAGATTTTCACCCAGTTACCTTTATACAAAACCGGTCCCGTCGGTCCGTTCGGATTGGGCGACCCGCCTTTCGGTTCCAGGGTAACGGCCATCGTGGCTACGTCGTTGCCGATGCCACGCTGCGGCAAGGCCAGTTTCATGTTGCCCTTGTCGGCCAGCAGACCCAGCGAACGCGGGTTGCCGCTCTTCGGCACGGCCCACAGTTCCAGGTCGCGATCAGCAGGTACGGGCGCGTTGCCCAGCATGCGCACCTCGAGCCCGCCTTGGCGGCTGTCGGCCGTCAGCAGCAGGGCTGTTTGCGCTTTCTCGTCCGTCAGGCTGGCCACATAGCTGATCTGTGGTGTGTCCATGACGCGCGTGGCCACGACGATCACCAGCAGCGCGGCGATGGCGCTTGAGGCCATGCCGAGCGAACGCCAGAATGACAGCGAATCGCGCAATAATGACCAGCCACCCTGGGGCGCCAGGTGCAAGCGCTGCTCGATCTGTTGCCAGACGCGCTTGGGCGGCGCCACGGGCGTGGCAAACTCCGCCATCGGTTCCAGGCGCTGGCGCCATTCGGCCGTGATATTGCGCAAATCGGCGTCGTTGTGCAGCCAGCCTTCGAAACGCCGGCGCGCGCCGCCTTTCAGGGTGCCCAGCACGTATTCGGACGCCAGTTTCTGGCGCAAGCTGTCATTGCCGCGAATATTCATGTTGCCTCCCGTTTCGCCAGGCACGTACGCAGCCGTTCCAGGCTGCGCCGTATCCAGGTCTTGACGGTGCCGATCGGCAGCGACATCTGCTGCGCCACTTCGCTGTGCGACAGGTCATGATAGAACGCCAGGGCGACTACTTGCCGATGCAGCCCGTCCAGGGCCGACATGCAAAACGCCAGCGCCTTGGCATCACTGCTCAGCTGCAGTGCTTCGATGGGCGTGGCCTGGGGGTCTTGGAGTGCATTCATGACTTCGCTATCAAACTGTTCGGCATCGATTTCCACGGTATCGTCGCTGCGCCGCAGCACATCGAACGCCTTGTTGCGCACGATGGTGGCCATCCAGGTCATCGGCGCCGCCAGATGGCTCTGGTAAGTGGCGGCATTGTTCCAGATGGCAACGAAACCCTCTTGCAAGGCTTCTTCGGCGAGCTCTTGCTTATGCAATATACGCAGCGCGAAGCCGAACAGTTTCGATGATGTGGCGTGATATAGTTGACGGAACGCCGTGGCGTCCTTGTTGCCACTGGCGAGTAGCCAGGTTTTCAGTTGTTGCGGGTCGAGCGATTGAGCGGCTAGGGACACGGCTGGCCTTCATAAGGTGAATGGGATCACGCGAGGGAAGGTTATAACATACGTGCAACAGCTGGCAACAAGGTTTTGCGGCCAGTGTCGCCAGTGTCGGATCAGCCGGCGATGGCGCTCTCGATTAATTTATGCAATTCGGCGAATTCTGGCTTGCCCACGTAGCGCTTGAGGATCTTGCCCTGCTTGTCGAGCACGAAGGTGGTGGGTGTGAGGGCCACGTCGCCGTAAGCCTTGGCCGCCTCACCTGTCACGTCGAGCGCCACCTTGAAGGGCAGCTGGCGCGTTTCGGCGAAATTAAGGACGTAGTTGGCCGGATCGTATTTCATGGCCACGGCCACCAATTCCAGTCCCTGCCCCTTGTACTTGTTGTAGGTGTCGACCATTTCCGGCATTTCTGCCACGCATGTGGTGCAGGAGGTAGCCCAGAAATTGACCATCACGACCTTGCCGCGCAGGCTGCTTGACGTAATTTTTTCGCCATGGATGCCGTGGAAGGTCACGTCCGGCGCGCTTTGTTTGTTGTTCAGAAACGCCACCGCAGCGACAGCCATCAATGCAATACAAAATAGCGCGGGCTTGCTCCAGGATTTGGCACTCGATGTCGACATAGTTTTCACACCAGATAACGTAACGATGGGGCCATTATAGCCCCATCGTTTTGTGTACGGCCTGGCGGGCCTACTGTCCGACGGCGTTGTTGACGCGCCCCGGTATCGGATCGGGCTGCAATTGCTTCAGCTCCGCTTCCGAAATGTAGTCGAACAGCTTGACCACTTTCTGCACGCCACCCACGCCGCGCGTTACGTCGGCCGCGACCATGCCTTCGCGCTGGGTGACTCGGCCCATCAGGAAGACGCTGCCGTTTTCGGTGACGACCTTGAACGAGGCTGCCGAGATAGTTTTCATGTCCACCAGGCTGGCCTTGACCTTGGTGGTGATCAGCGCGTCGTTCGAGCGCGAGGTGTAGCTGGCCGGGCCGGCGATGATCAGTTCATTGGCCACCGATTCCACGCCTTCGATATTGCGCACTTCGCGCTCGACGGCATTTTTCATCGCCTCATCGCGCACTTCGCCTGTCAGCAGGACGCGGCGGTTGAAGCTGGTGACGTTCACATGGCCGGCATCGCCGACGATGGAGGGGATGCGCGATTCGCCTTTCAGGGCGATCGACTTGTCTTCGGTCTGGGCGCCAAGGGTACGGCGGTCTGCCGCAGCAACGCCACTCATCACTGCGCCGCCGACCATCAGTTCGATGCAGCCGGTGAGCGAGGTGAGCATGGCGCCGCACAGCAAAGCGGTAGCCAGTGGGCGTTGTACGCGTTTCCAGCCTGGGCCAGTAGCGAATTTAGTCATTCACGTCTCCTCCGAATAGGGCGACGTCGATGCCGTCGCAGATGCAGTGTATGGTGGTCAGGTGGACTTCCTGGATGCGCGCCGTGCGCTCGGCCGGCACGCAGATATGCACGTCGGCATCGGTCAGCATCTTGCCGATGGCGCCGCCGTCCTTGCCCGTCAGCGCCACGACGCGCATTTCGCGCTCGAGCGCCGCTTCTACTGCTGCCATCACGTTGGCCGAATTGCCCGACGTGGAGATGGCCAGCAAGATATCGCCGGCCTGGCCGAAGGCCTGCACTTGTTTCGAGAAAATCTCGCGGTAGCTGTAGTCATTGGCGATGGCCGTCAGGATCGAGGTATCGGTCGTCAGCGCCAGGGCCGGCAGCGGAAAGCGCTCGCGTTCGAAGCGTCCCACCAGCTCGGCCGCGAAATGCTGGCAGTCGGCGGCGGAACCGCCGTTGCCGCAGGCCAGGATCTTGTTGCCGTTTGACAATGCATAGAACATCAGGTCGATCGCCTGCGCAATGGGTTGCGCCAATACGGTAGCAGCCCGGATCTTGAGTTCGGCACTTTCGTGGAAGTGCGAGAGGATGCGTTGATTATTCATAGTCTGGCGATTATAGTGCAGGTGCGCGGCATGGCGGACAAGCACGGTTAAAAATGCTTACATATCGAGGATGTTCTTCAGCCAGCTGATGCGCCCCCCATCGATGGCGAGTGCGTCGAAGCGGCATGGCGGCACGATATTTTGCGTCAGCAGCCAGCTTTGCGCCGCCAGCACCATGCGCCGCTGCTTGCTTGACGTGATGCTGGCCAACGCGCCGCCAAAGGCGGCACTGCTGCGTAGCCGCACTTCCACGAAGACGACCGACGGGCCATCGCGCATGATCAGGTCCAGTTCGCCACCTTTGCACCGATAGTTGCGTGCAAGCAGCAACAAGCCTTGTCGCCGCAGATAGGCGAGCGCAGCGTCTTCCCCCTGCTGTCCCCGTGCCTGTGTATTTTGGAAAGGCAAGGGCAGCATGGCGTATCCTTATTGTGCCGGTGGCAAGGCGGCCGGCGTTGCCGCTGCGGCCGGTGGCCAGGTGCCCAGTACGCCCTGCTGGTAGCTGGCAGCTTGCTCCGTGCGTTCGAAGACGCTTTGCGCATTCTCGAAGCGTACGGCCAGGCGGCCAGTCACGCCATCGAGCGTGAACGGCGCGTTTGGACGCAGCGCCACTTCGCGCGCCACGCGGAAGGCATCGATGCCCAGCGCGTACAGGCGTTCCATGTCCGCCGTCAGGCGGGCGTCGCCTGGCTGCGGCGGCTGCGGATACTGCATCACTTGCGGGTGGTTGCGCTGCACTTGCCATGGCAGGTCCAGCAGGCGCGCGCCGTCGAGTTCCGGGCCGCTGGCGCCGCGTCCGGTGCCGGGATTCAATGACGACGTGCCATACAGGGGCAAATCGCTGCCGATGGCCACGCGCAATTGGCGCGCCTGGTCAGCGTCGAGCGCGGCAAACAGCAGGCCAGGCGGTGTCGCGGCCAGGCGCGCGCGCAGCTGCACCAGCTCGGCATCGCTCAGGTAGCCATTCGTGGCCGTCAAGTCCATCGTTTCGATCTTGCCGCCCTGGCGCAGCCATTCCTGCTTGAAGGCGGCGCTGGTGCGGCGTTGCGAGGGCGAACCGGCCGAGAGGATCAGCGCGCTGGCAGACGGCTGTTCGCTGGCGGCCCAGGCGGCGACCTGGCGCGCTTCCGCTTCGATCGACAGGCCCATGATGAGCATTTTTTCCGGCAGGCGCGCCTCGCCGCGGTGGTCCGGGTGGTTCAGGGCTATCGTCGGCTTGCGCACCAGGTCGCTATTCGCCACCGCCGTGACGGCCGAGCGCGACAGGGGGCCGACGATGACGTCCTGTTCCTCTTGCGCTTGTGCAAACTTGTTCAGGACATCGCTGCTGCCATCGCCCGTGTCGATCACCGTCACTTCGAAGCCGCTGCGGTCGCGCGCATAGGCGGCCATGAAGCCGGCGCGCAGCAATTCGGCGGCCGGACCCAAGGAAGACGAGCGCAGCGGCAGCAGCAAGCCGATGTGGTGGACATTGCCATCGGCCGGTGCCGGCGCCGTGGCCGTCGGCATGTCGAGCGGCGTGCCGGTCGCCGGCTTGTTTTTGCTCGGCGCCAGCGGCGCAGCGTTGCCGTCATACGCGGTAATATCGGGTACGGCCACGGCAAACGTCACCGGTTCTGGCGCAGGCGGCTTGGGCGGCACGGGTGGTGGCAACGGCTTCGGTGGCGGCAGCGCCCTTGTGTTAGATTCAATAGGCGCGCACAATTGGCCGGGCGCGTCGCAAGGCGTGCTGCAAGCGCTCAGCATGCCGGTCGCGGCACAAACAAGCAGTAACTTCACACTATTAGCAAGCATTCAACCTCCAAAATGACCGTACAAGAAATCAGTTCCATCGCCAGCCTGCCCATCATGACAGAGGCGGCGCACCAGGTCTATCCTATCGCAACATTGTATATAGTGGCCACGCCGATCGGCAATGTGACCGATATCAGCTTGCGCGCGCTGCACTTGCTGAGCCTTGCCGACGCCGTTGCCTGTGAAGATACGCGCAATACGGCGCACCTGCTGACGCGCTTTGGCCTGAACAAGCCATTGATTGCGGCGCATCAACATAATGAGCGTGAAGTGGCGCAGACCCTGATCGCCCGCCTGCACGCCGGCGAGCGCATCGCCCTCGTCTCCGATGCGGGCACGCCCGCCGTTTCCGACCCGGGCGCGCGCATCGTCGACGCCGTGCGCGCAGCGGGTTTGCGCGTGCTGCCGCTGCCGGGCGCATCGGCGGCCATCACGGCCATTTCCGCCAGCGGTTTGTTGAATGACCAGTTTTACTTTGTCGGCTTCCTGCCGGCCAAGGCCAAGCAGCGCGAAAACATGCTGCACAGCTTGCGCGGCGTCACGGCCACGATGGTGTTCTACGAGGCGCCGCACCGCATCCTCGATTGCGCCACAGCCCTGGTGGAAGCGTTCGAGCCTACGCGCCAGGTGGTGTTTGCGCGCGAACTGACGAAAATGTTCGAGGAAATCCACCGCTGCCCGCTGTCCGAAGCGGAAAGCTGGATACGCGCTGATGCGCATCGCGAAAAGGGCGAATTTGTCGTCCTGCTCGAAGGCGCAACCGAGGCGCAAGACGCGGAAGACGTGGAAGCGGAACGCATCCTGAACATCCTGCTGGCTGAATGCAGCGTCAAGCAAGCGGCTAACCTGACGGCGCAAATCACGGGGCGCAAGAAAAACGCCCTGTATGAACGGGCGCTGCAGTTGAAGGGCCAAGAATAAGGGCATGGTGAGATAGCCAATCCCGGTATCTTGTAAGTCTCTGCCCTTGCCTCAACACTTGCCTTACCACTTGCAGCCGCTATCCTTTTTGTCGAGCAACATCAGCACGGGTGCCAGCAAGCCCGCGCCTGCATAGGCGGTGCGGCAATCGCCGCGCTTGCCTTGCGCGATATCGCGCGCGAGTCGGGTTTGCGTTGCCAGCGGCTGGTCGGGGATTTGCCCGACGGCCGTGCCCACCTTGGATGGATCGCGTTCGCCGGCCATCTTGCGCGCCGTCTTCCTGGCCGCTTCCATGTCGAATTTTGCGGTCTCTTGCGGCAAGGTATCCGAGTTGGCTGCCGGCGTTGCCGGTGCCAGCGTGATGGCTGGCGGGTTCGGTGCTGGCGCGGTGGCCACCGCTGGCGTCGGCACTGCGCGGGTCGCGGCGCGCCTTGGCTCAATGATGGGTCTTGCTTCGCGCTTTGGCTGGACGACTTCGACAGGCGGCGCTGGGGGCTTGGCGGCCAGTGGACGTATCCACACGGCAATCGACTCCACGCGCGGACCCGCATCCGGCGCGACAGGCGGTGGCACATGGCGCCATAGATAGACCAATGCGCCATGCAGCAGCACGGACACGGCAATGCCCAGCACCATGCTGCGGCGGCTTGGCATGGGCCGGCCACCGTCTCTTCTTTCTATACTGAAATCCATTGCCGTCGTCGCCTTCATGTCTGAGCGGGAAAACTTGCCTAGTTAGTGTCGCATACTTCAATAGTTTTGAAAAATACATGGCTTCTCGTGCCCGGCGTAAATAATTTACACAGAGTTTCACCTGACCCTTGACCGAAGTCGATACGGCCTGTATTATCTTGGTCTTCGGAGTGTGGCGCAGCCCGGTAGCGCACCTGGTTTGGGACCAGGGGGTCCAAGGTTCGAATCCTTGTACTCCGACCAAATTTGTAGAAAAAAACCCAAGAGCTTCGGCTCTTGGGTTTTTTTTCGTCTGTACGGTTCACGCCGGTCGGGTAGGTCGGATTAGCGCGCAAGCGCGTAATCCGACGCCACCAGGGTCATGGCAAACACTGTTGTCGGATTACGCGTGGCGTCGCCACGCTAATCCAACTTACCTCAAACAGCGGCGCGTTTTGCCGCGATGGCGTTGCCGGCGCGGCTGGAACCCTTGCGCCCTAGCTGCTGCGAGATGAACTGGCCCGCATCGACCACCAGTTCCAGGTCGATGCCGGTGTCTATCCCCAGTCCCTGCATCATGTAGAGCACGTCCTCGGTCGCCACGTTACCGGTAGCGCCCTTGGCGTAGGGGCAGCCGCCCAGGCCCGAGACGGACGAATGATAAATCGCAATACCCGTTTCCAGGCTGGCGTAGATATTTGCCAGCGCCTGGCCATAGGTGTCGTGGAAGTGGCCGGACAGGCCGCCCACGTGGAAGGCTTGAATCGCGCGCTGCATGACCGCCTGCGTTTTTCGCGGCGTGGCCACGCCGATGGTGTCGGCGATGTCGATCTCGTCGCAACCGAGGTCGCGCATGCGCCCCACCACGTCGGCCACGGCGTCCAGCGGCACGTCGCCCTGATAGGGGCAGCCGAAGGCGCAGCTGATGCTGCCGCGCAGGCGCAAGCCATGTGCCTTGGCCGCCTTGGCCACGCCTTCGAAGCGGGCGATCGATTCAGCTATCGAGCAGTTGATATTCTTTTGCGAGAACGCCTCGGAGGCGGAGCCGAAGATCACCACTTCATCGGCCTTCGCCGCCAGCGCGGCATCGAAACCTTGCATGTTCGGCGTCAGCGCCGAATACAGGGTACCGGCGCGGCGCGTGATCTTGTCCATCACTTCCGCGCTGGTGGCCATTTGCGGCACCCATTTTGGCGAGACGAAGGACGCCGCCTCGATGTTGCTGAAGCCGGCCAAGGTCAGGCGGTCGACCAGCTCGATCTTGACGGCGGCGCTGATGGTTTCCTTTTCGTTTTGCAGGCCGTCGCGCGGACCCACTTCGACGATCTTCACCTGTTTTGGCAAACTCACTTGATTGCTCATCTCAATATCCTTGCAAACGGTTGACGATGCCGGCGACTACTGCTCCGGCATGCAGGCGGCGCATCTTGGCGGCGATCTGCGCCACGCTTTCGCGGCGCAGGGTGGCCGCCGAAATATGCGGCGTGATGGTGATGCGCGGTTCTTGCCAGAATGGGTGCTGTTGCGGCAGCGGCTCGTTGCGGAACACGTCGAGCGTTGCCCCGGCGATATGTCCGCTGCGAATCAGGGTCAGTAAATCCGGTTCGGCAATATGCGCGCCGCGCGCCACGTTGATGACGTAGGCGCCTGGCAGCAGCATCGACAGACGCGTGCGGTCGAGCAGGTTATGCGTCTCGGGCGTGAGCGGCAGCATGCACACCAGCACGCGCGTGCCGCGCAAAAAGGCTTCCAGCTCCTCTTCGCCCGCAAAACATTGCACGCCATCGCTTGACTTGCGGCTGCGGCTCCATCCCCGCAGGGGAAACTCGAACTGCGCCAGCGCTTGCAGTACGCGGTTGCCCAGCACGCCCATGCCCAGCACGCCGATGGGGAAATCGGCCTTGTCGTAGGCGGGTAGCGCTTGCCAGATGCCGGCGCGGCCCTGCGCCTCGTACGCGTCGAACTGGCGGAAGTGGCGCAGCACGGCGTGGCTCACATATTCGGCCATCTGCACGCCCATGCCCGCGTCGTCTAGGCGTATCAGCGGCACGTGTGCGGGCAGCGCCTCGCCAAATTTCAAGAGTGCGTCGACACCTGCGCCCGTGTTGAAGATGGCTTTAACTTGGCGTAATGCTGGCAGCATGGCCGCTGGCGGCTGCCATACGACGGCGTAGTCGCACGGCGCGAACGTTTCGCCTTCGCGCCAGAAATGGATTTCGGCCTCGGGCAGCAAGTCACGCAAGTCGCTGATCCACGCCGCTTCCTTGCCGTCCGAACGTTGTAAAAGGATGCGCATCGTCACAGCCTTTATGCGGCAGCCTTGAAGGCCAGTAGCGGCGCGCCATCGCTCACCTGGTCGCCGACGCCGTACAGCACGTCTTCCACCAAGCCATCGTGTGGCGCGGCGATGGTGTGCTCCATCTTCATCGCTTCCATGATGACCAAAGGCTCGCCCTTTTTCACGTCCTGGCCTTTGTTGACAAGCACGGCGACGACCTTGCCCGGCATGGGCGCCGTCAGGCGGCCGCCTTCCGCTTCCACTTCGCCCGCATGCGCCATCGGGTCGCTGTAATGCAAGGTGTAGTGCAAGCCGCTGCTAAATACGTGGAACTGCTCGCCGTCGCGCAGCACGGTGCCGTGCACGGCACGCTCGCCGAGCTTGATGTGCAGCTCATTGCCTTGGCGCGCCGTCAAGCTGAGGGGCTGGCCGTTGAACAGCCAGCCATCGGTCTGGTAGGTGATGCGTGCGGCATAGGCCTCGGCCTCGGCGCCGCCAGCGAGCGTGAACTCATCGGCAAACGCCAGGCTGCGTCCCAGAGTGCTGTTCAAGCGCCAGCCCAGGGCATTGCCCCACGGGTCGGCGCGGTGGCTCGACTGCGTTTCGGCGGCCGCTTTCTCTTCCAGCAGCAGGGCCACCGACGCCAGTGCCAGCGCCGTGTCTGGCGTTGCCTGCAGCGCGGGGAATAGCGATTCTTGATTGCGCTCGATTAAACCCGTGTCGAGATCGGCGCTGGCAAATGCCTGGCCTTCGACCAGGCGCTTCAAAAAAGCGATATTGCTGGCCAGGCCCACGATCTGGTACTCACCCAGCGCCTGCGCCATGCGTGCCAGTGCCTCGCGGCGGTCTGCGCCCCAGACGATCAGCTTGGCGATCATGGGGTCGTAGAACGGGGAGATAGCGTCGCCCTCGCGCACGCCCGAATCGATGCGCACGGCGGCCGGAACCACCGTTCCGCCCAGCTCGAACGTCACCGCCGACGGCGACTGCATGTGGCGCAGGGTGCCGATCGATGGCAGGAAGCCCTTTTCCGGGTTTTCCGCATAGATGCGCGCTTCGATGGCGTGGCCGTGGATCGTCAGCTCATGCTGTTTTTTCGGCAGCGGCTCGCCAAAGGCGACGCGCAACTGCCATTCCACCAGGTCGGTGCCGGTGATCATTTCCGTCACCGGGTGTTCCACCTGCAAGCGCGTGTTCATCTCCATGAAGTAGAACGAACCATCCTGGTTGGCGATGAATTCCACCGTGCCCGCGCCCACATAGCCGACAGCCTTGGCAGCGGCGACGGCCGCCTCGCCCATGGCGGCGCGGCGGTCGAACGGCATGCCCGGCGCCGGCGCTTCTTCCAGCACCTTTTGATGACGGCGCTGCACCGAGCAATCGCGCTCGAACAGGTAGATGCAGTTGCCCAGGGTATCGGCAAACACCTGGATTTCAATATGCCGTGGACGCGACAGGTATTTCTCGGCCAGCACCTTGTCGTCGCCGAAAGAGCTGATCGCTTCGCGCTTGCACGAGGCCAGCGCGGCCTTGAAGTCGGCGCAGTGCTCGATGACGCGCATGCCCTTGCCGCCGCCGCCGGCCGAAGCCTTCAGCAGCACGGGGTAGCCGATCTTGTCGGCCTGGCCGTGCAGGAAGTCCGCATCCTGGTTGTCGCCGTGGTAGCCAGGCACCAGCGGCACATTCGCCTTTTCCATTAGCGACTTGGCGGCCGATTTGGAACCCATGGCGCGCATGGCGGACGCCGGCGGGCCGATGAAGACCAGGCCTGCAGCGTGGCAGGCGTCGGCGAAGTTGGCGTTTTCGGACAAAAAGCCGTAGCCGGGGTGGATCGCCTGCGCGCCAGTGGCCAGCGCCACGGCGATGATCTTGTCACCGCACAGATAGCTTTCCTTGGCCGGCGCAGGGCCGATCAGCACCGCTTCGTCGCAGACGGCGACGTGCTTGGCGTTGGCGTCTGCCTCCGAATATACGGCAACGGTCTGGATGCCCATGCGGCGCGCGGTAGCGGCGACACGGCAAGCGATTTCGCCGCGGTTGGCGATCAGGATTTTAGTGAACATGGTCTCTCTCTTTGCAGCTCGTGGCTGGAAGTTTTTTTATTGTGGGGTCAGACCCTTTGGGTCAGACCCCTGCAGTACAGACGTTGGGTCAGGTTGTTGCTTAACCCAAAAGCAATAGCTGGGGTCTGACCCCGGTTGACTTCGATCAGCAGCCGCACTTCTCTTTCTGTACCGAGTCGAGCATGGCGCCGCGCGTCTGCAAGCCCAGTTTGTTCAACAGGGTGCGGTCGTCTTCCGCTTCCGGATTATCGGTGGTGAGCAGCTTGTCGCCGTAGAAGATGGAATTGGCGCCCGCCAGGAAGCACATGGCTTGCACGGCTTCGCCCATCTGGCGGCGGCCCGCCGACAAACGCACGCGCGCTTTTGGCATGGTGATGCGGGCAACCGCAATCGTGCGCACGAACTCGAACGGATCGAGCGCTTCCAGGCCATACAAAGGCGTGCCTTCCACCTGCACCAGGTGGTTGACGGGCACCGATTCCGGATACGGATTCAAATTGGCCAGCTGGGCGATCAGGCCGGCGCGCTGCAATCGCGTCTCGCCCATGCCGACGATGCCGCCGCAGCACACTTTCAAGCCCGCTTCGCGCACGCGGCCCAGGGTGTCCAGACGGTCCTGATATTCACGCGTGGAGATGACGTTGTCGTAGAACTCGGGCGCCGTGTCCAGGTTATGGTTGTAGAAGTCCAGGCCGGCGTTTTTCAGGCGGTGCGCTTGTCCCTCTTCCAGCATGCCCAAAGTAGCGCATGTTTCCAAGCCCAGCGCCTTTACCTTGGTCACCATCTCTTCGACTTTTTCCATGTCGCGCTCTTTCGGGCTGCGCCAGGCGGCACCCATGCAGAAGCGCGTGGCGCCATTGGCTTTGGCCTGGCGGGCCGCGTCGAGCACCGTGTCGATGTCGAGGATTTTTTTCGCTTCCACGCCCGTGTCGTAGCGCGCTGCCTGCGGGCAGTAGCCGCAATCTTCCTCGCAGCCACCGGTCTTGATCGACAACAAGGTAGCCAGTTCCACGTCGCCATCGGGGAAGTTGATGCGGTGGGTTTGCTGGGCCTTGAACATCAGGTCATTGAATGGCAGGTCGAACAGTGCCAGCACATCGGTGACGGGCCAGGTGGCCGCTTCCGGCACGGTGATGCGCGCCGCAGGACGGTGCAGTTCGACGGTTTTTGCTGCTTCTTGGACGTGAGACATGTGATTCCTTCGCTTCTATTTTTGGAGACGTTTAATTATTCGGTTTAATGTTTCGACTGCTGCGCCGGCCAGTTGGGCAAGCCGCTGAAATCGAGATACGCCGCCGCCGCTTCTGCGCCGGGTTGCGCCAGGCGCGGCACCCTGCCCAGCAGCGGCGCCGGAATGCGCTCGGTCAGTGCTTCGATATTTTCGTCGAGGAAGCGCATTTCCACTTCCAGGGTGTTGGCGACCCAGCCGATCAGCGTCAGGCCGCGCGCTGCGATGGCTTCCACCGTCAGCAAGGCTTGGCTGATGCAGCCGAGGCGCATGCCGACTACCAAAATTACCGGCAGGTCGAGCTGCTGCGCCAGGTCGGCCGAATCGAAACCGGGCGACAGCGGCACGCGGAAACCACCTACGCCTTCGACCACGACGGCATCCGAAGCGGCGGCGATTTCCAGGTAGGCGGCCAGGATGGGCACCGACTCGATAATGACGCCTTCCAGAGCGGCGGCGATATGCGGCGCCGCCGCTTCCTTCAGCATGTAGGGCGTGGTCAGGTTACGCAGCATGCTGACGTTGCCGGCGGCGATCAGGCTGTCGGCGTCTTCATTATGCAGCTGGCCGTCGCGCATCTCGGCGCCGGCGGCGACGGGCTTCATGCCGCAGGCGCGTACGCCGCGCGCCACCAGCGCGTGCAGCAGGGCCGACGAGGTCAAGGTCTTGCCGATTTCCGTGTCGGTACCGGTGACGAAACAGGCGAAGCGCGAGGGCAGGCCGGTGCTCGCGGGGGCGGGTTGCACCGCCTGCGCCAGGTCTGCCAGCACTTCGGCCACGATGGGGTCATCAAGGCTCATGACGTGTCCTTTCCAGGGTGTTGACTGCGTTGATCAATTGCGCCACTTCCTGCGCCGTGTGGCCGGCCGACAGGGTCACGCGCAAGCGCGCCGTGCCGAGCGGGACAGTAGGCGGGCGGATCGCGCCGACCCACAGGCCTTGCTGGTACAGGGTGGCGGCGATGCCCATCATTTCCGCGTTGTCGCCGATGATGACGGGCTGGATGGCGCTAAATGACGGCAAGGCTTGCCAGCGCTGCAGTTGCAAGCCGTCGTTCCATTGTTCTACCAGCGCGGCCAGGTGGGCGCGGCGCTGCCGGCCTTCCTCGCCGGCGATGATTTCCAGGCTGGCCAGCAGCGCATGCGCGAGCGCGGGCGCGGCGGCCGTGGTAAAGATGTAGGGGCGCGCCTTCTGGATCAGCGTTTCGATTACGGCCTCATGCGCGCAAACAAAAGCGCCGCCCACGCCGGCCGACTTGCCCAGCGTGCCCACATACACCAGGTGCGGCGAATGCAGCTTGAAGTGTTCCAGCGCGCCGCGGCCATGCTCGCCCAGCGCGCCGAAGCCGTGCGCATCGTCGACCACCAGCCAGGCGCCGTGCTGCTCGCACAGGGCTAGCAACGCCGGCAGCGGCGCCAGGTCGCCATCCATGCTGAAGACGCTGTCGGTGACGACGATTTTGCTTGTCGCCGTGCTTGCCGCCAGCAGGGCCGCCAGCGCATCGAGGTCCGCATGCGGATACACGTGCGTTTTCACACGCGCCAGGCGCGTGCCGTCGATCAGCGAGGCGTGGTTCAGCGCTTCCGAGAAGATCTCGGCTTCGGCATCACCGGCGGCCAGCGCCGTCAGCACAGCTAAATTAGCCATGTAGCCGGTGCAAAAATACAGCGCGCGTGGCTGTTCCAGGTTGGCGCCGACGAAAGCGGCCAGTTGCTCTTCCAGCTGGGCATGGGCGCGGCTGTGGCCACTGATCAGGTGCGACGCGCCGCTGCCGGCACCATACAGGTCGGCACCTTCTTTCAGCGCTGCCACGATGCGCGGATGCGCTGCCAGGCCCAGGTAGTCGTTGCTGCAAAAGGCCAGCAGCTCGCGCCCGTCTACCGTCAGGCGCGGCGCGCATGGCGTCTCGACGGTGCGCCGGCGACGGATCAGGCTGCGCTCTTCCAGCCCGTGCAGTTGCTGTTGCAGTCGCGCGATCAGTTCCATCTCAGGCTCCGATCACATGCTTGAAGACGGCCAGCGTTTGCTGGCCCAGGCCCGCGATTTCTGCGTCGTCAAGGATGTACGGCGGCATCAGGTAAACGGTGGAACCTATGGGGCGCATCAAGAGTTCGTGCTCCAGCGCCGTGCTGAAGAAGCGGCGCGAAAAGTCGGGTGCCGCGTCCACCGCATCGAAGGCCCAGATCATGCCCCGCTGGCGAAAGTGTT
Source organism: Janthinobacterium paucivorans (assembly GCF_051380805.1). NCBI lineage: Bacteria > Pseudomonadati > Pseudomonadota > Betaproteobacteria > Burkholderiales > Oxalobacteraceae > Janthinobacterium > Janthinobacterium paucivorans. The sequence goes on from NZ_JBNYXR010000011.1 coordinate 154,342, forward strand.
TTACTTTTTCATGCTGCGCCAGCGGCGCCAGGGCGCGCGTAATCTTGGCGGCGCGTTCCCGGTTGCTTACCAGCACATCGTCTTGCTCGAAAATCGACAGGGTGGCCAGCGCCGCGCGGCAGGCCAGCGGGTTGCCGGTGTACGAGTGCGAATGCAGGAAGCCGCGCCGCACGTCGGTGCTGTAGAAGGCTTGATAGATATCTTCGCGCGTCATCACCAGCGATAAAGGCAGGTAGCCGCCGCTGATGCCTTTCGACAGGCAGACGAAATCGGGCCAGATGCCGGCCTGTTCGCAGGCGAAGAAAGTGCCCGTGCGCCCGCAGCCGACGGCGATTTCATCGACGATCAGGTGTACCTGGTAGCGGTCGCACAGGGCGCGCACCAGGGACAGGTACAGCGGATCGTGCATGGCCATGCCGGTGGCGCACTGCACCAGCGGCTCAATGATGATAGCGGCGATTTTGTCCGATTTTTCCTGGAATAATCGTTCCACATCGGCGGCGGCGCGGCGTGCCACATCCTCGGCTGACTCGCCTTCGGCGGCCTGGCGGAAGTCGGGTGACATCACCGTCTGCGAGGCGCGTAACAAAGGACCGTAGGCATCCTTGAACAGGGCGACGTCCGTGACGGCCAGCGCACCGATGGTTTCGCCGTGGTAGCTGCCTTGCAAGCAGACGAATTCCTGCTTGTCCGTTTTGCCGCTGTTGCGCCATGCGTGAAAGCTCATTTTCAGGGCGATTTCCACGGCCGAGGCGCCGTCGGATGCGTAAAAACTGTGACCGAGCACGCCGCCGGTCAAGGCGGAGAGTTTTTCCGACAGTTCGACCACCGGTTCATGCGTGAAACCGGCCAGCATCGCGTGTTCCAGGCGGTCCAGCTGGTCCTTCAGCGCGGCATTGATGCGCGGATTCGCGTGGCCGAACAAGTTCACCCACCAGGAACTGATGGCGTCCAGGTAGCGTCGTCCTTCGTGGTCATACAGCCAGGCGCCGCGGCCGTGGCTGACGGGGATGAGCGGTACAGCGTCGTTAGCCGATGCGTGATGCTGCATTTGCGTGCACGGATGCCACACACTACGCAGACTGCGTTCGACCCAGCCCGATTGTTTTTCTGCTTTCAAAACTGCTCCAATGATATTCTTAGTCCATGAGCTTTGGACCATTAACTAGCCCATGAGCCAACTCGGCTTGCGCTTGTCGAGGAACGATTGCACGCCTTCGCGCCCCTGCTCCGAGGCGCGGATCTGCGCGATGCGTTCGGCGGTGTCCAACAGCAGCGCGTCATCGACCGGCTGGCCAACGATTTCGCGCACCAGCGTTTTCGCCTGCGCCACCGCGTGCGGGCTGTTGCTAGTCAGCGCTTTCAGCACCTCGGCCGTTTTTGCTTGCAGCGCGTCGCCAGCGACTACCTCGTGGGCAAAGCCGATGCGCAGCGCTTCCTGTGCAGAGAATCGCTCGGCGCTCAGGAAATAGCGGCGTGCCGCGTTTTCGCCCATGGCCTTGATGACATACGGTGAAATAGTGGCCGGGATCAGTCCCAGCCGCACTTCGCTCAGGCAGAAATGCACGTCTTCCGCAACCAGAATGATATCGCATGCGGCGACCAGGCCCATGCCGCCGGCATAGCAGTCGCCCTGGATCTTTGCTACCACGGGCTTGGGACACAGGTAAATCGTGCGCAGCATCTGCGCCAGCTGCAGCGCGTCGGCCTGGTTTTCGGCATGCGTGTAGCCTGCCATCTTCTTCATCCAGTGCAAGTCCGCGCCGGCGCAAAAGGCCGTGCCATTGGCCGCCAGCACGATGGCGCGCACCATCTCGTTGCGTCCCAGCGCCTCGAAGGCGCGCGTCAGTTCGGCGATCGTCGTCTCGTTGAAGGCGTTGCGCACGTCGGGGCGGTTCAGGGTCACGCTGGCGACATTGCCCTCGATGACCAGCGTTAAGGTTTCAAATTCCATGGTTTTCTCCCTTATTGCCGCTTACATGCGAAACACGCCGAACTTGGTGTCCGGGATTTCCGCATTCAAGGCTGCCGACAGGCCCAGGCCCAGCACCATGCGGGTGTCTGCCGGGTCGATCACGCCATCGTCCCACAGGCGTGCGGTGGCGTAATACGGGTGACCCTGGTGTTCGTATTGATCCTTGATTGGCTGCTTGAAGGCGGCTTCTTCTTGCGCGCTCCACTCGCCACCCTTGCCCTCGATGCCGTCGCGCTTGACGGTTGCCAGCACGGAAGCGGCCTGGTCGCCGCCCATGACGGAAATGCGCGCATTCGGCCACATCCACATGAAGCGGGGAGAAAAGGCGCGGCCGCACATACCGTAATTGCCGGCGCCGAAGCTGCCGCCGATGATGACCGTGAATTTCGGCACACCGGCCGTGGCCACGGCCGTGACCATCTTGGCGCCATTGCGGGCGATGCCCTCGTTTTCATATTTGCGGCCCACCATGAAGCCGGTGATATTTTGCAGGAAGACGAGGGGAATCTTGCGCTGGCAGCACAATTCGATGAAATGCGTGCCTTTCAGGGCCGATTCGGAAAACAAGATGCCGTTATTGGCGATGATGCCTACCTTGACGCCGTAGATATGCGCGAAGCCGCAGATCAGGGTGGTGCCATAGCGGGCCTTGAATTCGTCGAAATCGCTGCCGTCGACGATGCGCGCGATCACTTCCCGCACATCGAACGGTTTGCGCGTGTCGACGGGGATCACGCCGTACAGTTCCTGCGTCGGATATTTTGGCTCGACGGATTCGCGCAAGGCCATCTGCTGTGGCTTGGTGCGGTTCAAGTTCGAGACGATGCTGCGCGCCAGCGACAGTGCATGTAAATCGTTCTGCGCCAGGTGGTCGACCACGCCGGACAAACGCGTGTGCACGTCGCCGCCGCCCAGGTCTTCGGCCGTCACCACTTCGCCTGTCGCCGCTTTCACCAGCGGCGGGCCGCCGAGGAAAATCGTGCCCTGCTCCTTGACGATGATCGATTCATCGCTCATGGCCGGCACATACGCGCCGCCAGCCGTGCAAGAGCCCATCACCACGGCGATTTGTGGAATGCCCTTGGCCGACAGATTTGCCTGGTTGTAAAAGATGCGGCCGAAATGGTCGCGGTCGGGGAAGACGTCGTCCTGGTTTGGCAGGTTGGCGCCGCCCGAGTCGACCAGGTAGATGCAGGGCAGATTGTTCTGGTCGGCGATTTCCTGGGCGCGCAAATGTTTTTTTACCGTCATCGGGTAATAGGTGCCGCCCTTGACGGTGGCGTCGTTGCAGACGATGACGCATTCCTGGCCCGAGACGCGGCCGATGCCGGTGATGATGCCGGCGCTAGGCGCGGCATCGACGCCCTTGGCATCCTGGTACATGGCGTAGGCCGCCATCTGCGAAAACTCGAGGAAGGGCGTGCCGGGATCGAGCAGCATTTGCACGCGCTCGCGCGGCAGCAGTTTTCCGCGCGCCAGGTGCTTGGCGGCTGCCGCTACACCGCCACCGGCGGCGATTTTCTCGACCTTGTCGCGCAAATCGTCGACGATGGCTTGCATGGCCGCGGCATTGGCCTTGAAATCTTCACTGCGCGGATTGAGTTTGCTTTCGATGTGCGGCATTGCGGTTCCTTTTTATGATCGCCCGGTCTCTCGGGTCGCGCTATTCGGGAAAACTGCCGTCGAGATAAAACCAGCGCAGGGCGCCGCCGCTCTTGTCTGCTTCGCGCACGAAGCGGCTCACTTCATGCAGGCGGTGCGCGCGGCCGTTAACCTTGTAGCGGGCCACGAATTCCACGCTGTCGCGGTGTATCTCTTCGGCTTGATCTGCTGATATTGCTTTACGTTGACGTAAACGTAAAGCAGATTTTACCTCAAGTCCCAGCCACTGGACTTTTTCTTCATCGGCAAATAAAGCTTCGCCAGGACAGGTGCTGGCATGCCAGCTGGCGCGCAGATATGCCTCGTCGCGCAAGGTAAACGCCGTGTAGCGTGAGCGCATCAGGGCTTCGGCCGTGGGCGGCAAGGCATCGCCCGCGATATACGGGCCGCAGCAACTGGCGTAGGAGGCACCGCCACAGGGGCAGGCGGCAGAGTTCAAGGGTGTGGGCATGCGCTGGCAATAAGGAATGGAAAAGAGGGAAAGTTCCGCAATTATCCGTCATATGGCAGCGGCGCTGCTGTTCGTCCTGCCGATTGCATCGGCACCGTTGCCGGGGCGGCCACTGTGGTCTGGCCAGTGTGGCCCAGCTTGTGTTGAGCAATAGCAAACCCCGAAATCCCCGCATTTTATTCATCCTCTCTCCCTGTGTTAGGGCCAATGGAGGCCTTGCCAGCATAGGAGGAGATGGTTTGCTGCGCCAATGAAAATTGCTTGTTTATCTATGGTACAAAGCTATACCCACGGTAAAACATTGTTTTTTTAAGCGTATATCCGTTATTTATCGCTATTTTCCATCGATTCATGGGTGGACGGGCTACGCGCAAGCGCCATCGCTATTACACTAGGAGGACAAGGAGAACTGTATGAGCCAGACCAGCGTAGAACTCAAGGTCGATTTAAATGACAATTCGCCTTTATATATGCAGATCGCCCGCAAGCTGAGCGATGACGTACGCAACGGCCGCTATCAGGTAGACCAAGCCCTGCCCTCTGAACGTAGCCTATCCGAACTGCTTGACGTATCGCGCGTGACTGCCCGCAAGGCCATCGACCAGCTCGTCGAGCAAGGCCTCGTCGTGCGCCGCCGTGGTTCGGGCAACTATATTGCCCCGCGTATCGAGCAGCCGCTATCGAACCTGTCGAGTTTTTCCGAGCAGCTGCAGCAGCGTGGCTACCGCCCCGGTTCGCGTTGGCTCAAGCGCGATGTCGTCATCGCCAGCAGCGATGAACAGCTGAGCCTGGGCCTGGCGCAGAACACGAAAGTGGCGCGCCTGGAGCGCCTGCGCCTGGCCGACGACGTGGTGATGGCGTATGAGGTGAGCGTGCTGCCATTTAGCGTGGTGTCGGACCCCGCCGCCGTGGGCGATTCGCTGTACGAGTACTTGAGCAGCATCAAGAAGGCCCCCGTGCGTGCCTTGCAGCACATCCGCGCCATGAATGCGACGGCCGTGTTGGCCATGCAACTGGGCATCCCCGATGGCCAAGCCGTGCTATTTATTACGCGCATCGCCTACCTGGAATCGGGTGAAGCGGTGGAACTCACGCATTCGTATTGCCGCAGCGATCATTACGATTTCGTCGCAGAAATGCGTCGCGCGCCGTAACAAGGCTGCCTGCGACGATTCTGTTGCCATCCATAAGCTCCCGTTGTGCCGGCACGCCAAGCTTTCATGGCCGATCTTGCACATCGGTACTACACTGGTGTCATCTTCACGCATGTTCTGACATCATGTTGAAAACTGAAACCCCGAGCCGGCGGCATCCGGATCTGGATCTGTACCCGGTGGCGCAACTGGTGGCGGCGCTGGTCGATGACCAGTTCTGGGCTGTCGAAGCCGTGCGGCTGGCGTCACCACAAATCGCGGCAGCCATCACAGCCGCCCTGCCCCGCATCGCCGCTGGTGGGCGTCTGCTATATGTGGGCGCGGGCACCTCGGGCCGCCTTGGCGTACTCGACAGCGTTGAACTCAATCCCACGTTTTCCTGGCCACCCGAGCGCGCTGTCGGCATCCTGGCCGGCGGCGCGGGTGCCATGTTTGCGGCCGTCGAAGGAGCGGAAGATGATCTGCAACAAGGCGAGCGGGACTTGCTGGCCCTGCAGCCGCAAGCCAACGATGTCGTGATCCTGCTGGCCGCCTCCGGCGCCACGCCCTACGTGCTGGGTGCGCTACTGGCCGCGCGCAAGGCTGGCGCCTTGAGCATCGGCATTGCCAACAATCAGGGCGCTCCAGTGGCACACGAGGCGCAATGCGGCATCGTGCTCGACACGGGCGCGGAAGTCATTTCCGGCAGCACGCGTTTGAAAGCGGGCACGGCGCAAAAAATCACCCTGAACACGATTTCCAGCGCCCTGATGGTGGGTTTGCATAAAACTTACGGAAACTTGATGGTAGACTTGAAGCCGACCAACGCCAAGCTGATCTGGCGGGCGGTGCGTCTGACCATGCATGCCACCGGCGCTAGCGAGGCGCAGGCCAGGAGCGTGCTGGAGCAATGCCACTATCACGTCAAGGTGGCGATTGTTGCCTTGATCAAAAAAATCAATACAGACCAGGCACAGGCATTGTTGGCCGGCGCGGACGGCAGTGTGCGGGCGGCACTGGCGGCTTGAGCTGAGGGCGCAGCATTCTTCTGTCTGGGAGACAAAGAAGGATGTATGGAGCTAGTGCAACAAACCATTCCGGCGCGCGCAAACAAGCCGTGGCTATGGATCCCCTCCCTGTATTTCGGCCAGGGCATCCCCTATGTGGTGGTCATGACCTTGTCCGTGATCATGTACAAGAACTATGGTTTTTCCAATACGGATATCGCGCTGTATACCAGCTGGCTGTACTTGCCGTGGGTGATCAAGCCCCTGTGGTCGCCCTTCATTGACATGTACCGTAGCAAACGCTTTTGGATCGTCGGCTTGCAGCTGCTGATCGGCGCCGCGCTGGCGCTGGTGGCCCTGACGACCTCGCTGCCGCATTTTTTCCAGATCAGCCTAGCCATCTTCTGGCTGATGGCCTTTAGTTCCGCCACGCATGATATTGCCGCCGACGGCTTTTACATGCTGGGCCTGGAAGAACACCAGCAAGCGGCCTTCGTCGGCGTGCGCAGCACGTTTTATCGATTGGCCATGATCGCTGGCCAGGGCGGCCTGGTGTTTCTGGCCGGCTACCTGACGCATGCGACAGGCAATGTGCAGCTGGCCTGGTCCGTTGTCTTTGCGATTTTGGCGGGCCTCTTCATCGCCCTCTTCCTGTATCACTATTTTGTCTTGCCGAAGCCCAAGGACGACCATGCCAGCATCTTGGACGCCGGTATTTCTCCTTTGCAAGAGTTCCTCGCCACCTTTGCTGCCTTCTTCAAGAAGAAGGATATTTTCGTCATTCTGGGATTTTTACTGCTGTTCCGTCTCGGTGAAGCGCAGCTGTTGAAGCTGGCCGCCCCCTTCCTGCTCGACCCCGTTGCCAAGGGCGGCCTGGGCCTGAGCACGGAACAGGTGGGCCTGGTCTACGGCACCATCGGCGTGATTGCGCTAACCCTGGGTGGATTGCTGGGAGGGTTCATCATTTCCCGCTTTGGCTTGAAACGTTGCCTGTGGATCATGGTGCTGTCCGTCCACTTGCCCGACCTGGTCTTCGTCTACCTGGCCAGCGCCTTGCCCAGCAGCATTTATGTGATCGCCGCTGGCATTGCACTTGAGCAATTTGGCTATGGCTTCGGTTTTGCTTCGTATATGTTGTACATGATCATGGTTTCCGATGGCGCGCATAAAACGGCCCATTACGCCATCTGCACGGGTTTCATGGCCCTGGGCATGATGCTGCCTGGCATGGCCAGCGGCTGGATTCAGCAAATGCTCGGTTACCAACATTTCTTTATCTGGGTCTGCATCGCCACCATTCCTGCCTTCATCATGGCCGCGCTGGTCAAGATCGATCCCGCATTCGGCAAGAAAGCCGCCGCCTGATTCTTTTGAACGGTGCGCCCGCAAGGATGACGGGCGCACAGTAAAATGCGCCACCGATACACCTGCGCTCCACCATTGCAAGGAATTGTTTTGTTGTCTACTTTCAAAAAACGTCTGGGCGCCACGGCTGGCGTGCTCGCTGCGCTGGCCACCGCCACATTGCTCAGCAGCTGTACCAGCACCAAGATGCCCTCCGCAGTGACGCCGGGCGAAGCGGGTTTGCCGGCCGTGCCGCCGGTGCAGCACATTACGGGCGAAGTGCCGCCGCCGGCGCCGCGCGAGTTTCGCGCCGCCTGGGTGTCGACGGTCGCCAATATCGATTGGCCCAGTCGCAGCAATTTGCCGGTGGCCAAGCAGCAAGCCGAGGCGATCGCCATCCTCGATCGCGCCAAGTCCTTGAATCTGAATGCGATTGTGTTGCAGGTACGGCCCAGCGCCGACACGATTTACCCGTCGCAACTGGAACCGTGGTCGGAATACCTGACCGGCAAGCAAGGCCAGCCGCCGCTGCCCATGTATGACCCGTTGGCTTTCTGGGTGGCCCAGGCGCATGCGCGCGGCCTGGAATTGCACGCCTGGTTCAACCCTTATCGCGCCCGTCACGCGACAGCCAAGTCGCCGCTGGCACGCGACAGTTTCGCTTCCACCAATCCGGCGTCCGTCAAGCAATACGGGCGCTACCTGTGGATGGATCCCGGTGATGCCGCCGCTTCCAAGCACACGACGGACGTGGTGCTGGACGTGGTGCGCCGCTACGATATCGACGGCGTGCACATCGACGATTACTTTTATCCGTATCCGATCGACGCGCCTGGCGCCGGTGCGGGAGCCGAGGCGGCCGCGCTGGATGCGGGCAATGGCGGCGTCAAGCGCGAATTGCCGTTTCCTGATGAGCCTTCCTGGCAGCGATATCTGCTGGCCGGTGGCCAGCTGGACCGCTCTTCCTGGCGCCGCCAGAACGTCAACCAGCTGATCGAAGCCCTGTACACCGGTATCCATCGCGAGAAGAGTTGGGTGCGCTTCGGCATCAGCCCATTTGGCATCGGCCGTCCGGATCGCCGTCCGGCCGGTATTGTCGGCTTCAGCCAGTACGATAAATTGTATGCGGATGCCGAACTGTGGCTGGCCAAGGGCTGGCTCGATTATCTGTCGCCGCAGCTGTATTGGCCCGTGGCGCAGGCGCCACAAGCGTTTGGCGTGCTGCTCGACTACTGGCTTGCGCAAAATCCCTATGGCCGCCACGTGTGGCCCGGTTTATATACTAGCCGCATCGACAATTCCGCCAAGTCCTTTACGCCGCAAGAGATCATCCAGCAGATCGAAGTGACGCGCACGCGCCCCGGCGCGAATGGGCAAGTGCATTTCAGCATGGTGCCCCTGATGCAGAACCGCAAGGGTGTCAGCGAGCAACTCAAGGCGACCGTGTATCAAAGCCCTGCTCTGATTCCCGCCACGCCATGGCTGGGCAAGGAAGCACCGGGTACGCCGGTGCTGGCCTTGCGCCGCGATTCCAGCAGTCTGAACGTCAAACTGACGGCGGGCGGCGGCAAACCCGTGGCCCAGTATGCCGTCTGGGCCCGCTATGGCGAAGACTGGCGCTTCACGGTGGTCACCGGCGTGCAGGGCGAGTTGACCCTGGTTGATGATGCCACCAGTAAAGTCAACGCGGTGGTGGTGAGCGCCGTGGACCGGCTTGGCAATGAAAGCGCACGCGTTACCGTGCGCGGCCCGTTTGCCGGCCCCGCCAAGTCATTCTTGACCGTACAGCCCTAGTCCATAAGCTGCAGGCATGAAAAATGCGCAAGCTTTCATGCCTGCAAGCGCTACTTGGCTTTACACTTATGCCATGATTTCCTTTCCTACTGCCAATGATGCGGCGCCCGTGCTGGGCCTGGGCATCGACGCGGGCGGTACGCAGACGCGCTGGGCTTTGGCTAGCGTGGATGGCGTCATCGTGGCCGACGGTGTCGTGGAAGGCTTGTCTGCCTTAAAAATGAACAGCGATGCTGGCCGTGCAGCCGTGTACGCCACGTTTGCCCGGCTGTGCCAAGCCGTGCTGACGGTCGGCCAGCCGCGTGCCGTGGTGGCGGGTTTGACGGGCTTTGGCGGCGACGATGTTGTGCTGGTGCAAATGCTGGCCACTCTGCTGGCGCTGGACGCCGGCAAGATCAGCGTGGGCAACGATATCGAGATTGCCTACCGCGACAGTTTTGAACCGGGCCAAGGTTATCTGGTCTACGCGGGCACCGGTTCGATTGCTGCCTGGATCGATGCCGATGGCGCGTTTCACCGCGCGGGCGGGCGCGGCGTGTTGCTCGACGATGGCGGTGGTGGTTACTGGATCGCGCGTGAAGCCTTGCGCCATATCTGGCGCCGCGAAGACGAGGCGCCCGGCAGCTGGCAAAGTTCGCCCATGGCCGAAGCCGTGTTTGCGCAACTGGGCGGCAGTGAGTGGTCGCTGTCGCGCGCCTTCATGTATGGCCAGGAGCGCGGCGCCATTGGCCGGCTGGCGCTGGCCGTGGCCGCCAGTGCCGATACCGACCCGCTGGCGCTGGACATCTTGCAGCGTGCGGGGCAGGAGTTGGCGCGCTTGGCCCTGGCCCTGACGGCGCGCTACGGCGCCCGTCCTGTGGTGCTGGCGGGGCGTGCGGCACAATTGCACCCAGCCATCGCGGCGGGCATGCGCGCCGCTTTGCCGGTAGCGTTGATGCTGGAGCAAAAAGTTGCCCGTTCTCATGAGGCTGCTGCCAGGCTGGCAGTCAGGACAGCCAGCTTGTATGCCGACAAAGACTGACTATTTTACTAACCCGAACATGGATTTTGCATGAAAAAAATCGCCCTCGCCTTGCTGGTGGCCCTGCTCTCCGCCTGTACCACGCCGGCGCCGCACCTCGACCGTAGTCTGACGGCGCGTGGCCAGAGCCCGCGCGTGAAATTCATTGTCATCCATTACACGGTCAGCAACTTGCCGCGTTCGATCAAGATCCTGACGGAACAAGTGGTCAGCAGCCATTATTTGCTGACCGACACGGACAAGCCAAAGTTTTACGTGCTGGTGGACGAATCGCGCCAGGCCAACCACGCGGGTGTGAGTAACTGGAAGACTTATACACAGTTGAATGTTAGCTCGATCGGCATCGAGATCGTCAACCCCGGCTACAAGGACACGCCGGAAGGGCGTGTTTGGTACCCGTTCCCGCAGGCACAGATCGATGAACTGATTCCGTTGCTAAAAGACATACAGGCGCGTTACAACATCGCGCCGGAAAATATCCTGGGCCACAATGAAATCGCCCCGCAGCGCAAGCAAGACCCGGGTCCGCTGTTTCCATGGCGCCAGCTAGCCGATGCAGGCTTGATCGTCTGGCCCGATGCTAACCGTGTTGCCGCGCAGCGCCTTATTTTTGAGCAGCAACTGCCGGACGCCGTCTGGTTCCAGAAAAAGCTGGCCCAGCACGGCTATGCGACGCCGAATACGGGCATCTTCGACGAAGCGACGCGCAATGTGCTGATCGCCTTCCAGATGAAATACCGCAACACATTGTTTGATGGCAGCCCGGATGCCGAAACGGCGGCCCTGCTGGAAGTGCTGACGACACCGGCGCCAGCTGTTGTAGCAAAGTAGCACGGCTGTTCCAGCGGCGGGTACGGGCATTGATGATTTAAATGAACGCTTGTACCCGGGTGCGGTAGTAACTCAAGTAGTTAGAACACTTGTAAGCCTTTCAGCATCACGATCAGGATCAGCACGGGCGAGACAAAGCGCAGCAGGAACAGCAGTCCATGTGCCAGGGCCTTGTTCTGCAACTGGCCGTGATTGCTGATCGCATCGATAAAATGGTGCTTGCCCCAGGCCCAGCCTGTAAACAAGGCAATCCCGATGCCACCAACGGGCAGGAAAATATTCGACGAGACGAAGTCGAACAGATCAAACATAGTCAAGTTAAACAGCTTGAAGTCTGCCAGAGTGCTGTTACTCAGGGCGCACACCGAGCCTAGCGCGGCCAGCAACAGCATGGTCACGACCGTGGCTTTGCTGCGCGTCCAGCCGAAGCGTTCATGGAAAATCACCACGGGCACTTCCATCAGCGATAGCATCGCCCCCGTAGCGGCTACGGCGGCCAGGATGAAGAACACCACCATCAGCGCTTGCCCCATTGGAATTTGCGAGAACACGGCTGGGATGGTGATGAACACCAGCGACGGTCCCGCACTGGGTGTGAAGCCAAACGTAAACACGGCGGGGAAGATAGCGATACCGGCCAGCATCGATACACCTAGGTCGGCGGCCATTACGCGCAGGGTTGTGACGGGGATATTCTGGTCATCGCGGAAATAGCTGCCGTAGGTCATCATCGTACCCATGCCGACGGACAATTTGAAGAAGGCCAGGCCCATGGCCGTCAGTACGACGGGGGCCGTCAGCTTGGAAAAATCAGGACGGAACAGAAAGGCCAGGCCCTCGCCTGCTTTATCGAGCGACAGGCTGACCGCGCATAGCAGCAGTAGTAACAGAAATAGCAAGGGCATCAGTTTCTTGGCGATCGCCTCGATACCTTTGGTCACACCCAGCATCAATATGCCACCGATAAACAGCAGCACGCCCCATTGCCAGAATAGCGATTGCAGGGGATTGCTAATTAGTGAGGCGAAGGCCGCTTCCGTCACCAGCTTATCGCTGCTGAGGATAGAGCCGTCGATGGCCTTGGCGATATACGCAAACACCCAGCCTACGACTTCTGAGTAAAACGCGACGATCAGAAAGGCGGCCACCATGCCGATCACGCCAAGCAGCCACCAGGGCTTGCCTTTCGGTGCCAGCTGTTCCATGGTGGAGATGGGATTGACCTTGGCCCGGCGCCCCAGAGTGATTTCCGCGATCATCACGGGCAGGCCTACGAATAAGGTGGCGAGTAAATAGATGAGCAGAAAGCCGGCACCGCCATTCGCGCCCGTAAGATAGGGAAACTTCCAGATGTTGCCGAGACCGACTGCCGAGCCGAGGGTGGCGGCGAGTACGCCGAAGCCAGTGGTAAAGCCAGCTCGTTTCAGGGTCAGGCCTGATCCTTGAGCTTGTTGTTTCATGGTGAATCTTCTATGGTTCTATATGTAGGCAAGCGCCGTTTGGCGCGAAGGGGGTGAAATTGTAGCAGTTGAATGCAAAAGTCCCGGAAAACCCTTGCTTCTACAGGGGGGCTTTGCTATAGTTCGCCTCCCCAATGAGACGCACTAGTTTGCGGCACAAAGGGACAGCCTTCAGGGGCTGGGTAGTAAAAAGTTTTTTAGCGCAATGCGCTGAAAAACGGAGTTGACGGATTTAGTAAAATGCTTCATACTCTTTCTTCTTCGCAGCTGACAAACACAACGCTTTGTCGATAGCGCGAGAGTGGTAAATAAGTAGTGCCGAATACGTTCTTTAACAATTAACAGTCGATAAGTGTGGGCATTTGATGTAAGTGCAGCAGCGATCTTCGGGTCGCTGTAAAACTTAAAATATCAAATGTTCACAAGAAATAATGAAATAGGCGCTACGAAAGTAGTGGCCTGTCAGTTTTTTGAGTGAGCGACCCATCAGCAATGATGGTGCCGGTAA